>NZ_WEHX01000012.1 GCF_009183815.1 Sutterella seckii | reverse complement strand
ACGACGGACACCCTTGCCTCTGGCTGTGAGCTTGGCACTACCTCCTGCTCATCGGGACTTTCACCCTATAGAAATCGCCCATGCCGGGCACACGAAAAAAAGCGCTCCCGCGGGATTGAGCCCGGAGAGCGCTTCGTAGCTTCAGAGACCCGGAAAGCGGCGCTTCCCGGGCTCATGCGTCATGAGGTTATTCCTCAACGATGGTCTTCACCTCAACGCCGTACGAGTCCTTGACGGTCGTATGGATGTTGAGCAGAGCCACCCAGCGGCGCAGCACGCCGATGATCACGAAGAGCATCAGAACCATGATGAGCGCGGAGAGGAATGCGAGCAGCATCTGGCCGTTGGGCAGGTACTGATTGAAGATCAGCCAGAGACCGGCCCAGAACGTGATGATGGTCATCAGGATGCCGGGAGCACCCGTCACCCAGGCGTACTTCACCTTGTTCATGCGCATGATGACGGTCGTGCCGATCAGGAGCGTCACGGAGGCGAGAAGCTGGTTGCAGATGCCGAAGAGCGGCCAGATCGAACCGATGTCGCCCGACCAGACGAGATAGCCCCAGGTACCCGTGAAGATCGCCGAAGTGATCACAATGCCGGGCCACCATTCCTTGTCGCCGAACTTCGGCCAGACCTTGCCCATCATTTCCTGCAGGAAGAAGCGGCCCACGCGGGTGCCGGCGTCAACAGCAGTCAGGATGAAGACGGCCTCGAACATGATGGCGAAGTGATACCAGTACGCCATCAGGCTTTCCATGAACGGAATCTTCGAGAAGATGTGAGCCATGCCGACGGCGAGCGACACCGAGCCGCCCGGGCGGGCCATCAGGCTTTCCTGAACTTCAGCCTCGAGCTGCGGGAGTTCGACGACGGACATGCCGAGCTTGGCGAACTTGTCGGCCGGAGCGTTGATCGCGAAGTAGTCGGCAGGAACGAGAACGCAGGCGGCAACGAGAGCCATGATGGCAACGAAGCCTTCCATGAGCATGGCGCCGTAGCCGACGAAGAGGACGTCCTTTTCATTGCCGATCATCTTCGGGGTCGTGCCCGTGCCGATCGTGGCATGGAAGCCCGAAAGCGCGCCGCAGGCAATCGTGATGAAGAGGAACGGAATCACCGGGCCGCCGATGATCGGGCCGCCGCCGTGGATGAATTCCGTGAGGGGCGGCATGTTGAAGTTGGGCATCACGAAGGCGATGCCGATCGCGAGCGCGCCGATCGTGCCGATCTTAAGGAAGGTCGAGAGATAGTCGCGCGGCAGGAGCAGGAGCCACACCGGAAGGACCGAGGCAAAGAAGCCGTAGATCGGGATGAGAAGACTCATCTCGGGCTTGTCGATGTCAAGGAAGCCGAAGTATTCGGGGTGCGAGGCAACCCACGGACCCGAAAGAATGCAGAGGAAGAGGAGCACGACGCCCATGATCGTGGCGCCCGAGACGTCGCCCTTGCGCCAGACCTGCATGTAGAGGCCCATCAGGATGGCGATCGGAATGGTCGCCGCCACGGTGTAGGTCGACCAGAGCGAGTTGTGCATCGCGTTGACGACCGCAATCGAAAGACCTGCAAGCGTGAGGATCAGAATCGCGAGCACCGCCCAGGCAGCAACTCGGCCCGTCGTGGAGTCGATTTCCTGGCTCGCAATGTAGGCGAGCGAATTGCCGCGGTGACGCACCGAGCAGAAGAGCACGACCATGTCGTGCACGCCGCCCGCGAGAACACAGCCGATCAGAATCCAGAGCAGGCCCGGGAGATAGCCGAACTGCGCGGCAAGAACGGGCCCGAGAAGGGGACCGGCGGCAGCAATAGCGGCGAAGTGGTGGCCGAAGAGAACGTACTTGTTCGTCGGCACATAGTCTTTGCCATCATCAAAGCGCACGGCAGGGGTTTCGCGGGCGGCATTGATGTTGAGCACCTTCTGAGCAATCCATAAGCCGTAGAAGCGGTATGCGATTGCAAAGATGCATAGAGCGGCGAATACGATGGTGAGTGCATTCACCCCGTTCAGCGTTTCCATAACGATCTTTTCCTTTGGTTGTGGATGGGACAACGCCAGAGGGAAAAGAACCGTCGCTTTCGAGTGAGTGATGAGGAATGAGCCTCGCTCAGCCTTCGCCAAAAGAGGTAATTATTATCGTAATCCCCTAGAGGTATTCGCTCTTATCGAAAACAAGCAGACTTTTCGTAGCGTCTAGCCGAAGTTTACCCATCAGCCGCACTGTAAGCGAAGATGTCGGACCGTTAGGAATTCGTTTTTTATTGATGCAAGGCCACGGCAATAGGCATTTGCCCTCAAATCCTCAGGCCTAGCCGTACCTCCTTACAGGTAAGGCATATATAGGTCGGAAAGCTTAAGCGACTCTGCCTTTCCGGAGAAGACTCCGGACCAGCCGATCATGAGCTGAATGTATTCAGCGGGATCTGCCTGAGCGCCTTCCGTTTTGATTTTTTCCTGATGTAGCGAAAGCCGCGAGAGCGAGGCTTCAAAAGCCTGGAGGGCCGCTGCGACGACATCGTGATCCGACGCGCGCGAAGGATCGCTTTCCTTTCCGGCTTCAGCAAGCGCCCGGGCAAGAACCTCCGGCATGGCGGCTCTCAGGTGCTCAGCAAGCCTCACGCCTGCCCAGCCGTTGGGCTCCACCCGATCGGGACCGGCCTTTCCTTCGAGAATGGCGCAGAGATCCTCAAAGAACTCCTTATGCTGCTCAGCGGCCTGTGCGGCATCCGGCGCTTCAGGGGTATGCGTCCTCAGCCATTCATCCTGCAGGTGCGCGATGCCGAGCTCCTCAAGCACCAGAAGCATCGTGCTCTGATCGGTGAGATCAACAACGCCGTAAGGCCTGACTTCATTGACGGGAGGAAACTGCTGCATAAGAAAATGTCGCTCGATTGAATAAAGCATCACGCCGGCCGCTCAAATGAAGGATCTTTCCACACTCCGGCGGGCAGGAGGATTTTAGCGGCAGGAAAGTGGGGCGAATCTTAATTGAGCGTGTCGACCGCCTCTTCGGGCAGATCAACGACGTCGATTCCCTCCGCGCGCAGGTCCGCTGCTTCGAGCGGCGTGCAGGTGCCGCGCACGAGCTTCTTGGGAACACTCCCTTTTTCCATATTCCGCACGGTTTCCGGGAAGGCTTCACCGACATCCTCGGCTTTTCTCGCGACCTCGCGCATAATGCCGAGCGCCTGCGCTCTCAGTGTCTCCCCGAGCTCGCGTGCTTTCCGGGCGTCTCTCACCGTGAGATCCTCTTCAACATCGCTTCTCGTCGTTCCTTCCACCGGCCGTATCTTTGCTGCCGACGGAAGCTTCCGAAGCGTCCCGTCGCCGCATGCAGGACAAACTTCGGGCAGATCTTCCGCGCGGTCGCTGCGGATCCACGCCTCGAAAACGTGGCCGTTTGCACACTGAAAATTAAAGATTTTCAAGCTCATAAAAGGATATCGCCGATGGAAAACAAAGCCCGGATTCTTCGCCGCAGGAAGAAATTCAGCCCGTTTGCAGGAAAAAACTTGACAAATTAAAAAGGGACATGCTACATTCCGCTTCCTCAGTTCAGGGCACTGCCCTCGCGATTCGATACCCAATCACCACGGGCCGGATCAATGCGTCTGAGGACATTCATGGAAGGATGGCAGAGTGGTTGATTGTACCGCCCTGGAAAGGCGGCATACGGAAATTCCGTATCGAGGGTTCGAATCCCTCTCCTTCCGCCAGAATTGCTTATCTTGATGAGTTGGTCTCATCAAGGCGCGCGAAGCGGGCGTCGTATAACGGCCATTACCTCAGCTTCCCAAGCTGATGACGAGGGTTCGACTCCCTTCGCCCGCTCCAGACGAAAGACGTCAAGCCCGACAGAAAGTTCTGCCGGGCTTTTTTGTTTTCCGTGCGACGAAGACTGACGTTCTGCGCGGCTACAATTTTTCTCGCTTCCCGATCTTCCTTTTCTCCCACGGGTGAACTTTATGGCCGCCAGAAATCGTCTGATTACGCTTGATACCGAAACCACGGGCCTCAATGCCAAAGGCGGCGACCGCATTATTGAAATCGGCTGCGTGGCGCTTGACGGCCGCGTCATGAAGAGCACCAAGGAAAACCACCTTCAGATCTTCATCAATCCGGAGCGGGAGGTGCCCGAGGACGCCGTCGCCATTCACGGCATCACGACGGAATTTCTTGCCGACAAGCCGAAATTCGCTGAAATTGCGGATGAGTTCCTCGACTTCGTCCGGGATTCGACGCTCGTCATCCACAATGCCGCATTCGATACGGGCTTCCTCAATATGGAGCTCGAACGCATCGGGAAGGGCCAGATCGAGGACTACTGCGACGTCATCGATACGGTCAAGCTCGCCAAGAAGCTTCTCCCCGGACGCGCCGTAAGCCTTGACGCGCTCTGCCGCTACTACGAGATCGACAACTCCAACCGCACGCTCCACGGGGCGCTCCTTGACGCGGAGCTGCTTGCCGAGGTCTACATTTCCCTCACCCGCGGGCAGGACACGCTCACGCTCGTGAATGAAGACATCGACAATCTCCCTCCGATGCCGAAGGAGGAGGACTGCGTCATCATCCGCGCCAATGCAGAGGAGCTGGCAGAACACAACCGCATCCTCGACATTGCCGAAAAGAAATCCAAAAGCACTCCCGCCTGGCGCCGGGAAGCAGCAGAAGCGGCGCCTGCGGACTCCGCTTCCTGAGTGCGTCTTTTTGTCGACCAAATCCGCCAATAGCACGGCCATTCTCGCGCTTTAATCGCATGAATCCTCAAGGAAAACCATCGTAATTCCGGTTGGGACAAGAAGAGACGACATTGCGCGCAGACCGAAGCCGGCCGCCCGCTATGATCCCCGGAAATATGATCCGGTTTATCCGCCAGCAACGGGCATCCGGAAAACGAACGAGAAACCACTTCCGGAGATTCAGTCATGCAGTTCAAGAATTTTGTCGTCTGCGCCTGTGCAGTTGCCTGCGGTCTTGCCGCTTCGATCGGTGAAGCCCGCGACCTGCTGCGCGTCGGCACTGAGCCCACTTTTGCGCCCTTCGAATTCCTCGATACGAAGACGAAGGAATACACGGGCTTCGACATGGATCTCATCCGCGCTGTTGGCGACAAGGCGGGCTACGACGTCGAAATCCTCAATATGGGCTTTGACGCCCTCGTCCCGGCCGTCATGACGGGCACGATCGACGTAATCGCCGCGGGCGTTTCCATCACGCCCGAACGCCAGAAGCGCGTCGACTTCACGACGCCCTACTACACGTCCGGCCTCTCGATGCTCATTCAGAAAAAGAACGTCGGGAAGTACAAGACCTTCGACGATCTGAAGAACACGAACCTTGCCGTTCAGATCGGCACCACGGGGGCTGAAAAGGCCAAGACGATCCCGGGCGCCAAGGTTTCTAGCTTCAATACCACGAGCGAAGCCTTCATGGATCTGATGTCCGGCAACTCCGACGCCGTCGTGCTCGACCGCCCGGTGCTCGCCTACTACCTCAAGAACCAGGAACGCGCCGCGAAGGTTCTCACGATTCCGGCCTACATCGCCGATGCTGAGAGCTTCGGCTTTGCCGTGAAGAAGGGGAACACCCAGCTCCTCGAGAAGCTCAACAAGGCCTATGCAGATCTGAAGGCTTCGGGTGAAGTCGATAAGATCTACAGCAAGTGGTTCCAGGAATAATCCCTCGGACGCCGCTCGCGCGCGCCAGCAAGACCTGTCGGGGAAGTCCCTGAGACAGGCATTTCCCCGGCATCGACGTTCTTTTCGCGAACGCGATGCCGGCGTCATATAGAATGCCGCGGCCGGACCAAAGCCGGAAGCTGAGCATGTTTTCCTCAGGCATGCTTCAGCTCACTCAATCAAACAGAGCCCGGATGATGATTCATCCGTTTTTCCCACAGCCGGCGGACCTCCGGCACTGATCAGTCTCTATAGAAACACCATGGAATTTGATCTCTCCCTCATTGCCTCGAGCTTCCCGCTCCTTCTGCGCGGCGCAGGCCTCACGCTTGAAATCACCGCGCTCTCCGTAGGCATTGGTCTGCTTCTCGGCCTTCTGCTCTCGCTCCTGCAGCTCTCGAAAAGTCCGTTCCTCAGCATTCCCGCGAAGGTCTACGTCGACTTCATCCGCGGCACGCCGCTCCTCATTCAGATCTTCATCATCTACTTTGCGCTCCCCAACATCGTGGGGCACCGCATTGATCCTTATGTGGCGGCCGTTGCGGCCTGCTCGCTCAACTCGGGCGCCTACATTGCGGAAATCTTCCGCGGCGGCATTCAGTCGATTTCGCTCGGCCAGTACCGCGCCGGCCTCTCGCTCGGCATGACGAACACCCAGACGATGCGCTACATCATCCTGCCGCAGGCCTTCAAGCGCATCATCCCGCCGATGGGCAATGAATTCATCGCCATGCTGAAGGACTCCTCGCTCGTTTCCGTCATCGGCTTTGAGGAACTCACGCGCTCCGGCCAGCTCATCATTGCTGAAACCTACGGCACGCTTGAAATCTGGACCTGCGTTGCGATTCTCTACCTCGTGATGACGCTCACCATTTCGCGCTTCATCTCCTGGCTCGAAAAGCGCTTCCGCAAGTCAGACGACCGCTAATACTCAACAAAATTTCCGTCTCAGGGCGTCATGATGAAAAAACAATGCATTTTGCTTGCATGGCGCCCGTGAGGCAGATAAAATGCCCGCTTTCACGGCTCGAGTCACAACGCTCGTGTCCGCAAGTTTTACCATCTCTTTGACAGGAATATCCATGTCTGAACTGACCAAGTCTGAGATCGTTGCCAAGTTCCAGCGCGCCGAAGGCGACACTGGCTCTCCCGAGGTCCAGGTGGCCCTTCTTACGGCCCGCATCAATCACCTCACGGATCACTTCAAGGTCCACGCCAAGGATCATCACAGCCGCCGCGGCCTGCTCCGCATGGTTTCGCGCCGCCGCAAGCTCCTTGACTACCTGAAGCGCACCGATCTTAACGCCTACCGCAAGCTGATCGACACGCTCAATCTGCGCAAGTAAGCTCGAAGAGATTCTCAAGACAACGGCCTGCCGATTTCGACAGGCCGTCGTCCTATCTGCCAACCCCGTCTGATCGTTGACGAACACCCTCCGGATCCTCCTGCCTTCCACCCAAGCGCGTTGCGATTTGAGCACTTACTTTCCTCAAGCGTGAATGCTCAAACCGCAGCGTGCCGGCGATTCAAATCCGAACCGCCGGCGAAAGCGGGAAGAAATGGAACGTCAGCGAAAAGACATCCTCCCAGAGAAATAAGGAAGCATTACTCATGACGATGTTCAATAAAGCAACGCAGTCCTTCCGGTTCGGCAATCACGACGTCACGCTTGAAACCGGCGAAATCGCCCGTCAGGCCACCGGCGCCGTCGTCTGCCGCATGGACGACACCGTGGTTCTCGCCACCGTCGTCTGCAAGAAGGAAGCCAAGCCCGGCCAGGACTTCTTCCCGCTTACCGTCGACTACATTGAAAAGACCTACGCGGCCGGCCGCATCCCCGGCGGCTTCTTCAAGCGCGAAGGACGTCCCTCTGAAAAGGAAACCCTCACGAGCCGCCTCATTGACCGCCCGATCCGCCCGCTCTTTCCGGACGGATTCTTCAATGAAGTTCAGGTCATCATTCACGTTCTCTCCGCCGACCCGCAGGTTGATCCGGACATCCCCGCGATGATCGGCACCTCCGCCGCCCTCGCCGTTTCCGGCATCCCCTTCCGCGGTCCGATCGGCGCCTGCCGCGTGGGCTACATCAACGACCAGTTCGTTCTCAACCCGACCACTGAAGAGCTGAAGACCTCGCGCCTCGACCTCGTCGTCGCCGGCACGGAACGCGCTGTTCTGATGGTTGAATCCGAAGCCGACATCCTTCCCGAAAAGACGATGCTCGACGCCGTGATGTTCGGCCACCGCGAAATGCAGACCGCCATCAAGGCGATCAACGAACTCGTCGCGAAGGCCGGCAAGCCCGCCTGGGATTGGCAGCCGCCCGCCCGCAATGAGGCGCTCATCGCCCGCGTGACCGAGATCTCCAACGAAGGCCTCCACGCCGCCTATGCGATCCGCTCGAAGCAGGCCCGCAACGACAAGCTCCGCGAAGTCTATGAACTCGTCGAGAAGACGCTCGCCGCCGACGCTGAAGCGGCCGGCACCGAAGCGCCCGACATGAACGAAGTTCACGGCATTCTCTTCGAACTCGAAGCCCACCTCGTCCGCTCGCAGATTCTCGCCGGCGAACCCCGCATCGACGGCCGCGACACCCGCACGGTCCGCCCGATCGAAATCCGTCAGGGCGTGCTCCCGCGCACCCACGGCTCCGCCCTCTTCACCCGCGGCGAAACCCAGGCGCTCGTCACAACGACCCTCGGTACGAAGCAGGATGAGCAGATCATCGACGGTCTCTGCGAAGAGTCGCACGACCGCTTCATGCTCCACTACAACATGCCCCCGTTCGCCACGGGCGAAACGGGCCGCGTCGGCTCCCCGAAGCGCCGCGAAATCGGCCACGGCCGTCTCGCCAAGCGCGCTCTGAAGGCTGTTCTTCCCTCTGCTGAAGACTTCCAGTACACGATCCGCGTTGTTTCCGAAATCTGCGAATCGAACGGCTCCTCCTCGATGGCTTCCGTCTGCGGCGGCTGCCTCTCGATGCTCGATGCCGGCGTTCCGCTGAAGGACTACGTCGCCGGCGTCGCGATGGGCCTCATCAAGGAAGGCAACCGCTTTGCCGTCCTCACCGATATTCTCGGCGACGAGGATCACCTGGGCGACATGGACTTCAAGGTTGCCGGCACGGAAAACGGCGTGACCGCGCTCCAGATGGACATCAAGATCGAAGGCATCACGGCTGAAATCATGCAGGCCGCCCTCGCGCAGGCGCATGAAGGCCGTCAGCACATCCTCGGCCGCATGCACGACATGGCCGGCGGCGGCGCGAAGGAGCTCTCCGACTTTGCTCCGCGCATGGTCTCCTTCAAGATCAATCCGGAAAAGATCCGCGACGTGATCGGCAAGGGCGGCTCCGTGATCCGCGCGCTCACCGAGGAAACCGGCACGACCATCAATGTTGAGGACGACGGCACCGTCACGATCTCCTCGCCCGACATGGCCCGCGTTGCTGCTGCCCGTAAGCGCATCGAGGACATCACGGCGGAAGTTGAAGCCGGCCAGATCTATGAAGGCACGGTTACGCGCCTCCTCGACTTTGGCGCCATCGTTCAGCTCCTCCCGGGCAAGGACGGTCTCCTCCACATCAGCCAGATCGCCAACGAGCGCGTCAACGCCGTTTCCGACTACCTGAAGGAAGGCCAGAAGGTCCGCGTGAAGGTCATCGAAGCCGACGAGAAGGGCCGCGTTCGTCTTTCCATGAAGGCGCTTCTGCGCGATGAAGGCGCCCAGCAGCAGTAACGTTTGACTCCGGCGGGAAGGGAGCTTTTCTGATCCTTCACCCGCCGCAAATGTCTGCAGCGCCTGCAGCTTCAAGCCGGCCCTGCGTCTCGAGAAAGACGCACGCCGGCTTTTCCACGCATAAGCCCCGCCGGGGACAAAGAAGCTAGAATTATTCTTTATCCCCTGCGGAATCCGGGAATTTTTTCCCGCTTTAGAGAGACTACGAATACTTCATGCGCGAACGAATCGTCATAGCCAACTGGAAGATGAACGGCAGTCGGGAAGCCAATGCCCTCTGGGTTAAAAACTTCCTTGCGGAACCTGTGCGCCTTTCCTGCCGCACGGTTGTCTGCGCGCCCTTCATTTATCTTCCCGGGCTCACTGAAGCCTGCCGGGATACCTCGATTGAAATCGGCGCCGAAGACGTGAATGAAAATTCCTCCGGCGCCTTCACGGGCGAAGTCTCTGCGGCAATGCTCGCGGACTTCGGCATTCGGTTCGCCATCGTCGGCCACTCCGAAAGACGTCGCCTATACGGCGAAACGGACAACCGCGTCGCCATGAAGGCCGTTACGCTCGTGAAGAACGGCATTCGCCCCGTCATCTGCGTGGGCGAAACGCTCGAGGAACGCGAACGCGGGGAGACGCCCGCCGTCATTCTCCGTCAGCTCAATGCCGTCCTCGCGGTTCTGAAGCCCGAAAGCATCGGCGCGATTGCCTATGAACCCGTCTGGGCGATCGGCACCGGCCGCTCTGCGGATCCTGCAACGGCTCAGACCGTGCATGCCGGCATCCGCGCGCGCCTCGTGCAGGCGGCTCCGGAAGCGGGCAAGCTCACGCCGATTCTTTACGGCGGCAGCGTCACGCCTGAAAATGCGGCTTCGCTCTTTGCCGAAGCCGACATTGACGGCGCGCTTGTCGGCGGCGCCTCTCTCAACGCACAGAGCTTCTACAGCATCGGCGAAGCGCTCTCTGCGGCCAGACCCTGATTTCACCCCACTTTTTTCCAAGCATTAAAGGTTTAGAGAACCATGCACTTCCTGCTCAGCATTGCGCTTGTTCTGCAGATCATCTCAGCCGTCGTCGTCATCGTCCTCGTGCTGATGCAGCACGGCAAGGGCGCCGATCTCGGCGCAGCCTTCGGCAGCGGCGCCTCCGGCTCCGTTTTCGGCGCCACGGGCAGCGCGAATTTCCTCTCGCGCTCCACCGCCATTGCCGCTACGGTCTTCTTCTGCTCCACCATTGCCCTTACGCTCGCCTCCGGCGCCTTCAACAAGCGCGCCTCCGTCCCCCAGGGCGGCGTTCTTTCGACGGTCGAGCAGCCGGCATCCCAAGAACAGGGGATGCCCAACAATCAAAATAATGCCCCCGTCAATCAAATTCCGAGGTAGAATTCTTCTCCTCTGCTGATGAACACCTCAGTTCAAAAACAAATCAGCAGAGAACAACTTGAAGGGCCGCGGTCGTGGCGAAATTGGTAGACGCACTACTTTGAGGGGGTAGCGGAGCAATCCATATGAGTTCAAATCTCATCGACCGCACCATATTCGCTGGGGTATCGCCAAGTCCGGTTAAGGCAGCGGATTCTGAATCCGCCATACGTAGGTTCGAATCCTACTACCCCTGCCAGGTCGATCAGGTTGTGACAATTTGAAGGTTTTCGCGGTCGTGGCGAAATTGGTAGACGCACTACTTTGAGGGGGTAGCGGAGCAATCCATATGAGTTCAAATCTCATCGACCGCACCACATTCGCTGGGGTATCGCCAAGTCCGGTTAAGGCAGCGGATTCTGAATCCGCCATACGTAGGTTCGAATCCTACTACCCCTGCCAAATGTATTGAGAAGGCTGGTTCGAAGGAACCGGCCTTTTCTTTTGCCTGTACGCCTTAAAAACAATAATCAGGAGCTGCCGCACAGCGCTTTGGTGCAGCTTCTGCTGAGCTGAGGTCAAGCGCTCTGATGCGAAGAGGCCCGGAGACGCTCACTCGTTTCTCTCAGCGCGCCTTCTGCGCGTCAGGCAGCCGACTCCTGCCGAAGCGGTGGGATTTAAACGGCAGGCAACAAAAAAGCCCTGAGCCGACGCAGGCTTCCAGGGCTTTTTGATTTCTGGCGGGATTCAGCGCTCTCAGAGCAACGCATTGAGAGGCTCGTGGTGGGACCACCGGGACTCGAACCCAGATCCGACCCTTAGGAGGGGCCAGTTCTATCCAGTTGAACTATGGTCCCGCCATCTTTCTCGCGAAAGGGAAATGGATTCTAGCATGCTCCACTAGGATCCGCGACGAACAAGATGGAGCTTGTCGCGCGCGAAGGAAAGAAGCAGGTCCTTGGTGCCGGCTTTGCCGAAATCAATTTCAATGATGAGGCTCGTGCCGGTGCCGATGAACTTCTTGACGACGCCTTCGCCGAAAGCATCGTGCTTAACGACGTCGCCCTTGTTGTAGCCCGACTGCTCGGCAGCCTTCTTCTGCATGGCTTCAAACTGGCCCGTGCCGCGGAAGGACATGCTGTCGCCCGATCCCATCGAGGACGAGCGCCCGTAGGAAGAAGACGAACCGTAGCCGCCTCTTCCCTGTGAACGACCTGAACGGCTGGAGCTCCCCCAGGAGCGGCCCCAGCCTTTTTCATCCTGATCCTCATCTTCGTAGGAAGGCTGATAGACCTTCTTCTTATTCGCCGGACGGATGTCAAGAAGCGACTGCGGGATTTCGTTCACGAAGGAGGAAAGCGGGTTTTTGAAGGCATTGCCGAACATCAGGCGCTCGCGCGCGTGCGTGAAGGTCAGGTGCTTCTTCGCGCGCGTGATGGCGACGTACATGAGGCGGCGTTCTTCCTCGATGCCGCCCCCCTTGCTTCCCTTCGATTCGGTCTTGATGGCGGAGAAGTGCGGGAAAAGACCTTCCTCGGCGCCGATGATCCAGACCCAGGGGAATTCAAGGCCCTTCGCTGAATGCACGGTCATGAGCTGCACGGCATCCTGGTCGGCATTCTCGTTCCTGTCGCCGGCCTCAAGCGTCGCCTGCGTGAGGAACCCTTCCATGGGCGAAGGCGAATCGTCGCTCACCGGCGCAAAGGCCGGGTGATTGAGCTCCACCTTTTCGTTTTCAAGCCAGCCCTTCGCGGCTGAAATCACTTCACGCATGTTCTCAACGCGATCGTCGCCCTCCTTCTCCTTCCGTGCCGCTTCCTCCAGACCGGAAGCCTTGATGACGTGGTTGATGGCTTCAAGGAGAGGCATCCCGTCCGCAGCAATCCTCATCTGGGTGATGAGGTTTTCAAATGCCATAAGCTTGGCTGGCTTTTCGATCATGCGGTCGGTGAGGGCCGCCCAGAGGGAGATGCCTCTTTCGCGCGCTGCATTCTGGAGGACCTCAATCGACTTGGCGCCGATTCCGCGGGTGGGGGTGTTGACCACGCGCAGGAAGCTCGTGTCGTCCCAGGGGTTCGTGATCATGCGCAGGTATCCGAGCACGTTCTTCACTTCAGCGCGCTCGAAGAAGCGCAGGCCCCCGTAGACGCGGTAGGGAATGCCGCGGCCGGAAAGCTCCGTTTCAATCGAGCGCGACTGCGCGTTCGTGCGGTAGAGAACCGCAAAGTCGCGCCACTTCGCCCCCTTATGGCGAGCGTTTTCCATCTGGTCGGCCACCCAGCGCGCTTCCTCGATATCGGTATCGAGCTCCTTTACGGTGATCTTTTCGCCGCTGTCGCCGGCCGTCCAGAGGTTTTTGCCGAGCCGCCCCTCGTTCTGCTCAATCAGCCCGTTAGCGGCATCGAGAATCGCCTTGGTCGAGCGGTAGTTCTGTTCGAGGCGGATGGGATTCTTGACGTGAAAATCCTTGATGAAGTCGGTCATGTTGCCGACATTCGCGCCGCGGAAGGCATAGATCGACTGATCGTCGTCGCCCACGGCAAAGACGGAATTAAGCGCCCCCCCGTCAGGACCGAGCCCCGTGCCCGCAAGGAGCTTGAGCCAACGGTACTGCAGCACGTTCGTATCCTGGAATTCGTCGACCAAGATGTGGCGGAAGCGCTGCTGGTAATGAACGCGCACGAGCTCGTTTCTTTCAAGGAGCTCGTAGCAGCGAAGAAGAAGTTCGGCAAAGTCGACGACGCCCTGCTTCTGGCATTCGCTCTCATAGGCGCGGTAGAGATCCACCTTGGTCGAATTGTCGGCGCCGCCGATCGAACCCGAATGCGCGGCCCGCACGCCCTGCTCCTTCATCCAGTTGATGAAGGAGGTGACGGACCTCGGATCCGTCCGTTCCGGATCCACATTGGCCGCCTTCATGATGCGCTTCACCATGGCGAGCTGATCGGCGCTGTCGATGATCTGAAAGCTCTTCGGGAGGCCCGCATATTCGGCGTGCCGGCGCAGAATCCGGTTGCAGAGACCGTGGAAGGTGCCGATCCACATGCGCTTCAGATCGTAGGGAAGCATTGATTCCAGACGCGTCACCATTTCCTTTGCAGCCTTATTGGTGAAGGTGACGGCAAGGATTTCCGAAGTGGTGGCGAGATGCTCCTCAAGAAGCCAGGCAACCCGGGTTGTGAGGACCCGGGTTTTGCCCGAGCCCGCGCCCGCAAGGATCAGAACGGATTCCTCGGGGGCGGTGACGGCCTCGAGCTGTTTGGGGTTGAGGTTCTCAAGAAGATCAGACGGCATGACTCGAATAAACGGAATGCTTCAAAACGGGAAAAGCGATTTTAACCGTCCGGGAAAGAACTTCGAAGCGCGTCTGAGCTCGGGCAAAACTCTTCGCCGGAGCGCTCTCCGACGGGCCTCGAACGGCGCGAAGCCCTGCCCGCTCGGGCTATACTTTCCTGTTATTTTTCTCCACCCACAACTCACACTGGATAAAGAGCGTTATGCGCGAGACATACTCCCCCCAGGAGGTCGAATCCGAAGTTCAGGCGATGTGGAAGGCCGGCGACGTTTATCGCGCCCATGAAGAGGCGCTCGACGCCGAAGGCCATCCGAAGCCCAAGTTCTACGTGTGCTCCATGCTGCCCTACCCGAGCGGCAAGCTCCATATGGGCCACGTCCGCAACTACACCCTCAACGACGTCATGTACCGCTTCCACCGCATGAAGGGCTACAACGTCATGACCCCGATGGGCTGGGACGCCTTCGGTCTGCCCGCGGAAAATGCGGCGCTCTCGAAGAAGGTCGCCCCCGCGAAGTGGACTTACAGCAACATCGCCGACATGAAGGCTCAGATGGAGCCTCTCGGCCTCGCCTTCGACTGGTCGCGCGAAGTCGCCACCTGCAAGCCCGACTACTACCGCTGGAACCAGTGGCTCTTTCTGCGCATGCTCGAAAAGGGCATTGCCTACCGCAAGACCCAGATCGTCAACTGGGACCCGGTCGACAAGACCGTTCTCGCCAACGAACAGGTGATCGAAGGCCGCGGCTGGCGTTCGGGCGCGATCGTTGAAAAGCGCGAAATTCCGGGCTACTACCTCGGGATCACGCAGTACGCGCAGGAACTCCTCGACGACCTGAAGCAGCTCGACGGCTGGCCCGAACAGGTGCGCCGCATGCAGGAGCACTGGATCGGCCGCTCTGAAGGCGTCACGCTTTCCTTCCCCTATGAACTGAGGGGCGAAGCGAAGCTTCTCAACGTCTACACGACCCGTGCCGACACGCTGATGGGCGTCACCTTCGTTGCGATCGCTGCCGAACACCCGCTCGCCACCTATCTTGCGAAGGACCGCCCCGACCTGCAGGCCTTCATCGCCGAATGCGCCAAGGGGAGCTTCTCCGAAGCCGACATGGCGACGATGGAAAAGAAGGGCGTCCCCACGGGCTTCCATGTCAAGCACCCGCTCACGGGCGAACCCGTCGAAGTGTGGATCGCCAACTACGTCCTCATGGGCTACGGCGAAGGCGCCGTCATGGCCGTGCCTGCGCACGACGAACGCGACTTCGCCTTTGCGAAGAAGTTCGGCCTCCCCATCAAGCAGGTTGTTGCGGTTGAAGGCGAAACCTTCTCGACCGACGCCTGGCAGGAATGGTACGGCGACAAGACGCTTGAAACGCACCTCGTCAACTCGGGCGAATTCAACGGTCTCGGCCTTCACGAGGCGATCGACGCCATTGCCGCCGCCCTCGAGAAGAAGGGCCTCGGGCACAAGGAAGTGAAGTTCCGCCTGCGCGACTGGGGCATTTCCCGCCAGCGCTACTGGGGCACGCCCATCCCGATGATCAACTGCCCGCACTGCGGCCCGGTGCCGGTGCCCGATGAAGATCTGCCGGTCGTCCTCCCCGAGGACCTCGTTCCGGACGGATCCGGCAACCCCCTTGCCAAGTGCGACGCCTGGAAGAACGTCAAGTGCCCGAAGTGCGGCGGCGACGCTGAACGCGAAACCGACACGATGGACACCTTCGTCGACTCCTCGTGGTACTTCCAGCGCTACTGCTCGCCCGACTGCACGACGGGCATGGTCGACAAGCGCGCCGACTACTGGATGCCGATGGATCAGTACATCGGCGGCATCGAGCACGCGGTTCTGCATCTCCTCTACGCCCGCTTCTGGACGAAGGTCATGCGCGACTTCGGGCTCGTCAAGTACGACGAACCCTTCAAGAACCTCTTCACGCAGGGCATGCTGATGGCCGAGTGCTACTACCGGGATCTCCCGGACGGGCACCGCCGCTGGTACTACCCCGATGAAGTCGAGGTTCAGTACGACGAGAAGGGCCGCCCCGTCGGCGCCATCTCGAAGGAAGACGGCGAACCCGTGGTACTGGGCGGCATCGAAAAGATGTCGAAGTCGAAGTGCAACGTGGTTGAGCCGCGCGACATCATCAACAAGTTCGGCGCCGATACGGCCCGCAGCTTCGTGATGTTCGCCGGTCCCCCTGATCAGTCCGCCGCCTGGTCGAATTCGGGCGCGGAAGGCACCTTCCGCTTCCTTCGCCGCGTCTGGGCCTGGGCCTATGCGCACCGCGAGGAAATCATCGCCGCTCCGGCGGTTGAAGCCTACACGGGCGAAATGAGCCACGAAGCCCGGCATCTGCGCCGCGAAATCCACTCGGCGCTCCGCCAGGCGGAATTCGACTACGGCCGCATGCAGTACAACACCGTTGTTTCTGCCTGCATGAAGATGTTCAACGCGATCGACGCCTTCAAGGGCGACGAAACCGCGGGCGGCAAGGAAGCGCTCAAGGAAGCCGCGTCGATCCTGCTTCGCACCCTCTACCCGGTTGCGCCGCACATCACGACGAGCCTCTGGGGCGAACTCGGCTTCATCCCGCTCATGGGCGACATCATCGACGCCAAGTGGCCTGAATGGTCCGAAGAGGTCATCAAGGCCGATGAACTGAAGCTCGTCGTTCAGGTGAACGGCAAGCTGCGCGGCTCGATCCTCGTCTCCGCCGAGGCTTCTGAAGATGAAATCCGCGAAGCCGCTCTCGCCAATCCGGACGTGAAGAAGTTCGTGGGCGAAGCGACCGTGCGCCGCGTCATCATCGTGAAGAACAAGCTCGTCAACGTCGTGGCGAAGTAAGTTCTTCTCTTCTTCCTGACGGAGGAACCGGCATTTCCCGGACGGAATGCGGTTCCCCGTCCCGAAGCCGACTGAACGGCTCTTTCCTCTTTCGGGAAAGAGCCGTTTTTCTTGGTGCGCCTCCTGAAGTCCGGCACCGGAAGACACACACATCATCTTCCCTTTATCGAAACGCCTCTCCCGCGGCGTCTCCCCTGAAGGCGCGGAATTGAGGCACGGCAAACCTCTATAATCAATGGACTCCACCCGGCCGCACTGAGGGACGATGATCTCCCCGGAGCGCGAAGCCGGCAGACCTTCCGCGAGCTCCCAGGGCACACACTTCAAAATGTTCGAGCGACTTACCCGCCGTCAGATCCTCAGCGCCAGCGGCGCACTTCTCGGCTCCACGCTTCTTGCGGGGTGCGGATTCCGCCTTCGCGGACACTTTGATGCGCCCTTTGAGACGCTCTACCTTCAGATGACGGAAAACACGCGCTTTTCCGGCCTCCTGAAGCGCATGATCGAATCGGGCTCAAGCATCCGCTGCGTCTCCTCGCCGCGCGAGGCGGACGCCATTCTCGAGCTCCTCTCCATGACGCGCTCGCGCGACATCCTCACCATCAACGATGCCGGGCGAGCCCGCGAGTATGAACTCACGCTCACGCTCGAATTCCGCTGCACCTCGCCCGAAGGCTACGAATACGTCGATACGACGCGCCTCATTGCGAACCGCGACATCACGTACACCGAAAGCGAATTCCTTTCGCGCGAAAAGGAAGAGGAAGTGCTCTACATCGACATGGAGAACGACCTCATCAACCAGATCGTGCGCCGCCTTGAGGCTGCGCGCACCCCTGAGCAGAAATGAGCATCGCCGCGCCTCAGCTCGAAGCCTGGCTCGGCCGCTCGGATTCGCTCGCGCCCTTCTGGCTTGCCACGGGAAGCGAACCGCTCCTGATGCTCGAATCGGGCGACCTTATCCGGCACCGGGCGAAGGAGCTCGGCTACAGCGATCGGCAGGTACTTGAAATGTCGGGCACTGCCGACTGGTCTCAGCTCATGGATGCGGCGGCTTCGATCGGCATGTTCGACGACCGGAAGTTTCTCGAAGTCCGCCTTCCCGGCGGAAAGCCCGGCGTCAAGGGTGCGAAGGCCATTCAGGACTTCCTCGCGATTCCCCCGGTTGAAGGCGTCATCACGCTCTTTACGCTCCCGAGACCCGACTGGCAGGGCGTAAAGGCCTCCTGGTGGAAGGCGCTCTCGGAAAAGTGCACCGTCGTCGACTGCGACCCGATTCCACGTCCGCAGCTCCCGGCCTGGATTGCGGCCCGCATGGCAAAGCACGGCCAGAAGGCCTCGCGCGACGTGCTTGAATCCTTTGCCGATCTGGTGGAAGGAAACCTCCTTGCCGCCCGCCAGGAAATCGACAAGCTTTCCCTCCTCTTCCCGCAGGGAGAGCTCACCCGCGAAAACATTGAAGCCTCCGTCGGGAACTGCTCGCGCTACACCATCGAGGGACTCGTCGACGCCATCTGCCTGGGCGCCTCCGACCGCGTATCGCGCATCATTGATGGTCTAGAAGCGCAGGGCGAGGTCTTTCCTCTCGTTCTGATGGTCCTCACCTCGCAGTTGAGAAACCTTGTGAAGCTCCGCACCGCTCAGGAAGCCGGTCAGAGCTTCGTGAAGGGCGTCTTTGCCACGCCCGCTCTCAAGGCGGGAGCGCGCCGCCTCAAGCTTCAGAAACTCACTGCCGCCCTTTCCGTTCTCGCCGACATTGACCGGATCTCCAAAGGCCTCGACGTGCCGGAGCGCGATTCCGATCCGTGGATTGAGCTCAAAAGCGTCTCGCTCTTCCTTGCGCGTTCGCGGTGAAGGCCCGCCACAGCCTTCCCGGCGCTCCTTAGAATGAGGAATCCCCTGCACTCGCAAAGACGAGCGATTTTCTCTTCTGGAGACCATACCCATGCCGGGATCCATGTCGCCCAAGGAACTCATTGAATCAATCGGAAAAGCTGCCCGCCGCGCCTCGCGCGAGATGGCCCGCGCCCGGACGGCAGAGAAGAATCTGGCGCTCAGAACCATTGCAAAGCTCCTGATCGAACGCGAAGCGGAGATCCGCTGCGCGAACGAAAAGGATCTTGAAGCCGCTCGCGCCGAAGGCCTGAGCGAAGCCTTTGTCGATCGCCTCACGATCACGAAGGCCGTTCTCGAACGGATGGCGGAAGGCGTGATTCAGATTGCCGATCTTCCCGACCCCATCGGAACGATTTCAGAAGTCCGCCCGATGCCCTCCGGCATTGAAGTCGGCCGCATGCGCGTGCCCCTCGGCGTCATTGCGATGATCTATGAGTCCCGCCCCAATGTGACGGTGGACGCCGCGGCCCTCGGCCTTAAATCCGGCAATGCCGTCATTCTGCGAGGCGGCCACGAAGCGCTTGAAAGCAATCGCGCGCTCGCCCGCGTTGTTGCCGAAGGCCTTCGCACTGCAGGTCTTCCCGCAGAGGCCGTTCAGCTTATTCCTAGCTCCGACCGCGCACTCGTAGGCGAACTCATTCGCGCCCGCGACTATGTCGACGTTCTCATCCCGAGAGGCGGCAAAAGCCTCATTTCGCGCCTCATGGCCGAGGCGACCGTGCCGATGATCAAGCACTTGAACGGCATCTGCCACACCTATGTCGATGAGGTCGTCGACCTTGACATGGCCGTAAAGGTTGCTGACAACGCGAAGACCCAGCGCTTCTCGCCCTGCAATGCGACGGAAACGCTTCTCGTCCATGAAGCCCAGGCTCAGGCCTTCCTTCCCCTTATCGGCAGGATTTATGCAGATAAATCGGTCGAAATGCGAGCCGACGAGAAAGCGCTCAGGATTCTTCAAAATGCGGGGCTTCCCGTCGTTCCGGCAGTTCCTGAAGACTGGGACACGGAATACAACGCCCCCATCATCAGCATTGCCGTGGTCTCGAGCCTCACTGAGGCGATCGACTTCATCGACCGCCACAGCTCGCGCCACACCGACGCCATTCTTACCGACAGCGTCAGGTCTGCGGAGAGGTTCCTGCGAGAAGTGGACTCAAGCTCCGTCATGGTGAACGCATCAACGCGCTTTGCCGATGGGTTTGAGTACGGGCTCGGGGCTGAAATCGGGATTTCCACCGACCGCCTTCATGCGAGGGGCCCTGTGGGTCTTGAAGGACTCACGTCCCTCAAGTACGTTGTGTACGGACACGGCGAAGGGCGTTCTTGATTGATAGTACTTTGAATTATTTTTACTCGAACAATTGAAAACCAGAGATCAGACGTAATTTTTGTCTTGCGCTCCTGACCTCCTCCCGGACGCCTCTTCGAATCCGCCATCGGGCCCTTTAAAATAAGGGCTCGATTTTTTTACTTTCGACCTCACACTGAAATCCTCATGCCGAGCTTTGTCTTTCATGCGCCCTGCCCCTTCGGGCTCGAAGAGCTTCTCTCCCGGGAAATTCTTGCGCTCAACGCTGATCCCGATCTCGTCCGTCCCGGCAAGGGCGGCGTTTCCTTTGCGGGCGGTCTCGACCTTGGCATGGCCGTGTGCCTTCACTCCCGGTATGCGACCCGCGTTCTTCTGCGCGTCGCCTTCGACGAATACTGGGACAGCCGCGACGTCTATTCCATTGCGCGCAGAACGCCCTGGGATAAGTGGTTCGGTCCCGACGTCACCTTCCGCATCCATTCGACCGCAAACCGCTGCCCGCTCGAAAGCCTTGACTTCGCGACGCTTCGCATCAAGGACGGCCTCTGCGACCGCTTTAATGAGCTAGCCGGCCGCCGTCCTTCCGTCGACCGCCGCCGCCCGGACGTGCGCCTTGAAGCCTACTTCACGTTCGACCACGTGAGCTTCTACATCGATCTCGCCGGCGAATCGCTCTTCAAGCGCGGCTGGCGCCTCGAGCACGGCGAAGCTCCTCTCAAGGAAAACCTCGCGGCGGCGCTTCTTGCGCTCTCAGGATGGACCCCTGAGAAGCCCCTCGTTGACCCCTTCTGCGGCTCCGGCACGATCGCAATTGAAGCGACCTCCATCGCCGCCAACATGGCGCCGGGCCTCAACCGCTCCTTTGCATTTGAATCCCTCTCCGGGTTCGACCTCGACCTCTGGCAGGAAATGAAGGAAGATGCCCGGGCAGCCGTGAACCTTCACGCGAAGGTCCGCATTGAAGCGCACGACATTTCCTCAATCGTCGTTGAGAAGGCAATTGAGAACGCGCGCCGCGCGGGCTTCGGCGCCATGATCGACGACGGGCGCCTCCTCTTCAGTCAGGGCGATGCCCGTGAGATTCAGGCGCCTGAAGGCGCGGAAGCCGGTCTCGTCATCGCCAATCCCCCCTACGGCGAACAGTCAAACCCCAAGTCCGCATCGATCGCCGCGATGATGCGCGACTTCGCTGCCGCGCTCAAAAGCAACTTCCCCGGGTGGACCGCGTGGCTTCTCACGTCCGACAGGCTGCTTCCCGGCCAGATGCGCCTCAAGGAATCCCGCAAGATCGTGCTCTTCAACGGGCCCCTTGAATGCCGCTTCTTCCGCTTCGACATGGTGGCGGGAAGCAACCGCAGAAAGCCTGCGGCCAATTAAGAGAAGGCTTTCAGTCAAAAGAAAAGCCGCTGCGACGGAGAAGCGCAGCGGCTTTTTCTTTTTGTCTTCGAACTTCGAAGCCGGTTACTTATTGGCGAGGAGTTCGCGGCCGAGCGCATCGACCTTGTAGATGCCGGCGCGGAACTTTTCCTTCGTCATTTCGTAGGGCACGCAGGTCCATTCCTTAATCGTGACGGCACGATCAACGAGGGCATCGACCTCTTCGGGCTTCGTAATGTCGAGTTCGCCGAGCGTCACCGGGAGGCCGAGGACGCGGTTGAACTCAAGCATGCGCTCGAGCGCTTCGTCGTTGCCGTCGACCGCATGGAGGACGAGCGTGCCGAAGCTCACGACTTCGCCGTGGAGATGCTTGTGAATGACGGGGAGCACCATGGAGGCGTTGTAGAAGCAGTGGGCGAGCGAGGAGTTGTAGTAGTAGCTGTCCTTTGTCGTCACGAGATTCGACGTAATGCCGGTCGAAATAATGATGTCGAGGACCGATTCCGTGAAGGCCTCGGTAACCTTGCCTTCGCGGAAGTCGAAGAGCGCCTGACGGCCGTAGGTAAGGAGCGGCTCTTCGCAGACGAGACCCACCTGGACGCCCAGGAGCGGCGTGTGGGAGAGGGCCTTGCCGCGCGAGGCAAGCTGGCTTTCCGCCTGCTTCGAGAGCGCGTCGCCGATGCCCGCCCAGAAGAGCTTCTCGGGGCTGTCGAGAATAATCGAAGTGTTGATGAAGCAGTGCGTCGCGCAGCGCTTCGGGAAGTGGTAGTGGTCAAGCGCGCCGTTCTCTTTGTAGATGACCGCAATCGCCGTCACCGGGGCGCAGTTGGAAGCCACGGTCGGAACCGAAAGGAAGGGCTTGTCGAGAATGTCGGCCGCGGTCTTCACCGTATCGACCGCACGGCCGCCGCCCACGCCGAAAATCATGTCGGCGCCCTTCACCTTTTCGTTCGAGGTGATGCGCTCGACGTTGGCCATCGTGGCGTCCTTGCCGTAGACGAACCAGTCGACGATTTCAATGCCGGCCTTTTCGAGACCCGCACGCAGCTGCGGACCCGCCTTTTCAAGGGCCGTTTCACCGCCCACCACGGCAGCCGTCTTGCCGAGGAAGTGGGTGACTTCGCCGATATTGTCGTAGCAATTCGGACCAACGCTGTAATGGGGCAGCGTCACTGTGTAGTTTTCAGCCATTTTGTCTTTTCTCCGTTAATTGGATGGGAGCGCAGATTGCGTGCCAGCGCGCTTTTGGAACTGCGCTCGGAAGCCCGCATTCCTGGTGCATGAGGCACCTTTTGAGGGCGGGTCTGTCGATTCTAGGAAAAGAGAGGATCATCCAAAGAGAGGCGGCCGAAAGAATTCCTCTCTTCCTTGCGGCACTTCCAACGGCAATGGATATTCGCCCTAAGCAGAAAACCTGAAGAGCGGGAAAAGACGGTTTCGGAGGCAATAAAAAACCCCCGGCGTTCGTAAACGTAGGGGGTTCCGGGCAAAGGGCCTTCCGGCCCTGTCGCTTCGAGGATTAGGCTTCGACCTTGCGGACGAGACGTTCCTTGATGCGGGCAGCCTTGCCGGAGCGTTCGCGCAGGTAGTAGAGCTTGGCGCGGCGGACGTCGCCGTGACGCTTCACTTCGATGCTGGCGATCATCGGGGAGTAGGTCTGGAACGAACGTTCCACGCCTTCGCCGGACGAGATCTTGCGAACGATGAACGAGGAGTTGATGCCGCGGTTGCGACGGGCAATGACGACGCCCTCGAAGGCCTGGACGCGCTTGCGCGAGCCTTCAACCACGTTGACGGAGACGACAACCGTGTCGCCGGCGCGGAAATCGGGGATGGTCTTGCCGGCGGTGACGCGGGCGAGTTCTTCCTGTTCAAGAACCTGAAGGAGATTCATTTTTTGCTCCAAAGCCATCATCATGCGGCCTGAGTGTTAGGGGACAAAATCCCGCCGCAGATAGGATGGTGATTGTTGTGAAAGGGGAAGCGCGGATAGGGTTATCTGCGCCCGCCCCTGGATTCGATCTTCGCGCCGAGAGACCTGAGGAACTTATAGTCCTCCTTGGTCAGCAGACCCGAAGAATCGGCGATTGTAATGAGGTCGGGGCGCGTCTGCAAGGTGAGCTCGAGACTTTTTTCGCGCGACCACTTTTCAATATTCTTGTGGTGCCCCGAAAGGAGCACCTCCGGCACCGGCATGCCGCGCCAGACTTCGGGCCGCGTATAGTGCGGCGCGTCGAGAAGCCCTGTCGCGAAGCTCTCATCGGAAGCCGAGAGATCCTTGATGGCGCCCGGAAGCTGCCGCACGACGGCGTCGATCAGGGCGCAGGCGGGGATTTCGCCCCCGGAAAGAACGAAGTCCCCGAGGCTCACGACCTCATCGACCTCGGCTTCAAGGAAGCGTTCGTCAATCCCTTCGTAGCGTCCGCAGACGAGCACCACGGGCTCATCGTCCGCTGCAATTTTCCTGACGCGCCGGTCGGTGAGGCGCGTGCCGTTGGGCGCGAAGCTCATGACGCGGCCGGTGTTGCCCGACTGACGGATCGCAGCGAGCGTCTGAGCGAGAGGCTCAGCCATCATCACCATTCCGGGGCCGCCCCCGAAAGGCCGGTCGTCGATCGTGCGGTGAAGGTCTGTGGCCGTATCGCGCGGGTTCCAGGTGTTGAGGGACCAGAGGCCGCGCTTTCTCGCCCGCGCCGTGATGCCGCAGTCGCGAACGCTCGCAAAGATTTCCGGAAAAAGCGTAATGACGTCAAAACGCATGGGGTTCACCTTTTGAGACTTCAGCGCCAGGCCGGATCCCAGTCAAAGACCGCGCGCTTTTCCTCAGGGTTGAGTTCAAGCACGTAAACGTCCTTGACGTTCGGGATGAGAAACTGCTTCCTTTCGCCCGCTTCATCCTCATATTCAATGACGAAGAGATCCTGCGCGCCGTTGGAGCTCACGCCCTCAATGACGCCCAATTCCTTTCCCTCGCGGTTGAATGCGGGAACGCCTTCAAGGTCGATCGCCCAGACCGCATCCTTGCCGGCAGCCGGGAAGTCCTTCCTCAAGACGCCGACCTTCACGCGGACGGCATCGGCCGCTTCCTTCGATTCGCATCCGTCCCATTTGGCGATGAGTCCCGTGCCGTGAACGCGAAGTCCCTTCACGTGCACGGGCGTCTTGACGCCGAGGCGGTCAACAAGCACCCAGTCGCGCACTTTCTGGAGCACCTCGCCCGTACCTTCAGGCTGAATGCGCACCCAGCCCTTGAAGCCGTAGGCGCCGGCGGTGCGGCCGAGCTCGATGAGTTCGTCCGGGGAATCGCTCCGGGAGATGTCGGAATCTGTCATGGCGAATGAAGAATGGGAAAGTTATAGACAAGCAAAACCCCGCATTTTCCTCTGGCGTAGATACCGGACCCCATTTTGGCGACCTTCCCTGGTGCTGATCCAATGTGCTTTGACACGAGAGGCACGATCTGCGAGCGGGAAGCTTCGCGGGAGTCCGCACCGAAAAGAGATGCGGGGTTTTCTAGCGGGACAAAAGATGCTTCAGGGAAGCATCCCGTCCTCTTCAAGAACTGAAATTATTCAGCCTTGGCAGGTTCTTCAGCGGCGGGAGCCGGCTGAGCCTTGAATTCCTTGACGAGACGGGCAACCGTATCGGAGAGCTGGGCGCCCTTGCTCTGCCAGTAAGCGACGCGCTCGAGATTGACCTGGAGCTTGACAGCCTGGCCGGCAGCCATCGGGTTGTAGAAGCCGACGCGCTCGATGAAGCGGCCGTCACGACGGCAGCGGGAGTCGCAAACGTTGAGGGAGTAGAAGGGACGCTTCTTGGCGCCGCCACGGGCGAGACGAATGATGACCATGAGTTACCTCTTAAATCATTGGTGCGTTGAATCAAAACCGAACCCCCGTCCCGGGGAGAAGCGGTTCTGCGAAAGTTTGGTGCAATTCCGGGCGAGCGGCTTTGAACTGCTTTCCCGGTCTCACAGAATGCGCGATTCTACTCGAGATGAGAAGCCTTCTGCAAGCAGAAGCGGATAGGTTTCTGGAGTCAAAGCGCCTGCGCGCGGCGCTGCAGCCGATCGAGCACGGCAAAAATAATGAGCGTGAACGCAGAAAGAAGAAGACAGAGCGCTGTTGCCGCGTCGAAATCCGCACGCGATACGGCATTGAAGATTTCGAGCGAAAGCGTATTCGTCTTTCCCGAAATATTGCCGCCGATCATCATCGTGATGCCCACTTCGCCCGACGCCCGGGAAATGCCGAGAAGGAGTCCGGCCAGGATCTGCCCGCGCACGAGGGGGAGCGTCACCCGCCGAAAAACCGTGACGGCATTCGCGCCGTGGACGCACGCGGCGAATTCAAGGCTCTTCAGGCGTTCGCCCGAAAGCGCGGCCTCAATGGGACGCACCACGAGGGGAAGGCCGGCAATGAAGGCGGCGAGAAACACCGCATTCTCTGAGAAGACAATGGCGAGTCCTGCCTCATCCAGAATCCCGCCCAATAAGCCGCCTCGTCCGAAAAGGAGGAGGAGCAGGTAGCCGAGCGCCACCGGCGGGAAAACGAGGGGGAGCGTCACGACAAAGCTCAGGGCCCGCACCCAGAAGGCGCTTCTCCTCGAAAAGAGGAGCGCAAGAAGGGGTGCAAAGAGGATGAAGCCTGCGCCCGCGGCAGCACAGGTCTTTGCCGTGAGGGTCACGGCAAAGAGGAGCTCCGGCGACCCTAGAAGCGAGCGCAGGGAATCCATCAGCGCTTTGTCCGATCAGCGGACGACGCCGAATTTGTCGAGGATGGCATCCGCCTTAGGGGAAGCCAGCCACTTGAGGAACGCCTTCACGTCGGCCGCTTCGCCTTCCGCGCCCTTCACGGGCTGCGCAGTCATGCGGATGGGCTCATACCCTTCCTTCACCGCCATGAAGCCGCCGAGCTTCGCCTTTCCCTGTCGGGCGGCGAGGAGATTAATGAAGCCCGCATCCATCTCGCCCTGGGAAACATAGGAAAGGACCTGCGGAACCATGGAGACGACGTTCATCTTGGGCGCAACGTCCTTGCCGAAAGCGGCACCGTCAAGGAATTCCTTCGCGGCGCGGCCGTAGACGGCGGCCTTGGGGTCCGGCATGGCAATGCGCTTCACATCAGGCTTCGCGAGATCCGACGGAGCCTTGAGTTCAAGGCCCTTTCTCCAGGCAAGAATCAGGGGCGTGTCGCCCAAGCGAACGCCGGCATCGGCGTTAAGGACCGTGGTGAACTTCTTGAGGCTCGTGGCGTCCGAAATCACGACCGTCACGGGGCTCCCGCTCTTTACCTGAGCTAGCATCTGTCCGATGTTGCCGCCGAAGGCGCGCGAGACCTTGGCGCCCGTTTCCGCTTCGTACTTGTCGGCAAGCGCCTCAACCATCTTGACATAGCCGCCGCCCGTCGTCACGGTCACCTGCGCCGAGGCGCCGGCAGAAAAGCCGAAGGCTGCAAGAACGGCAGTCGTCAAAAGAATTTTCTTCATGAAAGAGTCTCCCTAAGTAAAAGCACTCCGCGGAATTTCGGCGATCGTTCCGTCCTCAACGAGAAAGGCGCGGTCGGCAAGCCTTCTCATTTCCTCTTCCGAGTGCGTGATGTAGATGAAGGGTACATTCATTCGCCGCGACGCGCCGTCAATGAAATCCATGAGCACGTGCCGGCGCCTGGGATCAAGGCTCGAGAGGGGTTCATCAAGAATGAGGAGCCGCTCGGCGCCCATGAGGGCCCGCCCGAGCGCAACGCGCTGCGCCTCGCCGCCCGAGAGCCCCGAGGGGAGGCGCTCAAGAAGCGGCTCCAGCCCGAGAATCTCAATCGTTTCGTCAAAATCGACCGCAGACTTCCGCCCGCCGAAGAGGCTCGGGAAAAGGATGTTTTCCCGTACCGTGAGGTGCGGAAAAAGCCGGTGCGACTGAAAGACGAAGCCGATTCCGCGGGACTGCGGCGGCAGCGAAATGCGGCGCGCGCGGGAATAAACCGTCAGGCCTTCAAGTTCGATTTCGCCGTCATCGGGCCTCATCGCGCCCGAAAGGAGATTGGCAACCGTCGTCTTCCCTGCACCCGATTCGCCTCGAAGCACATTAATGCCGCGTTCAAGGTTGAGTTGAGCCTCAAGCGTGAAGCCGCCAAGCGTCTTTCGGAATCGGGCCTTCAGCATTTAGGAAACAGTCTCCCGCAGCAAAAAAATGTCGCTATTCCCAATATGAATAGCGAGGAACAACTCTAGCCTATTGCCGCTTCTCCCGCAATAATCCTTACGACGCAAGAAAAAGCGGTCCCGGAAATTCCAGAGACCGCTTCTCACTCAGCGCTGATTTCCCCTGCGGGAACCGATGCGCTTATTTGCCGAGCTTACCCTTGAGCGCCCGGCAGGTTTCGGCGCCGTCAGCGACGAGACCGTAATCGGCCACTTCAAAGATCGGCGCTTCGGGGTCCTTGTCGACCGCAACGATCACCTTGGCATCCTTGATGCCGGCCGTGTGCTGGATGGCGCCCGAAATGCCGAAGGCCATGTAGAGCTGCGGGGCAATCATCTTGCCCGTCTGACCGACCTGCCAGTCGTTGGGGCAGAGCCCCATGTCGACCGCGGTACGGGTGGCGCCGATGGCAGCGCCGCAGGAGTCGGCGAGTTCCTCGAGGGCCTTGAAGCCCGCTTCGTCGATGAGGCCGCGGCCGCCCGCGACGACAACGCGTGCGGAGACGAGTTCCGGACGATCGCTCTTCGTTTCCGTGAACTTCACGAAGCGCGAGGTGTCGTCGGCATCGGGGCATTCGACGGTTTCAATGGGGGCGGCAACCTCGCCTTCCCCGGTCGCTTCGAAGGCGGTCGTGCGGACAGTGCCCACCACGACGACTTCTTCGGTTTCGACCGTCGCAAGAAGCGACCCGGCATAAATGCCGCGAACGAAGGTCTTCGGACCCTTCACGCCCACCACGTCGGAAATCGCCGTGAGGTCGAGCATCGCCGCAACGCGGGGCATGGCGGCTTTGCCAAGCGCCGTCGCGGCAAAGAAGATGTGTGAGTACCCGGGAGCTTCCGCTACGACAAGGTCCGCGAGGACCTCGGGGAGCTCCTGCGCGAGCTTTGCGTTCTCGGCGAGGATCACCGTGCGCACGCCTTTCAGCTTCGCAGCCTTCTCGGCGACAGCCTGGCAGCCGTTGCCGGCCACCAGAATGTCGACGGGCTCGCTCATCTGGAGGACGGCGGTCAGCGCATGCGCAGTCGCAGGACGCAGATTCACATTGTCATGATCAGCAATCAGAAGCGCAGTCATTCTTTCGTTCCTTCAAATCCCTTAGATCACATGCGCTTCGTTGCGAAGCTTCTCAACGAGCTCGTCCACGCTCGAAACCATCACGCCTGCCTTGCGTGCCGGCGGCGGCTCAACGGAAAGGGTCTTCACGCGCGGCGTGAGATCGACGTCGAGTTCGCCCACGGGAATCGCCTCAACGGGCTTCTTGCGGGCCTTCGCCATGGAGGGAAGCGTCACGTAGCGGGGTTCGGCAAGACGGAGATCCGCCGTGATCACGGCAGGAATCGAGAGCGACACGGTCTGCGTGCCGCCGTCGGTTTCGCGCGTGACGACGAGGCGCCCGTCGTCCGCGAATTCGATTTCGCTCGCAAAGGCGCCGAGCGGATAGCGCAGGAGCCCCGAAAGCATCGGGCCCGTCTGACCGCAGTCGTCGTCAATCGCCTGCTTGCCGAGAAGCACGATGCCGGGCTTCTCGCGCTCAACGATCTGAGCAAGAATCTTCGCGGCAGCGAGAGGTTCGACGGCGTCGTCGGTAACCACATGAATGGCGCGGTCGGCGCCGATCGCCATGGCGGTGCGCAGAACATCAACCGACTTCGCGCCGCCGATCGAAACGGCAACCACCTCTGAGGCCTTCCCGGCTTCCTTCAGCTCGACGGCCTCTTCAACCGCAATTTCATCGAAGGGGTTCATCGCCATGCGGGCGAGCTTGATGTCCGGTCCGGAATGGTCCGGGAGCGGGCGGACCTTGACCTTCGCGTCAACGACCCGCTTCACAGCAACTAATATCTTCATTGCGTTCCTCAACAAAAATCGGGATGCGCCCCGGTCCGGAGCTCGCAGCCGGGGCTTCTTTCATTAACCGAAGCGCTGGCGGAACCTTCTGCGGAGGGGATGATTATGAGGGCGGAGAGAAGCTCCGCCTGAGAGCAATTCGCAATTATAACGGCGGGAATCCCTTAAAAATCGCCGCCGTTAGATGATTTTGAGCGGTTTTAGCCGCCTCTCAGAGAACGAGCGGGAGAACCGCTCCCGCTACGCAGGCGTAGCGGATGCCTTTGCCGACGGCAATGGCGAGAAGGCTCATGAGCGGATCAATCCTGAGCCACCCCGCAGCCACAGGGATCGCATCCCCCACAACGGGGAGCCACGCAAAAAGAAGCGCCCAGGCGCCCCAGCGCCTCACCCACAGGACGGCCTTCGTCTCCCGCTTCACCGTAGGGATGAAGCGGCCGATCACCCAGGAAGTCATTGAGCCCAGCGTGTTTCCTGCCGTCGCGACGGCAAGGAGCCAGACCCAGCGCTCGGGCTGCGCGGCGAGCGCCCCGGCGAGCATCACTTCGGAGCCCCCGGGGAAAAGCGTCGCCGACACAAAGGCCGTCACGAAGAGCGCAATGTCGATGCTGTCGCTCGCAAAGAGCGCAAGCACCCATGCCGTCATGTCGCCCATCAGCGAAAGAGCGCCTTCATTTCAGCCGTGCGCTTCAGGGCCGCTTCCACAGCCTCGTCCATCATCCGGTCGATGTCGAGCCGGTTCATGACTTCGAGCGCCTTCGCCGTCGTGCCGCCCTTGCTCGTCACCTTTTCGCGCAGAAGCGAGAATTCCTCTCCGGACACGCGGGCGAGCTCTGCGGCGCCGTAGACCGTCCCGAGCGCGAGCGCATGAGCGCTCTCCTCAGAGAGCCCGCGCTTGATGCCCGCCTTCTCGAGCGCCTCCATGAAGCGGAAAACGTAGGCCGGACCGCTCCCGGGAATAGCGCCCACAAGGTCGATCTCCGACTCATTCTTCACTTCGACGACCTCGCCACCGGCGCGCAGAACCCGCAGCGCGGCCTCGCGAAGCGATTCGTCCATCCCCTTGGGCGACCAGAGCCCGGCAATGCCGGCTCCGACCATCGCCGGGGTATTGGGCATCGCGCGCATGAGGGGGTAGCCCCCGAGCCAGCCGGAAAGAACGCCCGCTTCGATGCCGGCGGCGATCGAAAGCGCCGCGCCCTTCGGGTTCAGAAGCTTCACGATCGGCTCCACCGCCGCCTTCATGGTCTGGGGCTTCACGGCGAGCACCAGAAGATCGCAGGCCGTGATCCAGTCGCCCGGCTCCTTGTGCGTTCTGGCGCCCAGGGCTTCGAGCTTCGCGAGCTTTTCCGGATGATGATCCACCACATGAACCGTCAGATCTTCGGTCTTCTCCTTGAGAAGGCCCCCGATCAACGCCGCGGCCATGTTGCCGCCGCCCAGAAATCCTATCGTCAGCATGATTCTCTCCTAAATTCCAAGTCAGGCTTTTTGCGCGTAATTGCGTTCGCCGAAAATGGCGCGGCCGATCCGCACCATTGTGGATCCGGCTTCAACGGCTTCGTCCATATCTGCGCTCATGCCCATGGAGAGCGTGTCGGCATGGGGATGAGATTTTTTAAATTCATTAAAGAGCTCCCGCATCGCGAGAAGCGGCTTCATGCGGGCCTCATAGGTCTCCGCAGGCGCCGGAATCGCCATCAGGCCGCGCAGCCGCACGCGGGGAAGCTTTTCGATTTCCGCGGCGAGCGATTCGAGCGCATCGGGCTTCACGCCCGACTTCGATTCCTCGCCGTCGATATTGACTTCGATAAGCAGGTTGAGGGGCGGAAGATCCTCCGGACGCTGCTCGGACAAGCGCCGGGCAATCTTTTCACGGTCAATCGACTGCACCCAGTCGAAGCGCTCGGCAACGCCGCGCGTTTTATTGGCCTGAAGCGGCCCGATGAAATGCCATTCGAGCGCGAGCTCCGGATGGTGCTCGCGAAACCAATCCACCTTCGAGTACCCTTCCTGAGCGTAGTTTTCGCCGAAGGCGCGGGCGCCGAGCTTCGCGCACTCGAAAAGCGCCTCCGCGCTGAAGGTCTTACCGACAGCAAGAAGCGTCACGTCGCCGGCGCTCCGCCCGGCCTTCTTCTCCGCCTCATGGAGCTCCTGAACAACGTGATTCCACCGGGCATCCAGCCCGGGAGTCAGATCGGTCATGGCATTCCTTTAAAAGTAGATTTCAAGCGGGAAAGGTTATCGCGTTCGGGTGCGCTTGCGCGCAAAAGGCGCGCCGCGTTTTTCCGCTATTGATTCAGGTCAAGGAAGACTCAATCCGGCTGAAAGGGAAGCGCGCCTTTGAGCCTTTGCGGGAGTGCAGGCAGGCCCTGCCGGAAGCACGGAAAAGATCACTCTGAAAGAAGAGTAGAGGAAAGAGGCTACTCCAAGAGCGCATTACAAAGAGACCCCACTCTCCATTCTGCTCCGGGCACTTTTCTTCTCCGTTATGAATGCAGTGAGGATCATTCATTTATTTAATTGTTTTATATGAATAAATTTCAAAATATCCAGAATCAGGATCATCGTTGAAGATCAACGATGATCCTGAAAAATTCTTTCTCGTACACTCCTTTGACATAGAGACGCACTTTTCTCCTCGAAAGGAGGTTCCTCATGTCAGTCAGCATTCGTTTGAGCGCTTTCGCCGCAAAAGGCCGGGCCATCTTCTCCGCTTCCCAAACCGCTGAAGCCGGAAACCGCCTTGCCTGCGGGATCCGTGAGATCGACGACCTTCTCGACGGAGGATTCCCAAAAGCGGGGCTTACTGAGATCCTCGCGCCGGCATCCCGCCGCGGAGAAGTCAGGATGCTTCTCGGAGCGGTTTCTCATGCGGCTTCCGCCGTCTGGGTGCTCCCAGAGCGCGGCTTTGAGCCGTTCCTCCCGGCCTTCGAAGCGTTCGGAATCGATATTTCCCGGGAACTCTTTGTGGTGCCGCCCACGGCAGAGGAGGCTTTCGACGCGGCCGAGCTCGCGCTCTCAAGCGGCGAAGCCGAGGCCGTCGTCGCCTGGCTCCCTGCGCTCTCGCCGAAGCAGGACCGCATCCGCATGCGCCGGCTTCAGCTTGCCGCCCAAACGCACGGCGCCGCGCTTTTTGCAATCCGCCCGGCCGCACTCGCCTGCCTCGCGCCCGAAGGGGTCCTCAGGCTCCTCTTCCTGCCTGAGGGCGCTGAGTCAATCCGCATCCGGGCCACCCGGATGAACGCTTTTCTCAATACTGCAAAAGAAATTCTTCTCGAGCCGTCGAAGCTCGCCCTCGGTCAGCGGCCGGCGAATGCCCCGGATCGTCAGCCTTCCAAAGACGAAAGAACCTCCCGCCCCTGCCAGCCGAGTCTTTTCCCGGAAGCGCTCCCTGCGTTCTGATCCCCAAATCTTTTCGAGCCCGATCTCATGTCTCCGGATTTCACGATTCTCTTTTTCCCGCAGCTTCTTCTGGCGCTCAACCCGAAGCGCCACTCAGCCCGGTCTTCTGATCCCGCCGCGCTCGCGGTCGAAGGCCGCATCGAAGCAAGGAACGCCGCTGCCGACGCGCACGGGATCCGCCGGGGAATGACGGAGAAAGAAGCCCTGCTGCGTCTTCCCGGTCTCAGCCTTGAACATGCGAGAGCAACCGCCGCCGCTGAACTCACGACACTGATGCTTCTTCTTGCGCAGCGCTATTCAAGGGAAGCCCGGCTCATCCGTTCTCCCGGATCCGGCGCGGCGGCGCTCCTTCTTCTCTGCGGATGCGAGGAAGGCGAAAGAGCGCATGCGCGCTTTGAGGCGCTCGGTTTCGACAATTTTGCTGCATCCGCCTCCACCCTGATGGAGGCGCTTCAGAAAGCAGTGCGCTCGGCAGAAGACGAAGCGGAAGCCTTCAATGCCGAAGGTCTCGTGAAGCACGCCCGCGCATTCGGCGCGAGCGTCCGGAATCTTCCGGAAATGAATGAAGCCCTGGCGCTCCGGGCAACGCTCGACCCCGACGCAAAGCCCCTTCAGGCTGAGCGCATGGCTGCCGCCATCGCTTCGTGGGCGGCTGCTGAAGCATTCAATCAGCTCACGCTCGAGACGTCTCTTCGCGATGAAGCGGGCCGCCCGGTCAGGCGTTTTTGGGAGCACTCGCGCGTCTTCACCTTCGAAGAGGAAGACGCAGAAAAGCGAACCCGGGAACTCGCGCACTTTTTGCTCGAAGCTGCTTCCGCGACGCTGCTCGGGAGTCTTTCGCTAAAGGTGCGCGGCGAAAAGCGTATCCGAGAGGCGTCTTCCCTCGTCAGGCAGCTCGAGGAGCGCTTCGGCTCAAGGCGCGTCTTTCAGCTCGAGCGGACGGGAAGGATGCTCCCTGAAACGCTTCAGAGGCACGTGCCCGCCGAGACGCTTCGCCCTCGGGCGCACCAGCGCCCGCCGGTCAGAAGCGAGGCGGGCGGACTTCCCTTCCCGACGGAAGTCTTTGCGGAACCGCGCGAGCTCCCGCTCGGCAGCGGGCTTCAGCCGGTCCTTGAAGGGCCGCTCGAGCTCGAAGCCGAAGACCGCGCGATAAACGGAAGAACCTACTACAGCGCCCGGAGCGTTCGCGGCGAACGGCTCTGGCTCTACCGCGAGGATGCGTCCGGAAGATGGTTCCTTCAGGGGCGGTTTGCTTGATTTTCCATTGACCGGATACGTCATTCCGAAGAGGAGCGGTTGCTAAAATTTTGCTCTAAAAAATCCTGCAACCGAGACCTCCTCATGCCACGGCCTGTACTGCTTCACAGCTGCTGCGCGCCCTGCTCGAGCGCCATCCTTGAATGGCTCCTTCAGCACGACTACGCCCCAACCATTTTCTACTTCAATCCGAACATCTTTCCCCAGGAGGAATACCTCGTGAGGAAGAACGAATGCCAGCGCTATGCGGCAAAGCTCGGCGTCCCCTTCGTCGACGGCGACTACGACCACGCGCTCTGGCGCGAGGCAGTGAAGGGGCTTGAGAATGAACCCGAGCGCGGCGCGCGCTGCCGCGTCTGCTTCGGCGTGCGCATGCTCGCCACCGCCCGGACCGCGAAGCGCCTCGGCATTGAATCCTTTACGACGACGCTGGCCGGTAGCCGCTGGAAGCGGCTCGAACAGATCCGCGAGGCGGCCGAAGAAGCCGCGCGCCTCACGCCCGGGACGGCCTACTGGGACATGAACTGGCGCAAAGGCGGTCTGCAGCAGCGCCGGGGCGAGCTTCTCAAGGAAGAGGGCTTTTACAACCAGCTCTGGTGCGGCTGCGAATTTTCGATGGGGCACCTTGCCCTGCGCCCGATTGAGGAGATCCCGGTCTATGCGCGCGAATTCGTTCTGAAGCTCGGTGCCGGAACGAGGGAAGCGAAGAAAGAGGAGAAGCTCTCATGACCGCTCTCATTACCGTCCTCGGCTACGTCGCCGTCATCCTCATCGGCATCTTCATCCGCGCGCAGGGACTTGTTCCAAGAGATCTCGCGAAGCCCGTGGGATTCCTCGTTCTCAACATCACGCTTCCCTGCGCGATCATCACGTTCCTGAACGGCGTCACTCTTCCGGTCGAACTTCTCGCTACCATCCTCATTCCGATTACGGCGACCTGGATCATGATCGGCATTGCCTGGCTCATGACGCACCGGCGTCCCGACCGGGATAAGGCCGTTCCCTTCGCCATGCTCAACATGTCGAGCTTCAACGTGGGGACCTTCGCCATGCCCTTCACGATGGGACTGGTTTCGCCGCTCGGCTTTCTCGTCGTCTGCCTCTTCGATATCGGAAACGCCATCATGTGCACGGGCGGCACCTACGCCTTTGCATTCCGCGGCAACGGCGGCGCCTTGAAAGCCCTCATGAACGTCTTCCGCACGCTCGCGCACGCCGCCCCCATCTGGACGTACCTCATTCTCATCACGCTTTCCTTCCTGGAGATCAGGGTGCCCGGTCCCATTCTGCAGTTCTGCAAGATCGTGGGCGGCGCGAATACGTTTCTCTCGATGCTCCTCATCGGGCTCTCGATCAACCTCGCGATCAACTGGGAAAAGTTCGGCGAGCTTTTCAAAATGATGTGCGTGCGCTACGTCGTCAACGCGATCATCGCCGTCGGCCTCTACTTCCTGCTGCCCTTTCCCCTTGAAGTGCGCCAGGCAATCGCCGTCACGATGATGTCGCCGCTTCCCGTCATGGGCGTCATCTTCACGATGAAGGCGAATCTCGACTGGGAGGCCGCCGCCAACATCAATTCCGTTTCCGTCCTGGTATCGGTGGCCATCATGTGCGCCATGCTCGCCGCGTTTACGGGTTGACTTTTCTCAAATTCCGAACCTCCCCGACGCTCCTAAAATAGAAAGTTCCGATACGGAATTCTCTCGGAAATTTCAAAAAAATGAATATTTTCCTCATTCTCTTCCTGGCTATTCTCGCGATCGCAGTGCTTCTGCGCTTTCGCGTGATGATCGGCCTCGCCATTCTCGCGGCGGGCGCCGTCATGTGGATTCTGAACGACCGGTCGCTCGCAACGCTCTGGTCGAGCGCCGTGGAGACGGCGACGCTTCCGAGAACCTACGACCTCATCTTCGCGCTCTACTTCGTCATGTGCCTGGAGGTGCAGCTGAGAAAATCCGGAACGCTGAAAGGCATGGTCGAGGCCTTGAACCGGCTCTTCTCTTCCTCGCGCATCACGCTCGCCGTCATGCCAGCGTTTCTGGGGCTTCTCCCGTCGCTCGGGGGCGCCCGCTTTTCCGCCCCGATCGTTCAGGCGGCAAGCGAAGGGATGAATATTTCTCCGGCTCGGAAAGCCTCCATCAACTACTACTTCCGCCACATCTTTGAGACCTCAAGCCCGACGGTTCCCGGAATGCTCCTTGCCTGCGCGATTGCCGGCATTCACCTCTCCGACCTCGTGCTGCATCTCATCTGGTTTGCCGCAGCCACCTTCATCGTGGGCTGGTTCGTGCTTCTCGCGCCGCTGAAGGGCGAGGATCACGTCAAAAAAGAGGTCTCGACAGGGGCTTCGCGCCTTGCGGACTTCGGGAACGTCGCCCTTGCGATCTCCCCGGTCGTTCTCAACATTCTCCTCATGCTCATCTTCAACATGCCCGCCGGCATCGCGATGGGCATCTCCGTGCTCGCGCTCATCCCGACCTTCTATTTCCTGAAGCGCCCCGTGCCCATCAAGGACATCTTCCTCGAGGCCTTCGACAGGAAGCTCCTTCTCAACGTCGTGATGATTCTCTACTTCATTTCGCTTCTTTCCGGCACCGGAGTCCTTGACGAAACGCTCGCGGCCTTGAAGGCGCTCCCGCTTCCGACTCCCGTGATCTTCGCGATGCTCTCCGTCCTGGTCGGCCTTCTCACCGGCATGTCCCAGGGCTACATCGCGATGGCGATGCCCATTTGCGCGGCGATTGCCCCGGGAAGCCTCACCTACGCCGGCATGGCGATGGTTTTCGGCTGCATCGGCCAGATGCTCACTCCCGTGCATCTCTGCTTCACGATTTCGGTGGACTACTTCAAGGCCGACTTCTTCCAGTCCTTCAAGCAGATCTTCATCTGCGAAGCGATCCTTGCCGTCATCTTCTCCGCCTGGACCTACTTCACATGGGCCTAAGCACAAACGCTTAAGATTGAGCGTTCTAAAATATCCAATTCTTCTTTTCCGCTTCCCGGGCGGCCTTACTTAATCCACGCCGCCTGCGGAACGCGAACGAGTTTTTCCGGAGCTTTTCGACATGAAAGAAATTCGCACCCGCATCGCGCCGAGCCCCACCGGCATGATGCACCTCGGTACCGCGCGCACGGCCATTTACTGCTGGGCTGTCGCCCGTCACTTCGGCGGCAAGTTCCTCCTGCGCATCGAAGATACCGATCAGGTGCGCTCGACCAAGGAAGCCGTACAGGTGATTCTTGACGGCATGAAGTGGCTCAACCTCGACTACGACGAGGGCCCCATCTATCAGATGGACCGTCTTGCCCGCTATAAGGAAGTGGTCGACCAGATGCTCGCCGACGGCCGCGCCTACTACTGCTACGCGACCCCGGAAGAACTCGATGAGCTTCGCGAAGCGCAGCGCGCCCAGGGCCTCAAGCCCCGCTACGACGGCCGCTGGCGTCCTGAAAACTGCAAGGGCCGCCCGATTCCCGAAGGCGTGAAGCCCGTGATCCGCTTCCGCAACCCCGACGAGGGCGCGGTGACCTGGGACGATGCCGTCTACGGCCCCATCACGGTTCAGAATTCCGAACTCGACGACCTCATCATCATGCGCAACGGCATCCCCACCTACAACTTCGCCGTTGTGGTGGACGACTGGGACATGAAGGTGAGCCACGTGATCCGCGGCGCCGACCACATCAACAACACCCCTCGCCAGATCAACATCTACCGCGCGCTCGGTGCTGAGGTCCCCGTCTTCGCGCACCTTCCGCTCATCTGCGGCCAGGACGGCCAGAAGCTCTCGAAGCGCCACGGCACGGTGTCCGTTCTCGAATACGAAAAGAAGGGCTACCTCCCCGAAGCGATCTTCAACTACCTCGCGCGCCTGGGCTGGGGCCACGGCAATATGGAGAAATTCTCCCGCGAGGAGCTCGCCAAGGTCTTCGACCTCAAGGACTGCTCGCGCGCTTCCGCCCGCATCGACTGGAAGAAGCTCGATTGGCTGAACGGCCAGTACATGAAGGAAGCCGACGACGCGCGCCTGGCGGAACTCGTTCAGCCCCGCATCGAAGCCCGCGGCGGCCTCATTGAGAATGGTCCCGACCTCGTTCAGGTCTGCGGTCTTCTGAAGACCCGCAGCGCCACGCTTGAAGCGCTCGCCGACGCCGCGCTCTTCTTCTATGTTGAGAAGGATGCGGACCCCGAAGCTCTCGCTGCGGCCCTCGCCGACGGCGGCCGCGAAGCGCTCGCGCTCTTCGGCGAAAAGCTGAAGGCCCTCGAGGAAGTCACCCCTGAAAACGTCTACCACGCCATTCAGGCCGTCATGACGGAACGCGAAATTCCGATGAAGGTTCTCGCCACGCCGCTTCGCGTCGGCGTCTGCGTTGCCGACCGCACGCCGCAGATCGACCGCACGCTCTGCCTCATCGGCCGCGAAAAGGTGCTCGCCCGCATCGCGAAGGCGCTCGCCTAAAAGGAAGCAGTTTCCGACTTCTTTAGGAAAGGGACTGTCCGAAAGGATGGTCCCTTTCTTTTTTTCGAGCTTTTGGGATCGACGCACTTGCTTTTGTGAAGAGACTTCTGTATAGTTCGACCTCTCCGCAGTGATGTCCCCATCGTCTAGCGGTTAGGACGGCAGCCTCTCACGTTGTCAACTCCGGTTCGAATCCGGATGGGGACGCCAAGCATCACGGCGAAAAGAAACCCTGCTCTATCGGCAGGGCTTTTTTGTTTCAGGCGGAGCACTTTGGCGGAAGGCATTTCTCAAAGAGCCTCTTCGCGCCGATGTCCCCATCGTCTAGCGGTTAGGACGGCAGCCTCTCACGTTGTCAACTCCGGTTCGAATCCGGATGGGGACGCCAGACAAAATTCGAATCGAAAAG
>NZ_WEHX01000129.1 GCF_009183815.1 Sutterella seckii | reverse complement strand
CCAGGAGAAGAAATCCAGCAAGCCTCTGTGAAAATATTCCCCTTATCGTCATGCAGCTTCAAGGGGTGCTGTTACCGGATTTCTGGAAATTCACGAAATACGTTTCTGCTGGCGTAGTAATGGCTACTTTCACCGGAGAAATTCTGGCGTCGTTGAGGGTGCGCACGGCTTTGCGGCAAAGTTGACCGAGATCCGTCCGCACTCTTGCGGGCGCTTCGCCTTTGGCATAGCTTCGCACCTTGCCGACGATGTCTTCGGCCCGCTCTGCCTGAGACCGGATGGAGCTGATGCCGTCAAGCAGGACATCTGCAGGCGCACGAACGTCGGTGTCAAGCATGCGCTGCAGGCCCTGCGAATAGCTCACGATGGCGCTCAAGGGCTGTCGAAGTTCGTGAGCGATGATTGACGACATTTGCCCGACTGCGCCGGCACGTCTGAGCGTCTCCATGCGTTCAGAGGCAATGCGCGCCTTTTTTTCGCTTTCCTGCTCGCGGTGAAGCGCATCTTTGAGTTCAGCAGTGCGCAGGCGCACAAGGTAAGAACTCCGGGCAGCGTGAGCTGCAAGGCCGGCAATAGAGAAGAAGAGCAGCAGGACATACGTTTTATATTCGTCCCAGAACCTTCTCCAGGTCCAGGAACGCAAATATTCGTACGGCCCCCGGCGTATCGCACGGTACAGATTGTCGACGCTTGAGAAGTCGCTCGCGATTCCCCAGCTGAGATCATGCGGCCCGGGAAGCATCGAGAGAAGAGCCTGAGTGGCAAGTCTTGCATTTTGCGGGGAAAGCCGGGGCGTTGCGAAAATCGTCCAGTTGGGATAAAGCCTGGTGGAAGAGAGGCATCCTGCGGGATGAATGCCGGGTTTCACCGCGATCGGCTTGATGTCGCTTACGTCCTCGCCGGCATTTGCGAGTTCCTCCAGAAAGCATGTGCGCACGACGGCGACATCGGCGGCTCCGCTCCTGAGAAGATCGAGTTCCCGCGTCATGTCGTGGCCGCTCGGGATCAGGTCGCTGAAGAAGCGGTCAGGGTTGAAGCTTCGGGACGCGATTTCGCCGAGTGCGATATGCCAGCCGGCAAATGCATTAGGCCCTGTGGCCGTCGCTTTTTTCCCCTTCAAATCCTCAAATTTGTCAATGTCTGCACGTTTCCTGAGGGTTATGAAGAGTGCGCCTTCCGCGTGATTGGGATCTGGAGCAAAGGAGGACACAACTGTGGCAAGGTCTCTCGCGCCGCCGCCGAGCATGCGTCCGTATGTGCCGGCAGAACTGAGCACCAGATCCGCATCGCCGATATCTTTGGTTTCGCCGGAATAGACCCGGGCTGAGAAATTGCCACGTCCGAACGTCTTGCGGAATATTTCGATGGTGTCTTCCACCACCGGGTAGTGAATGTTGGGTTTGGCGAACTGCGTGACGAGGAGCTTCACTACAGGTCGGGCTGCGTCGACAGGACCTTCGGGCGACGCAATTTCTTCTCCGATGACGTAGGGCGGCGAAGATGGAGAGGTCGAGGGTGCCTCAGCAAAAGCAGGGGCAATCAGGATCACGAGGACGAGCGAAGGGAGGAGCAGCTTCACGGCATTGAGAGAAACAGAGGGCTTTGATTGAATTTTATGGAAAGAAGGGCATGCTTTTCGAAATTCTGAGTGCAGAGGCATTTTCAAAAGCATGCCTCTAGACAACGGTCACGATGCCTAGGCATGCATTCGGGAAAGAATCCTCATGTTGGTTGGCTTCTCATAAGAGATGCAGGAAAACCTAAAAAGGAAGAAGAAAATGATTTCCCGTCGTAATCTCCTGAGAGGATCTGTAGCCATTTCGGCTGCCGGTCCGCTTGTCCCCGCTGCCGCAGCCGCTCATGCAGACCCCAAGGAACGTGATGCGTACGACGTCGTCATCCTCGGCGCCGGTACGGCTGGTCTGGTTGCAGCCATTGAGGCGCATGACCTGGGCCTCAAGCCTGTCGTGCTCGAAAAGATGGACTATGCAGCAGGTAATTCCCTCTATGCTTCGGGCGGGATTGCCGCCTGGGGAACGCCTCAGCAAAAGGCTGAAGGCCATGAGGAAAGCCGTGAAGCATTCCGCGCCGATATGATGAAGGTGTCGGAAAACCGCGCTGATCCCGCTCTTGTCGACACGTACGTCGCGCACATCGGCGAAGATCTTGAGTGGCTGAAAAGCCATGTCGGCGTCAAGTTCGGCAAGATCGGCCGCAAGCCGTGGCCGCTTCTCTACCGGATGCACAACGTGGACGGCAAGGGGCTGACCGGCGGTGCGAGGCTGATCCGCGATCTGCTTAAAGCTGTAGAGGACCGCGGCATTCCATTGCTTTTCAACACAAAAGCAATGGAGTTCATTACTGACGAGCATTTCCGCGTTTCAGGCGTCAGGACGGTTACGGATGACGGGTGGAAGAATTTCTATGCCAGGGACGGCGTTCTCATAGCGACGGGCGGCTTTTCCGGCAGTCGGGAAATGCTCTGCCGCTACATGGGCGGTCCGCTTTCCCGGCTCGTCCTCCGCGGATCCCCCTATGTGACGGGAGAAAACATTCTTCTCACGGCTCCGCTCGGCGCCAAATTCGTTCACATGGATCAGTTTCACTGCGGCCCGATCGTTGAGGAGACGCATGCGAATCCGAATTTCGTGATCGACGCAGGCGTAGGCCTTGATGTCGACGTGCGCGGCAAGCGCTTCATGGACGAGATCTATACCTACACGCAGAAATCCATGGCAACGGCCACAAGAACGCCGGAGAACCTCGCCTACCATTTGATTGACAGTCATTGGCCCAAAGCGGCTGCTGCGGCTAAAAAATTTATCGAAATGAAGACCAAAGTGCTGGTCGCCGATACGCCGGAGGAGCTTGCAAAGAAGATGGGGCTTGAGCCCAGGGTTTTGACGGATTTGTTTGCCGAATTCAACAGGGCGCTTAAGGATGGGCGGCTGAAGGAAATGAATCCTCCGTGCTCACTCGATGAGCCCACGCCTCTTGATCAGGGCCCGTTCTATGCATTCCCCTTCCAGGGCGGTATTACGGCGACCTTCGGCGGGCCGAAGATCAACGAAAAGGCAGAGATCTTGACCAATGAGGATCGTCCGATAAAAGGTCTCTATGCAGCGGGAAATGCTGCGGGCGGTCTTTTCTACGGCAACTATATCGGCGGAACTCAGTTGGGCGGCGCTCTGGTGTTCGGGCGCATTGCTGCCCGGCAGATGGCTTTGTCGCACAGAATGGGCTAAGGGGGAAGGAAAAATGAAAAAAGAGCTGCTTTGCATTCTTGGTCTGTTATGCCTTTCAGGAGCTCTCGCGGCGCAGCCGGCAACGGCGGATCGTCATGCGGCGCGCGGAATGGGCTGCGAGGCATGCTACGCAGACAATGACAAAACGAGGCCGGTACGCAAGGATGCATGCCTCAAATGCCATGGAAGTTATGAGTCAATGGCCAGAAGAACGGAGAAGGTGGTTCCCAATCCGCACTTCAATCATTACGGAGACCGTGACTGCACGACCTGTCACAAGGGTCATCAGCAAAGCGTTGTTTTCTGCAATGCGTGTCATCAGTTTGATCTGAAGACGCCCTGATTGACGAGTCTCTGAGACAGAAAAAACGGGAAGGCGCGGCGCAAACCGTCCTTCCCGTTCTCAGCTTCTGCAGCAACTCACCCCGAAACCCGGGATGAGCCGTCAATTATCAGAAGAAGCCGCGCTTCTTTTCCGAGAGGCTCACGTAGATGTTCTTCATCTGGCTGTAGTGCTCAAGGATCACCTTGTGCGTCTCGCGGCCGATGCCGGACTTCTTATAGCCGCCGAAGGGCGTGTGGGCCGGGAGCTCGTTGTAGGTGTTGACCCACATGCGGCCCGTGCGCACGCCGCGGGCAACGCGGAAGGCGCGGTTGATGTCGCGCGTCCAGACGGCGCCGCCGAGACCGTACTCGGAGTCGTTCGCCATGGCGAGGACTTCTTCCTCGGTCCTGAACTTCACGACGCAGGCGACCGGCCCGAAGATTTCCTCCTGGCAGACCTTCATCGAGTTCTCGCAGTCGACGAGGAGGGTCGGGCGCATGAAGGCGCCCTTCATGCCGGGAACCTGAGCGCGTTCGCCGCCCGTGAGGACGCGTGCGCCTTCCTTCTTCGCCTCCTCGACCCAGCCGAGAATCTTCTCGAGCTGGCGTTCATTCACCTGGGAACCCATCTGGGTATCCATCGACATGGGGTTGCCGACCTTCACCTCGCTGAAGGCCTCGGCGAGCTTCGCGACGAATTCGTCGTAGATCCCTTCCTGCACGAAGATGCGCGAGCCCGCGCAGCAGACCTGGCCCTGGTTGAAGAGGATGCCGATCTGGGCGCCTTCAATCGCCTTGTCCATCTGGCAGTCGTTGAAGTAGATGTTGGCCGACTTGCCGCCGAGTTCGAGCGTTGCCGGAATGATCTGCTTCGCGGCGGCAAGGCCCACGTCGCGGCCGACTTCGGTCGAGCCCGTGAAGGCGAGCTTGTCGAAGCCGGGGTTCTCGAGCATCGCCTGGCCCGAAACGGAGCCGCGGCCGGTAATCACGTTGACGACGCCCGGCGGGAGGATTTCATTGAGGATTTCGCCGAGGACGTTGAGCGAAAGCGGCGTCGTCGACGAGGACTTGATGACGACGGTGTTGCCGGCGGCGATCGCCGGGGCGATCTTCCAGGCGCCCATCAGAAGCGGGAAGTTCCACGGAACAATCTGGCCGACCACGCCGATCGGCTCGCGCAGAATGATCGAGAGCGTGTTTTCGTCGATCATCGTGGCTTCGCCTTCATCGGCGCGGATGCAGCCCGCGAAGTAGCGGAAGTGGTCCGAGGAGAGCGGCACGTCGACGAGCGTGGTTTCGCGGATGGGCTTGCCGTTGTCGAGCGTTTCAACCGTGGCGAGCTCCTTCGCGCGTTCGTCGATCCTGTCGGCAATCTTCAGAAGAAGCGCGGCGCGTTCCTGAACGGACTTCGCGGCCCAGGCGGGCTGAGCGGCGCGCGCGGC
>NZ_WEHX01000128.1 GCF_009183815.1 Sutterella seckii | reverse complement strand
TCCGCATCTTCCGGGGTGACGGCGATGAAGCCTTCAGAACCGGCTCCCGCCCCAGCCCGGGCTGCGGCCGACTCGCCGCGCTCGCGTCGCGATGCCATTGCGAAGGCCTTGCGCGAGCAGGCCGAGAAGCGTGCCGGCATGCGGCTTGAAGACCCGGATCAGGATTATCCGGAGGATCCCGGCGCCTTCGCCGCCGATGCGGATGCCGCGATGCCGCCCGAAATGCCGGAAGGCTTCGGCGTCGATATGGCCGATGAGGAGTTCTCGGGTCTTCTCGAGGAAGCCGCAGAAAATCTTCCCGGCGACATGCCTGACGCCGATCCCGACATGCGCGGTTCGGGCCGCTTTTAAAGGCCGATTCGTCATTCCGACATGCGGAAATCAAGATTGATTACAATTTGTTACAAATAATCATTTGCCAGATCTTGATTTTCCTTGTGGTTTTCACGAATTGTCGGGTTAAAAATCCGTTCATGTGGCAAAATTTAAAACGATCCCCCCTGATTTTTTTGGGGTGCTCAGCCTGCGGAGGAGAGAGAAAAATGACATTTCTCCTTCAAAGTTCCTTCCTTCTGAGCTCTCCGGATCAGGACTGCATTTGTGAACGGCAGCTTCGGGATCCTCCGGCTTCGAGGGAAGCACAGATTTTCCCGGAGGCGGCTGCGCACTACAGACCGTCCTCTCTGAAGGAGGCTTCGGACGGGCGGCCTGTCTCACTTCTGCGGCAAGCAAAGCTTTTATGCCGCGAAGGGCCTGAGGAGAGGTACATGGCGGTGGCTAAAAAGGCAAAGAAGGATGTCGTTGCGGATGCAGCGATCGAAACGAGCTCGAAGAAGCACGGCAAGAAGAAAACCAAGGCGCCGGCGCAGCTCGAGACCTCGGGCCTTACGCTGTCCATTGAATCCGTTGAAGCTGAAAAGCCCCGCGCTCCTGCCCGGCTGAGAAAGTCCGCCAAAAAGAAGACGGCGGTCGAGGAAGCGGCCCCCGCTGAAGCTCTTCAGGAAGCGGCTTCTGCTGCAAAAACCGAGGACGCTCCCCTGAAGGAAAAAAAGACAGCCTCCCGCAAGAAGGCGGCGAAGGCGGAGGAGACTGCAGCGTCTGAGGAAGCTCCGGCGCCCGCTAAGAAAGCCCGCAAGCCGCGCGTGAAGAAGGCTTCGGAAGAAGCCGCCGCTGCGGATGCCGCAGAAGCGGAAGCCGGGAAGTCTGATGAAGGCGAGGCTGAGGAGAAGTCCGCCAAGGCTGCGAAGGCCAAAAAGGCTCCCAAGGCGGCAAAGGCGCCGAAGAAGGCGGCTGCGAAGAAAAAAACATCGAAGAAGGCGAAGAAGTCCGAAGATGCGGACGAATTCGCGGACGACGGCGGCATCGTCGACGTCATTGACGACGATGACGGGAGCGGCGACTACGAAGACATCCCGGACCTCGAGGATGTTGCCGACGTCGAGGACGTGGAGGACATCGAGCCCGAGGACGACGACGGCGAGGATGGCGCTGAGTCCGGCGCCGAACCTGAACCCGAAACCGGAGCCGCCGGAGACGGCGCCCCGAAGAAGGTGCGCCGCACGAAGAAGTCGCGCGCGGCGCGCGACAAGGCGCTTCTTGAAGCCATGCAGCACGGCTACGGCGCGCAGGAGGAGTCGAAGGAAGACCGCCGCTCTCGTCTTCTGAAGCTCATCACGCTCGGCAAGGAACGCGGCTACGTTACCTACAGCGAAATCAACGACAACATCCCCAATACGCTTCTCGACGAAGACGCGATCGAAACGATCGTAAGCATTCTCGGGAACCTCAACATCGCCGTGCACGAGGTTGCTCCCGATGAGGAGCAGCTCCTCATTCAGGGCGCCGGCGAAGCGGTAAGCGACGAGGATGCGGAGGCAGAAGCCGAAGCCGCGCTTTCGACCGTCGAGAGCGAATTCGGCCGCACGACCGACCCGGTGCGCATCTACATGCGCGAGATGGGTTCGGTGGAGCTTCTTTCGCGACAGGGCGAAATCGAGATCAGCAAGCGCATTGAGGACGGCCTCAAGCACATGGTGCTCGCCATTGCGCGCTGCCCGGCCACCGTGCGCGAGATTCTCGAGAGCGCCGAGCGCATCCGTTCGGGGTCGGCCGCAATCGACGAGATCGTCGACGGCATCGTTTCGCCCGACGACCAGAAGAACGTGCTCGGGAGCCACGAGGACGAGACCGACATGGGCGCCTCGGCCATGACCGTGGGGCAGCTTGAGGAACTGAAGGAAAAGAGCCTTCAGATCTTCGACAAGGTGGGCGAGCACTTCCATGCGCTCGTGCGCGCCTTCGACGACAAGGGACCGAAGGCCCCTGAACTCGAGCCCCTCAAGGATTCGATCCAGCAGGAGCTCATGAGCATCCGCTTCACGGCGAAGACCGCCGACCGGCTCTGCGAGTCGCTTCGCCGCACGATCGGCGACGTGCGCGCGAGCGAGCGCGCCGTCTACGACGAATACGTGCGCAAGATCGGCATTCCGCGCGACTGGTTCCTCGCCAACTTCATCCCGAACGCCACCCGCATCGGCTGGGTGGACGACGTGGCGGCGGCCTTCCCGGCGAAGGCCCAGGCCGTGCTTCACGTGCGCGCCAATGTCGAGGAGGAGCAGCGGCACCTGGCGGAACTTGAAAGATCCTCGCACATGACGGTCGACGAGCTCCTCGACACCTACAAGCAGATGGCGACGGGCGAAGCGAAGGCGAGAAACGCGAAGCGCGAGATGACGGAAGCCAATCTTCGCCTCGTGATCTCCATCGCGAAGAAGTACACGAACCGGGGACTCCAGTTCCTCGACCTCATTCAGGAAGGCAATGTCGGCCTCATGAAGGCGGTCGACAAGTTCGAATACCGCCGCGGCTACAAGTTCTCGACCTATGCGACCTGGTGGATCCGTCAGGCGATCACGCGCAGCATTGCCGACCAGGCCCGCACGATCCGCATCCCGGTGCACATGATCGAGACCATCAACCGCATGAACCGCATCACGCGCCAGGAACTTCAGGAGACCGGCGTCGAGCCCGACAGCCGCAGGCTTTCGGAACTGATGGAAATGCCCGAGGACAAGATCCTCAAGATCATGAAGATCGCGAAGGAGCCGATTTCGATGGAGACGCCGATCGGCGACGACGACGATTCGCATCTCGGCGACTTCCTTGAGGATACGCAGACGGTGGCGCCCGCGGAAGCGGTGCAGAATATGAGCCTTTCGGAAACGGTCCGGCAGGTGCTCGACAGCCTCTCGCCCCGCGAAGCGAAGGTTCTGCGCATGCGCTTCGGCATTGAAATGCAGTCCGACCATACGCTCGAGGAGGTGGGCAAGCAGTTCGACGTGACGCGCGAGCGCATCCGCCAGATCGAAACGAAGGCTCTCCGGAAGCTCCGCCATCCGAGCCGCGCCGACAAGTTGAAGAGCTTCGTCGAGGGTGAGGGAAAAGACTGAGAAAGTCCGGAAAAAAAGTTGAAAAACTGAAGGGTGCGGGTTATTCTGTGCACCCTTTTGCCGCGGCCCGATCTCTTTAGCGAAAAGAGATTTCTGGGAATGCCGGCACCACCGGAACGCACGGAGGAAGAACGAATCCGCCCGGCAGCCGAAGCGCTGCTGCGGGGATCGCTGGCGCGGAATTTTGATCCGCTTGAATGTGCGCTTCGGGCGGTTCCGGTTCTGCGGAATGCTTTTCGGGGTCAGCAGAGGCTGATCAGAACGGAAGCGCGGCGAAGGACGAGCCGGAGGTCCAGGGACTTTCTGTTCGAGGAGAAAGTTTGAATGAATGAAGCTCTGCGGCTGCATGCGCGCCATGCGGCCGGGGGCTTTTTTTCGTCCTCGACGAATCTCCCGGGCAATCCGGCAACCGCGAACGCTATTGACAGGATTTCGCCCGACGCGCGGGCTCTGTTCGCTTCATGCGGGCAGAGGCCGCGCCGAGGAAGAGCACTATGGGCAAGACGACAAAGAAGACGACTGCGGACAACGCGGATGAAGCCGTGATCGAGACGCCGGCCAAGGCTGCGGATCCGGCTGAGAAGGCTGAGGATGCGAAGGCTCTGAAGCCCGCCAAGGCTCGGAGAACGAAGAAGGCGGATGCCGAAAAGGCTGCCGACTCCGAGAAGGAAAAGCCTGCGAAGCGCAAGAAGAAGGCTGAGGCTGAGGCGTCTGACGACGCGGAGAAGCCCGCCAAGGCGAAGAAGGCCAAGAAAGAGAAGGCCGAGAAGCCCAAGAAGGCAAAGGCCTCGAAGAAGGCTGCCGCCGCTCAGGAAGAGGATTCGGACGAAAACGAATTTTCCGATGACGTCGATTCGATCGATCCGGACGACCTCGCTGAAGCCGACGACATTTCCGTTGACGATTCCGACGAGGATGCCGCTGAGGTTGATGCCTGGCAGGAAGGAAAGGTTTCCGACGACGATGCCGGCACCGACGGCGACGGCGTCCGCGAGCCGGGCGCCCAGCCCAAGAACGGCTACGGCGAACTCGTGCGCCTCGGCCGCACCCGCGGCTGGGTGACGCTTGCCGACATCAACGACTACCTTCCCGAAAGCGCGCTTCGCACTTCGGAAAACCTGCAGGAAGTGACCGAGCAGCTCGGACGCCTCGGCATTCAGGTCTTTGAAACCCCGCCCGATGAGGACGACATTCTCATCAACGGCATGGGCGGCGATACGGGCGACGACATCGACGAAGACGATGCCGCCGTGATGCTCACGCCCGAAGAGTCTGCCGGCCTCTCGAAGGATCCGCTGCGCGCGTATCTGAGGGGCGTGGGCTCCCACAAGCTCCTCACCCGTGCGGGCGAAATCGAGGTTGCGAAGTCGATCGAACAGTTCACGATCCGTCTCGTTTCGACGATCGTGCAGTACCCGAGCGCGGTTGAGGAAATCCTGCGCCTGGGCGAAGTGCTTCGCGATGAAAATACCGCGGTCGACACGGTGGTGGACGGCTTCAACGACGCCGCGCAGAAGGCGAGCGAGACGGCCGACTCCACGAACGGCGACGAGATCGCTACCGACATCGGCGCCGCCGCCATGACGGTCGACCAGCTCTCCGAAATGCGCGAGCGCGTGCTCTCGCTCTTTGACGCCGCCCGCGGCGCGCTT
>NZ_WEHX01000127.1 GCF_009183815.1 Sutterella seckii | reverse complement strand
CGCTACGACGTTGTCTTTGAACTCCTGCGAATATCGCATGTTTTGCCACTCCATGAAAGGTTGAAGGGGTGGCGAAAGTTAGTATGACATCTAATGAGTTCACGAAGGCGATTGAATTTGGAATCAAGAGAAACATGGATCCCGGAAAAATTCCGGACTAATTCAGCGCCCGTTGTACGTGCTTGCATTGCTCCGACTTAGAAGGCTGAAGCGACGGCTTTAAATGCCTCAGGAGATCTAGATGTACCTTCCTCGAACTGTCGAGAAAATAATCCCGGAACTATCAAGACGCTTCAAGGTTGTCATGCTTTCCGGAATGCGCCAGGTTGGGAAAAGCACGACGCTCAGCCATCTGAAGGAGCTGGGTCGTGGGTACGTGACGCTTGAGAATTTGGACGACCTGGCTCTCGCCTGGAATTCACCGAAGGCCTTTTTTCAGGAGCATGAGCTTCCTCTTATTATCGATGAGGTCCAGCGCGCCCCGAATTTGTTCCTGACCATCAAGCTTCTCGTTGACCGTGAGGAGAATAAAGGCGGAGTCTGGCTTTCCGGTTCTCAGAAATTCGTGCGGATGAAGGGCGTCGGCGATTCTCTTGCCGGAAGAATCTATGATCAGAAACTGATGCCGCTCAGTCTTTATGAGCGGGCAGGGAAAGGTCTGGAGCAGGAACCGTATTTCCCGGATGCTCAGAAAAAAGCCGGGCTGCCCTATGAAGACGCAGATCGGATCTGGGACATCATCTGGCAGGGCGGATGGCCGGAGGCGCTTGAACTCAATCCGGAGGAGCGACATCGCTATTTCAATGCCTTCATCACGACCTTTCTCGAAAAGGATGTCGCAGGTATCTGGAATGTCGGGAAGCTCTCCGCCTATCAGCGCTTCATGCAGGGGCTGGCGCTGAGAACCGGGCAGGAACTTCGTATCGGACAGCTAGCGCTGATTGCGGGTGTGGATGAGTCGACCGCAAAACGGTGGCTTTCCATTGCTGAGGCGAGCGGTCTGGTGTATCTGCTGAGGCCCCTCTCAGAAAACTCCGGGAAGACGCTTACGAAATCTCCGAAGGTCTATATGACCGATGTCGGCCTGGCGGCCTTCCTCTGCCGAAGGACAACTCCTGCCGAACTGAAGGCGGATATGAATTCAGGCGCATTCTTTGAGACTTTCGTCATCACGGAAATTCTTAAAAGCTGGGTGCACAACGGCCGAGTGCCGGATTTCTACTTCTATCGGGATCCAAAAATTCAGAAGGAAGTCGACCTGATCATTCATCACGAAGGATGCTGGCATCCGGTCGAAATTAAATCTACGAAAACGCCGCACCTGAAATGGCAAAGAATTTTGCGGTTCTCGACAAGATGAGGCTGAAGAGAGGACTGGGCGCGATCATCTGCAATATGGCGGAGAAGAAGCGGTTCCTCTCCGATGATGTGATCGCGCATTCCATCTTCGAAATTTAACCGAGGGGACTCGCGCTGGTGGGGCCTGACAGCCTCTCAGAGGCCTTACGTCCAATAAAGAAGCCGCCCGGCCGATTTTGGGGAATCGACCGGGCGGCCCTTCAGAACTATTTTTTCAATGCGTCTGGATCAGGCTTTCTCCTTCCATCAGCGCGTGACCGGAACTGAACCGTATTCAGGATCCGAGAGGCCGGTCCAGCGCGAGCGCATGTCGCGGCGCACGACTTCCATCAGCCAGAAGCAGAATGCATGACCGAAGAACTCGGAGAAGTGTTCGGCAAAAGGCTGATCCCAGGGAGCCGGCACCGTGCCCATGAGCGGCATGATGACGACGTGGAAGGCGAAGTAGAGAATAATGCCATAGAGGGCACCCTGAAACTTCTTGATCCCGGCCCAGTACTCCGCGATGCAGCAGTAGAGCATGGCGAAGAAGATCGAGAAGCCGAAGTGAACGACGAAGCTCACGATCGGACGGGGATTCCCCGAGTACTCGTAGGTAGTGTGCGTAAATTCAAAAGAGAACCCGAGCTGCTGCAGAAGCTCCTGCGGCGGGTTCGTGGCGTCGCGAAGCGGCGTGCGGGGCGGGAAGGGCACCTCCCAGCCGAATTTGGCGAAGGCGACGACGATGCCGGCGACGAGGCCAAGGAGAAGGCCGAGAATGATCTTGTCCCGGGTTGAGGTGGGCGCTTTGAGCTGCATGGCAATTCCTTTCAAGAATTTTTGACTTATGCCGCGGTGCGCTGAAGGAAATCGGGCTTTTCCGAGAGAAGTCCGGGCGTCGTCCGCGGCGTGCGAAAGGAACTTTATTCCTCTCTTTTCCCCTGAAAATCAGCTTCCTTTCGGTGATGCCCGGAGGACTCAAATGTCTTAGGACTTTTCGAAAACGCGCGTTTGACCCGAATCAATGGTGGTAGGAAGCCCGTCAAGCAGAATCCTCGTCATGAGAAGACTGAAGACCCTTTTATCTGCTTTTGCCGCGTTCCTTTCGGTGATTGCGCTGCTTCCGGCTGCGCTGGCCGCGTCGGCCGCCGCAGCGTCTGCTGCCGCTCCCGAAGCCTCACCCGCGAAGCTTCGCGTGACGGTGCTCCTTTATTCGCGCCCCTGGAAGGACTACGACTTCATCGTGCGCTCAATGGAGTATCTGAAGAAGAACTGGCCCGGGCTCGAGCTCACCTTCCGGTCGCTTCCGCATATTCCGCTTCGCGAGGAGCTTCGCCGCGGAAACGCCGACCTCGTGATTGCGAGTTCAAGCTTCTTCGCGATGGATCCGACGGAAAAGGTCCGGCCGTTGGCAGCGCTCGTGAGCCCGCGCGCGAAAGATCCCAACCGGTCGTCGGTGGCGGTTGTGGTGGTGCGCTCCGAGAGGAGTGACCTCGTGCGACTGAGCGATCTGGGCGGCAAAAGAATTGCAGCCCAGACGGAAGAGTGCGAACTCGGCCTCCACTACGTCGAGCACGAAATCGCCAAAGCCGGCTTCAACCCCGACGGGTTCTGGTCGGTGCGCCGCGATGAGCCCGGGCAGATGCGGAAGATCCTTGAGGATGTCCTCGCCGGCCGCATCGACGGCGGGATTCTGCGCGGGTGCTTCCTCGAGGATCTCGGCGAAAAGCGGATTGCCGAAATCGGCTCCAGGCTTCGGGTGCTCAATGCCCAGCCCGTCGACGGCCTCGCGTGCCTTCATTCCACGGTGCTCTACCCGGGCATCATCCTCGCGGGAATAAGTCCGCTCGGCGTTGAGCTGCGCGGCGCGTGACGGCGCTTCTCCTTTCGATGCCGGTCGATGAGGACGGGAGCTACTGGGGGATTTCAACCGACTTCACGCGGACCGATCAGATGCTCGAAAGCCTGAAGCTCGGCCCTTACGAGTATCTTCGCGAGTGGACCTTCCGGCGCGTCTGGAAGGAGTATCCGTCTGCCGTCGTCTGCAGCGCGATTCTGGTTGCGGCACTCCTCTTCTACGGCGTGATTCTGCGCCGGCTCGTGAGAATCCGCACTCGGGCGCTTGAGGACGAAATCGAGGAGCGCCGGCGGCTAGAGCGCGAGGCGGCACAGGCCAATGAACAGATCAGCGCCATGCAGCACGCAGGCGCTGTCGGGCAGATCTCGAGCATCATCGCGCATGAACTGAAGCAGCCTCTCGAAGCCATTCAGAACCTCTCGCGCGGCACGATGAGAAGTCTCGAGGACGTGGACGACGTCCCGGCAAGAACGCTCGATGCGGTCGCAAAAATCCGCACGGAAGCGCTTCATGCGAGCGACATTGTCGACCGCGTGCGGGAGTATGGGAAAGGGCGGAGAAGAGCGGAGGCGCTTTCCCTCGCGGATGCCGTCCGCGAGGCGTTCCGGCAGTTCCGTGTGAGCCGCAGGGCGAAGGGCGCAGAGCTCTCGCTCGATCTTTCTCCTCAGACGGAGGGACTCCGGGTGCGCATGGATCCGCTCGATCTGCGGCTCGTGATCGTCAACCTCCTCGCGAACGCCGTGGATGCGGCTTCAAAGAGCCCGTCCCCGGAAGTAAGGCTTGAGGTTGCTCTCGCATCCGACCAAAAGACAATAGAAATCCGCGTTGAAGACAACGGCCCGAAGCTCACCGATGAGGCTTATGCGCATCTCGGCCTCACGCCCGGGAAGTCCTCGAAGGCGCAGGGGCTTGGCCTCGGCCTCGGCCTCATGATCGTAAAGGCGCTTCTTGAGGCTGCGCTCGGGAGCATCCGGTTTGAGCGGATTGAACTCGCAGGGCTGAGAGCTATTGCATCGCTCCCGGCGGAAGAAATGAAAGAAAACGAAAAGGAGAAAGCCTGATGGCTCAGAACAAACGCCTCCTCGTGAGAATTGTCGACGATGACCCTGCGGCGCGCGACAGCCTTGCCTTCATGCTCGAGGAGGAAGGCTTCGACTGCGCGGCTTATCCGAGCGCTGAGGATTTCTTGAAGGGTGATTCGCCTTCCGTTCCGGGCTGCGCGATTCTCGACGTCCGCATGGGAGAAATGAGCGGCCTCATGCTGCAGCAGGAAATGATCCGCCGCGGCATCACGCTCCCAATCGTTTTTCTCTCCGCGCACGGGGACATCGATATGGCGGTCGACACCATGAGGAGCGGTGCGGTTGCCTTTCTGAGAAAAGGCTCAGACCGCACGCGGCTCCTTGATGCCATCTGGTCGGCCATTGAGCGCGCTGAGGGTGCGGAGCCGGAGGATGCCGCAAGGGAGGTCGCCCGCTGGCAGACCCTCACCGACCGCGAGCGCGAGGTGGCCGAGAGAATTGCCGCAGGGCTTCTCAACCGGGAAATCGCCGCCGAACTCGGCATCTCGCCCAAGACCGTGCAGGTCTACCGGGGCGAGGTTTCGAGAAAGCTCGACGTGCGCGGGGCTGTTGGCGTCACGCGGGCGGTGAGGAGAATCGAAAAGATTCTTGCGGGGAAGTGACAGGAGAAAGAGCGAAAAGGAACGAAAACTGCTTTTGTCCGGAGGTGTTTTCGCTGTTCCTTTCCTGAATATCGTCATTTATGACGACGGCAAGCCTCAGAAATACGCATTCAAGGCGTAGAGATGCGGATAGGCGCGCATTGGAATAATCCTAGGTTCTCGGGTTGATTTTGGGGCTACGCGAATCTGAAATTTGAAAAACTACCGCCAAAGCCGCTAAGCCAAAGGGAAAATTGCTACCAGGGCG
>NZ_WEHX01000126.1 GCF_009183815.1 Sutterella seckii | reverse complement strand
ACAGGACAGTGAAACGTCTCCGCGCCGATGATAGTTGGTTGTATTTCCAGTGAAAGTAGGTCATCGCCAGGCTCCCTACAAACGAAGCCCCTGTTGATTTGATGTCAGCAGGGGCTTTTCGTCGTCTGTGCTGTCTGTTCGCTCGGTACAATCCTTTTTCTACTTTTCTTCATCCAGAGGTTTCCTGACGCTATGCCTGAGGACACGCTTTTCGGCAGTGATGCAGTTAATGAGCCCCGCCGCTCAGCACGAATTCCGGGCCAGCCGGTGAAGCCCATGCTGCAGCCTCTTGCGGAGCGGCTTCGTCCGCATACGCTCGATGAGGTGATTGGACAAAAGAAGCTCCTCGGGCCTGGAGCGCCTCTGCGCGTGGCTTTTGAAAACCGCCGTCCTCACTCCATGATTCTCTGGGGGCCGCCCGGCGTCGGCAAAACCACGATTGCGCGGCTGATGGCGGATGCCTTTGATCTGCCCTTCATTGCCATTTCCGCCGTACTCGGGGGCGTCAAGGACATTCGCGATGCGGTCGATGAGGCGAAGCGCACCATGTCGGCAACCGGAAAGCCGACGGTGGTCTTCGTCGACGAAGTGCACCGATTCAGCAAGAGTCAGCAGGATGCGTTCCTCCCGCACGTGGAGTCCGGGCTCTTCATCTTTGTAGGCGCAACGACCGAGAATCCGTCCTTTGAAGTGGTGAGCGCGCTTTTGTCGCGCTCGACCGTCTATCAGCTCGAAAGCCTGACGCCTCAGGAAACCGGCGAACTCATTGACCGCGCCATGAAGCGCGAGTTTGCGGAGCTCGAGCTCACGCCTGAAGCCCGGGAGATTCTCATCACGCTTGCCGACGGCGATGCGAGGCGCTGCCTCAATGCGCTCGACGTCTCCTGCACCATGGCGCGCGAGCGAAAAATCGCGCAGATCGATGCTTCGTTTCTCAGAAAAACGACGCCCGCGACCTTAAGGCGCTTCGATAAGGGCGGAGACAACTTCTACGACCAGATCAGCGCCATGCATAAATCCGTGCGCGGCTCCGACCCGGATGCCGCGCTCTACTGGATGATGCGCATGATCGACGGCGGGTGCGACCCCCGCTACATTGCAAGACGTCTGATGCGGATGGCCGTGGAGGATATCGGACTCGCAGATCCGCGGGCGGCGACCGTCGCGCTTGAGGCGGCGGAAATCTTCGAGCGTCTGGGAAGCCCCGAGGGCGAGCTTGCGCTCGCGCAGGCGGCGGTCTATCTCGCCTGCGCTCCGAAGAGCAACGCCGTCTATACGGCAATGAATGAGCTCAGAGACTTCATCAGAAAGGACGGCACCCGTCCGGTTCCCATGCACCTGCGGAATGCGCCCACAAAGCTCATGAAGGACCTGGGCTACAAGGAAGGCTACCGCTACGCGCACGATGAGCCCGGGGCCTTTGCGGCAGGAGAAATTTATCTGCCCGAGGGGCTTGAGGGGAAGCGCTGGTACGTGCCGACGGACCGGGGAACCGAAGCAAGAATTGCTGAAAAGCTTAAAGGCCTTCAGGCGCTCAATGAAAAAGCGCGCGCTGAAGGACGCGGCAGAAAGCGCGGACAAGGCTAGTTCATTTGCATAGGGCGCCGGAAACCGCGAAAATAATAGTTTCTTCCCTCAGAATCCCCGGCTCGCGCATTCGGCATGCCGAACGCCCGCATGCCCGGAAGAGGGCGGACCGATTTTTTATGGATGCAGGTTCTGTTTCTTCGGATCAGACGAAGGAAACGGGACTCTGCGTCATTCATGTCAATATCCAAGGACAAATAAACATGCTCGATGTGACGATGCTCAGGAAGAACCTTCCGGAAGTGGTGGCTCGCCTGAAGACGCGCAATTTCGATTTTCCCGTGGAGGCCTTCACTGAGCTCGAAGACCGCCGCAAGAACGTGCAGCAGAAGACCGAAGAGCTTCAGGCTGCGCGCAATGCCCTCTCGAAGGACATCGGCATGAAGAAGAAGGCAGGCGAGGACGCTACCGAGCTTCTCGCCCGCGCCGCTGAAATCCCCGCTCAGCTCGCCGAGCTCGAGGACGAACTCGAGGAAACGCGCACGAAGCTCCATGACCTGATGCTTCGTGTTCCGAACCTCCCCTCGCCCACGACGCCGATCGGAAAGGACGAGACGGAAAACGTCGAAGTCCGCCGCTGGGGCACGCCGCGCCAGTTCGACTTCGAGATCAAGGATCACGTCGATGTGGGCGCTCCCCTCGGTCTTGACTTCGACACCGCTGCGAAGCTCTCCGGCGCCCGCTTCTGCTTCATGAAGGGCGAAGTGGCGCATCTGCACCGCGCGCTCGCTCAGTTCATGCTCGACGTTCATACGCGCGAACAGGGCTATACCGAGTGCTACACCCCCTACATCGTCACGGCGACCACGATGACGGGCACGGGCCAGCTGCCGAAGTTCGAAGAGGACCTCTTCGCTGCGAAGAAGGGCGGCGCCTACTCCGACATGGAACAGATGTACCTCGTTCCGACTGCGGAAGTGACCCTCACCAATTCGGTTGCGGGCCAGATTCTCAAGGCTAAGGATCTCCCCATCTACCTCACGGCGCATACGCCCTGCTTCCGTTCCGAAGCCGGCGCCTACGGCCGCGACACCCGCGGCATGATCCGCCAGCACCAGTTCGACAAGGTCGAAATGGTGAAGATCGTCCGTCCGGAAGGCTCCTACGACGAACTCGAGAAGCTCACGAACGACGCTGAAGCCATTCTGCAGAAGCTCGAGCTCCCGTACCGCGTGATGGCGCTCTCGACGGGCGACATCGGCTTCGGTTCCTGCAAGACCTACGACCTTGAGGTCTGGATCCCCGCGCAGAACACCTACCGCGAAATCAGCTCCTGCAGCAACTGCGAGGACTTCCAGGCCCGCCGCATGGGCGCCCGCTTCAAGGATGAAAACGGCCGCACGCGCTACGTTCATACCCTGAACGGCTCGGGCCTTGCGGTCGGCCGCACCCTCGTTGCCGTGCTCGAAAACTATCAGAACGCCGACGGCTCCGTCACGATCCCGACGGTGCTTCGCCCCTACATGAACGGCAAGGAAAAGATCGTTCCGGCTGCGAAGTAATCCCCTGAAGTTCGCTTCAATCTGAAGAAAATCCCGCCAACTCTTCGCGAGCGGCGGGATTTTCTTTATGGAAATTTGCTTTTTTCCGAAAAGCTCTGTAATATGCATCCTCTCTCTTGACGCGGAAGGGTGGCAGAGAGGTCGAATGCGCCGGACTCGAAATCCGGTATACGGTTATACCGTATCGTGGGTTCGAATCCCACCCCTTCCGCCACAAGACAGATGACCGATATCCTGGACAAACAAAAGTCCGGGATTTTTTTTGCTTTTTCGATCTAGAATCGAATTTGTTCTTCGTTTTCGGGGAGTGAGCCGATTACAGGCTCCTCATCGGGTCATATGGCCGACTTCACCTCTCAAACCATTCTCGAGGCGGCGCTTCTCACGTCCAGAAAGCCCCTGACCATCCGGGAGATGAGGCGTCTTTTCAATGACGGGCCGTCCGCGAAGACGATCCGTCAGGAGCTCGAGGCGCTCCAGCGCTTCTGGGAAGACCGCGGCATGAGGCTCGAGGAGCTCGCTGACGGCGGCTGGCGCTTCCGCACGGCGCCCGGAGCCATGACCTGGCTCGCGCGTCTCGAGGAGGAGCGCCCGGCCCGCTACTCCCGCGCCGCGATGGAAACGCTTGCCATCATTGCCTACCGGCAGCCGGTGACGAGAGGCGACATCGAGGAAATCCGCGGCGTCACGCTCACCGCGCAGCTTCTCAAGCAGTTTGAGGACCGCGGATGGATCGAAACCGTGGGCTGGCGGGAGACGCCGGGACGACCGGCGCTCCTTGGAACAACGAAGAAATTTTTGAATGATCTGGGTCTCAAAAGCCTGGCAGAGCTGCCCAATCTGAAGGAAGCGCCGTCCGAGGAATTTGAGCTCGGCGACGAAAACCCGGAGGCGCAGGAATCGCCCGGTATCGGCTCGATGCAGCTGCAGGAGGAACTTAATTTTGACCAGGAACGAAACGAAGGGTCGCGGGAATCGCCCGCAGGGCCCGCAGATGAAGAAGCGCACGCCCTTCCGCGCGCCCATGAAGAAGCCCCGTCCGATGCGTCCGCGTCCGGAAGCGGCGGCCGAGGAAATGCCGGCGGAAGCGGGGTTTGAGGGGAATGTCCTCACCGAAAAGCTTCAGAAGGCGCTCGCCGATGCGGGCTGGGGGTCGCGCCGCGAGATGGAGCGCCTGATTGAATCGGGCGTCGTTACCGTGAACGGATCGCCCGCGAAGCTCGGCGACCGCGTGGGGGCGCTTGACGTCATCCGCGTGGAAGGCCGCCTCGTGCGCCGTCCGGCTCAGGAGCCGGGCGAAGCGCCGCGCGTGCTTCTCTACCATAAGCCCGCCGGCGAAATCGTGTCCCGCGACGACCCGGAAGGTCGTCCGAGCGTCTTCGATCACCTCCCGCGCGTTCCTGGCGGACGCTGGATTGCAGTGGGGCGCCTGGACTTCAATACCGAGGGGCTTCTCATCTTCACGACGTCCGGAGCGCTCGCCAACCGCCTCATGCATCCGCGCTACGAAATGGAGCGCGAGTACGCCGTGCGCACGGTGGGCGAGCTTCCCGTCGAGGACGAGCAGAAGCTTCTTACCGGCATCGAGCTCGAGGACGGTCCGGCGAAGTTCCTGACGCTCAACGACGAGGGCGGCAAGGGCCTCAACCACTGGTACACCGTCACGATTCGCGAAGGCAGAAACCGCGAGGTGCGCCGTCTCTTTGAAGCGGTGAATCTCACGGTCTCGCGCCTGATCCGCGTGCGCTACGGCGCCGTGGAGCTCCCCTCCGGGCTCCTGCGCGGAAAGATGAAGGAGCTCGAGCCCGCGGACGTGAAGCGCTGGATTGCAGAGCTTGATCGCCTCGACAAGCAGTCGACCCCGGAAGCCCAGGCCGAGAAGGCCGCGCAGGTGAAGGCGGAGAAGGCCGCCGCGCGCATCCGCTGGCGCGAACGCATGGAAAGGGAGGAGCGCGAAGCCGAGGAAGCCCCGAGGAAGCGGCGCCCGGAAGGCGCTTCCGACCGTACGGGCGTGCCCTTCAAGGGCGGGCGCGACCTGTCGGCGCGACCCACGCAGCGCGCCTATCAGAAG
>NZ_WEHX01000125.1 GCF_009183815.1 Sutterella seckii | reverse complement strand
CTGAAAAAGCAGCGAGCACCCGCTCAAAGACTTTCGCTTCAGGGAGATGCGCCGCTTCGCCCTGATGGTTGATGGCTTCGGCAAGCCTTGCGATCACCGCCTTAACGCGGCCGCGCGCGAGAAGCCTCGCGCCCTCCGCAATGGCTTTGGCGCCCGCCGTGCAGGCCGTTGAAACGGTAAAGACCGGGCCGGCAATGCCGAACGCGCGGGCGATCACGGGCGCCATGCGGCCGATTTCCATCATGCGCCAGCGCTTCAGGGGGGAAGCTTCGTTTTCCCGGATGCGCTCCGCGGCCTCAGGCGTCCCCGCCGTGGTGGCGCCGAAGATGAAGCCGATCTCGGAAAGGTCGACGCCGGCGGCACGCGCGCGTTCAAAAAGCGGCGCCGTGAGGGCAAGCGCGAGAAGAAGTTCCCGGGATAAATCTTCTTCCTCAATGCCGATGTTCCGGGCAATGCGGCAGCCTTTCTGAAGAACCGCTTCGGGCGCGAAGCCTTCCGGCGCTTCTCCAAAAGGCTCGGGCGATGAGAGGCGCTCGAGAAACTTCTCCGGATCGTCGCCGAGGGCGGAGAGCATCGTCGAAGCGGGAATCAGAATGGTCGGATTCGAGCCGGAAGGCATGGGCATCAGGAAAGCAGAGAAACGGAAGAAAGAAGAATTATAGGAAGCGGCAGCCCGGAGGCCTCGCTGCTACGCAGGTGAGCCGGCCTTTCGGGAAAGAATCTCGAGCGCAGCCGCAAGGAGCCCTGAATCGGCCGCCGCGAGAATGACGCCGTCGCGGATGTGCTCGAGGCGCGCGAGGCGGCCGAGAAAAAGAATGAGGCCGGGAAGGCCGAGGGCCTCAAGCTGAGCCCGGTCCGGCCGCTCGGGGAAGTCTCTGGGGAGCGCCTCTGCGATTTCTTCCGGGGAATAAAGCGCGGCGAGGTTCTTCTCCATCGCTTCCGCGTTCCGCCAGAAGTCGATGGTTTCGCGCGCGTAGCGCACGAAGTAGATACGGTTGTCGGATGCCGCCGCCCATTCGCCTGCACGGTTTCGCGCGAGAAACGACCGGAACCCGAGGAGCGCCTTCATTTGAGGAGTCTCAGTGAGCGCTTCCCGGCTGCGGGCCTTCTCGCGGAGCGCCTTATAAGCCTCGATAGATCCGTCGGTTCCGAGCGTCTCCCTGGGGTAGCGCGATTCGAGAACGGCAAGCTTCGCAGAAATCGCCGCATCAAGGTTCACGCCGAGCCGGTCGGCAATCAGAATGAGATAGGAAGCGACGTCGGCGATTTCGGAAGCGGCCGCGGCTTTTTCGCGCGGCGTAAGTTCGGCTTCCGGCGCCTTCCACTGAAAGCATTCGAGAAGCTCGGCGGCTTCAATGACGACGGATTCCGCGAGGTTTTTCGGACTATGGTGCCGCGCCCAGCCGCGGGAATCTCTAAAGCTGAGAAGCGCTTCAGCCGTAGCGGGGGAAATGCCGTTGGGAAGTGATGACTGCATGTTCGAAGGATCGTGAGAAAGGCCGCTCGAATTTTGTTACGCGCTTTGCGCCGCAGGCGCTCTAATATTCGCTCTCCGAATGGGAGCGCGGACGGAAGCGTGAGGCTTTCGTCCGGCGTTCCTCCAAGAGTTTAGCTTCCGGGACAGATTTCCAAATGCCGCTTTTAAAGAAAACCGCTTTCGGCCTTCTTCTCGCCTTTGCTGCGGGACTTGCCGCCGCAGCCGGGAATACGCAGATCGAATCCTTCAATCAGGCGAAGAAGACGCTCGAGCGCGAGGTTTATCAGGACCACCGCATTACGTTCTACTGCCAGGCGCCCTTCGACAGCAAAAAGAACATCACGCTGCCCGCGGGCTTCACGACTCCGAAGCACGAGAAGCGCGCGCACCGCATTGAGTGGGAGCACGTGGTCCCGGCGGAAAACTTCGGGCGCGCCTTTAGCGAGTGGCGCGACGGCGCTGAGGTCTGCGTCGACAACAAGGGCCGGAACTTCAAGGGCAGAAAGTGCGCTGAAAAGGCAAACCGCGAATACCGCCTGATGCAGAGCGACCTCTACAACCTCTATCCGGCGAGCGGCGCCGTGAATGCGCTCCGCTCCAACTACAACTACGCGCTCCTCCCCGACGTGCCGGCCACCTTCGGCTCCTGCCCGATGAAGATTTCCGGCAACCGCGCGGAACCGCCGGAATATACGCGCGGCGCCATTGCCCGCACGACGCTCTACATGGCGGAGAGCTATCCGAAATACCGGCTCTCGAATCAGCAGCGTCAGCTCATGGAAGCCTGGAACCGCATGTACAAGCCCGACGAGTGGGAATGCCTGCGCGCGAAGCGCATCGAGCGCATTCAGGGGAACGAAAACCATTTCGTGACGGACGCCTGCCGCGCGGCCGGGATCCGCTGACGGATGCTTCGGGGACCGCTCTGAGCCTTTGAGGAAACGCCTTTTAACGCTTTTTCCTCCTGCGGGCGCACATAGAGGCGCCCGCAGAGCGCGGCCCTCGCGTAAGATTGAGGCCGTTTTTCAGGGTTCGGGCGAAATGTTCTTCCCGAAGCCTGAGGCTTAATGAAGGTGGCTTTTCGCATGCATCGGCTCTATGGATTCATTCGGGCGCACTCCGGTGCCGTTCTGGTTGTCCTCGCGGCAGCGCTGGCGGCTGAGGCAGGCTTCGTCTGCTGGCAGCGGTCCGTGCAGGCGGAAATCATCAACCGCATCGTCGAAGGGGACGATCTCCCGCCCGAAGTGCTGATAACGTCCACGCCGGTGGAGGAGAGCCTCTTCGTGAGGCGCGACCGCCTTCACGTCATCGTCGCCTCGAGCGTTTTTTCGTCGGATTCCTCAGCGGCGCCTCTGACGCTCGACTTCGACGTCGTGGCGCATTTCGGCCCCTTCGGGCTCAACGGCGACATCTATCCCCTTAATTCCACGGCGAGCACGGCGGAGCTTCTCGTGAAGCTTGCAGGCACGCACCCGCGGCTCGCGATCCGCTATCACTACGCCGTCTTCGCGCAGGAACTGCGCATTACCGCGACGGCCACGCCCTTCGACATGCAGCTCGATGCCGTCGAACGCGGGGTCGGCCCCGTCTCCTGGAGCCTTGCGGCGAGAAAGCCCGTTGCGCTGAGACTCGCCTTTACGAAGAAAGACGGTCTCCGGGCAGAGGCGGAAGCGCCTGAAGTTTCGGGAAGCTTTACGGATCCTGCCGCCAACATCCTCAAAGGGAGTGCAGAAAACGTGAAGGTCTCGGCGAGCCTCCAGCTTGCCGGAAAAACGCCGGGCGACTGGTACATCAGGACGCTTCGCGGGACGGCTCAGAAGGGCGGCTTCGACGCCGGCGACTGGCGCGGCGCGCTCACGGGCAAGTTCACCGGAATTACCGGTTCAGTCGAGGAAAATCCTGCCGGCCTTGAGGAAGGACGGCTTTCAGGGAGCTACGACCTGCGGGCAGGAACCTTCGACGTCGGCGTCGATGCCTCGCACCCGGGCCTTGACAAGCACGTCTCCGGTGAGGGCTTTATTCTGAGATTCACGGCCGACCGGGTTCCTTCGGAGCTCTTCGCATCGCTCGACGAATACCGGATCGGGAGGCTTCTCACGGAGTCGGGGCCGATGCACCTCAGAATTGATGAATTCGCGATGCGCTCCATCGGAAAGGAAGGCGGCGCAAAGTTCACGGCCGACCTTGCCGCCCGGGAGCCGCTTAAGTCTCAGAAGCCGTCGGCCCTTCGCGCAATGCCGCTCGCCGCTGCGGACGGGACGTTCGCATCCGATGAGAAAGCGGCTGATCTCGACTGGAAGTTCTCCGTCGATGCGCCCGAGTCTCTCGTCGACCTCGCCGAAATCATTCTTCACGGCGCCCGGCCCGACATGCGCAGCCTTTCCCTCAAATCGCTGATGGAGCCCTCTCAGGAAAAAGGCGTGTGGCATTACCGCGCGGAACGCTCCGGCGCCGCGGCGCCCTGATCATTTTTTTGGGCGGCATACGCAATTTCCGAAGTCTCATCTGTAGAGATTAATCCGGGGTGACTTGAAAAAGCATTGAAAAATCAAACGGGTATTGAAACACGCGGGTTTGCCGCGTGTTCAGGGAATTTTGCGCAATGTTAGAATGCAGGGTATAAAAATAAGTAAATCCCCTTAATGCATCCACGCGGTACCTTTGGGCGCGGATGATTTGGAGCTTACCCCAATGTCCCCAGCCCGAATTCAGACAACAGAACCCTCCGCGGATCCGGCGCCCGCTCCGGTGCGCACGCGGTCCCGGCGCGTTCAGAAAGCACAGCCGCCGGCGCCTCCGGCTGAACCGAAGACAACAGAGGAAAAGCCGGCTGCGACCGTTTCCGATCTGATGAATCGTCCGCACCTCCTTCCCGGCTGGGTCGATCCGGTAACGTTTGAGGATCTCGTCGCCGCCCGGCGCGACATCCACAGAACGCCCGAGCCCGGCTGGAGCGAATTCATCGCGACGGCAAGGCTTGCAGAGGCCTTCCGCAGCGCGGGCTTCTCGGTGACCTATGGTCCGCAGTTCATCGCGCCGCAGTTTGTCCGCGGCCGCGACCCGGATGAGGTTGAAAAGGGACGGCGCTTCGCGCTCGAGGTGGGCGTGCCGCCCGAGGAAATCCGCCGCATCGGCGACTATCCTGGGCTTCTTGCCGCCTGGGACACCGGCCGGCCGGGCCGCACGATCGCGATCCGCATCGAATTGGACGCTCTTGCCGTTGAGGAGCCCGAAAGCCCGGCGCATCTCCCTTTCAGGGAAGGGTTTGCGTCCGTCAGGCACGGCGTCATGCATGCCTGCGGCCACGACGGCCATCAGGCCGTGGCGATGGCGCTCGCGCGCTTCATCGGCGCCAACGCAGAGCGACTCGCGGGGAAGATCATCTTCATCTGCCAGCCCGCAGAGGAAGGCTCCCGCGGCGCTTATCCGATTCTGCAGTCCGGGGTGCTTCACGGCGTCGACACGATTTTCTGCGGCCATATCGCGCCGGAGCTTGAGGTCGGGGACGTGGTGGCCGAGCCCACGAAGCTCCTTTCGACCACGAAGATCGACTTTGAATTCACGGGCCGCGCGGCCCACGCGGGCGCCCACCCGCAGGCCGGCCGCAATGCGCTTCTCGCGGCGGCCAATGCCGCCATCAACATCATGGCGCTCCCGCGTCACGAGGACGGCATGACGCGCGTGAATGTCGG
>NZ_WEHX01000124.1 GCF_009183815.1 Sutterella seckii | reverse complement strand
GCGCTACGACGTTGTCTTTGAACTCCTGCGAATATCGCATGTTTTGCCACTCCATGAAAGGTTGAAGGGGTGGCGAAAGTTAGTATGACATCTAATGGGCGAGCCAACGATGAGACGCTCGGGAAGACTGTGCGGAAGCAGTACGAAAAACTGACCGCCTGGATTCGATCGATGACGCTCAAGCAGTTGCTCGATTGGTTCGACTGCGTGGAAAGAGTCGAGGTGAGGAACAGGGTGGCTCAGTACCGTTGGTCTACGGAGACGACGGCCAGAGACCAGATGTTCCTCGAGCTCTTCTTCGACGAATCTGACTGAGTGTAGATTCCACGGTTTTCAGGCTTCATGGCGGGCGAGCTCGACGGCAATGCGCCGCTCGATACGGTTCTCGCAACTTACCGCGAAGTGCCCGATGCCGGGCTCGCGATCATTCCGGGAGCAGGCCACCCGTGCTTTCTCACGCATTTCGACGCGGTCTGGTCCGCTATGCGCAGGTTCATCGGAATGTTGGCGGGAAAATCGTCCAGTTTGGATGGTTGCCGGGAAAAAGAGGTGATTATTTGCGGTGAAAGGCCTTTCTTATGGAAAAGACTCCTCTTTGAGAAGACGGATTTCGCTCCCATCAGCGGGGTTCGGGAAGTGAATTTCCGCAGCGTGAAGCTTGAGTGGTTTCTCCGGCGTATCGGCAATCAGTCCCGCCCGACTGTAGTACGGGTCGCCCAGGATCGGAGAGCCGAGTCCGAGAGGATGCGCGGCATGAAGCCTCAGTTGGTGCGTGCGTCCGGTGAGCGGAAAGAAGTCGACGAGCGTTTGCCCGTTTGAAGCAGAAATCTTTGCCCAGCGCGTGCGCGAGGGTCTTCCGCCAGCAGCCGCAATCTGGCGCAGGCGGTCGAGCGGATGCGTCGTAATGGGGAAGTCAATGAGCCCGCCTTCGCCCGCCGGGATGCCTTCAAGGAGCGCACGGTAGCGCTTCTGAACGCGCCCCTCGCGAAAGGCTGCCATGAGGCTTCTCGTGCCTTCGGGGGTCTTGGCATAAAGAAGGATCCCGGAAGTGTCCATGTCGAGACGGTGCACTGCGGTGAGGTTCGCCCCCGTCATCCGGGAGGCAAGCGTCATCGCATCGGGGAGCCCACCGGTGCCGGGGACGGAGAGGAGTCCCGAAGGCTTCATGACGGCGATGAAGTCCTTTTTCTCGAGAAGAATTTCCGGTGCGAGCGAAAGCGTGAAGGGATCTTCCGCACGCGGGTCGCTCGCGAAGGGAATGCCGTCTAGAAGCCATTCGGCGAGGGGCTTCACCGTTGTGCGAGGGGAGAGCACCATGCCGTCCCATTTGACGTCGTAGGAGGGCATGGCGCCGCGCCACCATTCGAGGGAACCGACAGGAGTGAGCGGCTCGCCCGCTTTTTTGAGCTCTGCGGCGAAAAGGAGATTCGAAACAATCGGCGCATCGAGCGCTTCGAGGAGCGCCCGGTTCCAATGATCAAAATTAAGGTTGAGCCCCGCTCCGCCCCCGCGGGCAATCTTTGCCGGGCGCTTCGCGCGCTCTTTCTCTGAAAAAAAGAGGAGCGTCATCGAACCGCCCGAGAGCTGCGTGAGAGTGATCCGGGCGGCTTCCCTTTGAAAGACGTCATCGCGCGTGGTTCCGAGAATGCTGCGGGCTTCGGGTAGCCCCCCGATGCGCTCGCCGTCGGGTTCGTGAAAGGGTTCCTCCGCAATGGCGGCAGAGTATTCTCCATTCGCTTCGTTTCTGAGGAGGAGGAGCCCTCGACGGCCGCAATCCGCATGAAAATGCCCGCAGGCCTCCGCCATGTCCCGGGCTCTGAGAAGGCACTCAGAGGGAGCGCCGTGCCAGGGGGAGGGAAAGCGCGCGGGAAGGTCTTCGGGATGGAATCCGGGGAGCGCAATCAGGCGGGAGGTCATGAGAGGATCAGGCAGGAATTGGAAACGATCGGCAGGAGAGGCAAGGCTCGGTATACTAAAATAACGGGTTCTCGCAGAGACCCAAGCAAAGAAAACCATAACGATACCGCCTGCGGCGCCTCTCCCAAAAAGCGCCTTCGGGCGAGGAGCGAGCCGCCCATGACCGAGAATTGCCCGGAAGTCCACGTTAATTCAGAAAATTCTCTGCGCCCCCAGTCGATCTTCCGGGGCGCCATGCCGCTCCTTGCCGGCCTCATGCTCGAGCAGCTGATCGGCTTCACGGACGTACTCTTTCTCGGACGATACGGCGAAGCCGAACTCGCCGCAGCGGGCGTTGCAGGCATTCTGGTGCTTCTCTTCATGATGCTCGGCTGGGGCTACTGCGTGGGTGCGCAGTCCCTCATGTCGCGCGCCAATGGCGGAGGAGACCGAGCCCGGGTCGGCATCGTCTTTCGACAGAGCGCTTTCTTTCTCTTTTTCGCGGGTCTCGTGATCGCGCTCGCTTCGCCCTGGATTTTCGATCTGACGCTCGCGCAAAGCATTCATTCGAAGGAAGTGGAGGAGGCTGCGCGCAGCTACGTGCTCTGGCGCGTTGCGGCGCTTCCCGTCGCCTTTATCTGCCTTCTTTTCCGCGCGTTCTTCGTGTCGATCCTTCGTCCCCGGGTTCTCACCGTCAGTTCGAGCGCTATGGTGCTAGCCAATTGCGGGCTGAACGCCGTTCTCATCTTCGGCCTCGGGCCGTTCCCGGAACTCGGCATTGCCGGTGCGGCGATTGCGTCGGCCGTGAGCGAAGTCGTTTGCCTCATAGTCCTCGGCGTGCGCCTCTTTATGGAAAAGCGCTGGGTGGAAGCAGTGCTCTCTGCCTCCTGGCGTCCGCAGCGGGAGGTGCAGAAAGCGCTTTTTCAGCTCGGGCGCTGGCTCATGCTCCAGGAAGCCGTGGCGTTCGGCGTCTGGCTCTTCTTTTTCGTTTCGGTAGAGAATGTGGCCGGCGAGCGGGGGCTTGCCATCACGAACGTCGTGCGGCAGCTCGGCGCCATCCTCTTTCTTTTCGTTCACGCCTTCGGTTCTACGGCCGGGTCTCTCGCCATGAATCTCGTGGGCGCAAAGAAGCCGGAACTTATTTCCAGGGCGTCGCGGACCGGTCTCTGGGTGTGCGCCGCCGCCATGGCGCCCCTCGCGGTGTTCTATGCGGCCAAGCCCGAGTGGGTCCTCGGGCTCATCACGAACTTTCCAGATCTGATTGAGGAAGCAAGGAGCACCTACTACGTCATGATCGTCTCCTACATGCTGACGGTCCCCTGCTACTACTACTTCTTCTTCATCGGGACGCTCGGCTTTGCGCGCGCATCCTTCTGGGTCTCCATCACTTCGGCGCTCACCTACGCGCTTTATGTCGCGATCCTCTCCGGATACACGACGAATCCGGCCGTGCTCTGGACCTCGGATTTCGTCTACGGCATCGTGCTCGGCATCGGCACCTGGCTCGTCTGGCGGAGTCCTCAGGCGCGGAAGCTGCGCGAGGCACGGGTGGATGCACTGTAAACGTTGCGGAAGTGCAAGCCTTCCAGCTTTGCCTGACGGCAGAGGGTGAGGTTTTCGAAGACCTCCCGCATGGCTCTTCTATGGCGAATGGCCCGGCAGGACATTTTGATACTACATTAAATTAATCAAAATTTCAAAATAAACAATAAATTAAGCAATTTCTGAGGAGGGAGAAGTCAGGGAACGGCAAGACGCTCAAAAATGAAGGCGGGACCGTAATCCCTGCAGATCAAGGAAACTACGAGGGCGCAGGGGAATTTTTTTGCAAACAAGGCCCCAAAACTCTCGAAGTGTTGGCTATAGTAGTGCCCAAGCGCGCCGGAACCCGCATGGGGGCGCGGTTTTCACAACTAGAAGACATCATTTGGAAGCGATCGACAAATTGATCCGTCGACGCGATGTCTTCGCAAGGAGATACCATGAACAAGACCGAACTCACCGTTGCCATCGCTGAGAAGACCGAGCTTCCGAAGGCCAAGGTCGCCGATGTGCTGAATGCTTTCTTCGACACCGTTGCCGAACAGCTCGGCAAGGGCGAAGCTGTGCAGATCATCGGCTTCGGCAACTTCGAAGTTGCTGAATACGCCTCCCGCACGGGCCGCAATCCCCAGACCGGCGCCACGCTCACGATCCCGGCCGGCAAGCGCCCGAAGTTTACGGCCGGCTCTTCCCTCAAGAAGGCCGTCGCCAAGTAATTCCTCCTCAGGCCTCTTTGGCCTGAAAGGATTCGACTTCCTCTGAAATTTTCAGAGAAGTCCGAAAAGCACGCTGGAGATATTCGTCTCTCCGGCGTGTTTTTTTTCGCGCGGCGCTTCCGGTAAGGAGGATCCGACAAAAAGCAGAGAGGAATCGGTATGGGGTCCCGCCGGCTCAGGGGAGAGAATGAGCCGAATGACTTTTCGAAGATCCGCCATGAAGAAGAGAACGCTCCTCAGATCCTTTGCCGCCATGCCGCTTGCTTTCCCGCTCATGAGTTCTGCCCGCGAAATCCCAGCGCCCGGGGATCACTTTACCGCCGCCTCACGCATTGCGGATGTCGAAGCCGACCCGGCCTTCAAGGGTTTCGGGAGACTCCTCTTCCCGCTCGAGAGCCGGTATTGGTCCGGAACGACACTGGGCGACATCTCGCTCGACTGGTACAGCGAAATCAGGGTAGCCAATACAGTCGCAGTCTTCAATTTCCTCAAAAGGGAAGCTGAAAGCGGCATCCCGGTCTTTACGCCGCTTTATGCGGCCGATGAAGTGCGCGCCGATCCGGAGAAGGCGGATGCCGGGCTTGTCTTCTTCAAGGGAAGGCCCGGGGCGTTTTTTGCGGTCATCTATCGCCCGGATCCGTACAAGGCCTGCGAGGACCTCTCTCGCGCCCTTGCTGTGATCTTTGAGAACGCCGCAGAATTTGAAGCGTCGACCGGGAATTATTCGCTCTGGGGCGGCTCCGCGGGCGCCCGCATGGCGGCCTGGGTCGGGCGTTATGGGACGGAGCGCTTCGGAGACAAGCCGCTTCCGCGGCCTGCTGCCGTCGTAATGCAGTACACGGGACTTCAGGATGCGGCGCCCGAAGACCCGCCCACCTTCGCGTGCGTGGGATCGGAAGACGGCATTGCTTCGCCCTACGTCATGCGGCGGCGAATCGAGCGCCTGAAGGCTCTCGGGATCCCGACGGAATTTCATGAATACCCGGGACTGCGCCACGGATTCGGCGTCGGGACCGGAACGAGCACGGAAGGCTGGGTCGACCAGGCGGTCGAATTCTGGATGAAGGCGGCCGCTAGTTAAAAACAGAGTTGTTCTTCTAAGGCTGATTATGGTGATTGTGCTGTTTCTAAGCCTAAGCGAAACTGGCGCCAATTTCTTAATATTAACATAGGCACAAAATAGTTGACAAGCAGCTACGGTTATGTTATAATTGATAAATGAGTTATGAATATAAAACCACCACAACCATCGACGGCCGCAAGGCCACTCCTGAAGCCCAGCTCGAGCTTCGCCGCCGCTGCATTGTTTACTTCCGTGATGGAGTAAAGC
>NZ_WEHX01000123.1 GCF_009183815.1 Sutterella seckii | reverse complement strand
GCAACTAACCTTTAGATTTCAGTTAGTTGCCTTAAATCAAAACTAAGCCGGGATATGAATTTCTTTCAGACTCTGTTAACGGATTCCTGGGAATTCACGGACATAGCAATTCCTTTTTGTTTTTTGGAATGGAATGCCGAAAACTTTACGGTTCTCGTCTCATGCGCCTCAGATGAGAATTGCTCTCGATTGATTCAGATCAAGCTCATTGACCGATCTTAACCGAGTGTTATTCCTCAAATGAATAGCGGTTTCAGGCTTCCGCCTCATTGTCCCCTTCCTCGTCATCGTCGCCGAAAAGCTCCCGGTCGAGCGCTTCATGTTCGGAGAGCGACATGCCGCGCGCCTGCTGAATGCCAAGCTCTCCCTCGAGCACGCGGATTTCCGGACGACGGCCGGCGTGGAGCGTGAGCTCAACATTCGCGCCAAATGCTTCCGGCGTACCGGGAATATCGTTCGCGAGACGCCCCGCAATCACGCGGCCTTCGGCAGCGTCAGTCTGAAAGTCCCTCACATAGGCGTCGTGGTCGCCCGCGTCGACCTCCGCCCAGACGCCCCAGGTAAAGCTTCCGTCCTCTTCCGTAAAGGGAATTTCAATGACGCCGAAGAGGAACTTCTCGCCCGTTTCAAGGGCCGCAAAGTCCTCATTGAACTTTCCCGCGCGGTAGCGGTTGACGTAGTCGAGCTGCCAGAGGCAGTCGGGAAGCTTCATCTGAATGTCGCGGCAGAGTTCGTCTTCATCCGCTTCGGCGGTCTCTTCATAGTCTTCGGTCATGGCATTGCTCCGAGAATCCGTCCTTTGAAATAGCTCACGAAACTATACCTGCCTCGCGAGGCGCATACTTGACGGAAATCCTCTGCATCCTTTCCCCGCAAGTCCTCCTATGGCGCTTTTTCTCCATCACATTGCGCTCTGCGCTCCGCTCTTCATTCTCGTTGCGCTCGGCTGGGCGCTCATCAAGGCAAAAGTCTTCACGCCGGCGGTCACGAAGGCACTGGGAGGATTTACGTTCCGGCTTCTGATGCCGGTGATGCTCTTTGAGCTCCTTTCAAACCTCTCCGAGATGCCGCCTGTCGACTGGCGCATCCTCATTGCATTCTTCGGCTCCTGCGCCATCGTTTATATCGCGGGCCGGAGCGCCGTGAAGCGCCTCTTTCACTCCGACGCCGCCGGCACGACGGTCCTCGCCATGGCCGGGATCTTCGGCAACAACGTGCAGCTCGGCGTCCCCATCGTGCAGGTGAGCCTCGGCGACGCGGCAATGCCCTCCATTTCGATCATCATTCTCTTCAACGTGCTTCTTCTCTGGACCGTTGCCATTGCATCCGTCGAATTCGGACGAAGCGGCCGGATCACAAACCCGAAGGAAGTTCTCGCGCCGATGCTGCGCGTCTTCCGCAATCCGGTCGTGCTCGGCATCATCGTCGGCACCGCCTGGGGGCTCACCGGGTGGCACCTTCCGGGCTTTGTCATGGAGTCCGTTCATTACGTGTCGTCCGCCACGACCCCCATGTGCCTCATCGTGGTCGGCATGGGACTCGCTGAACACAGCTTCTCGTCAGCCCTCCCGAAGGGCGTTTTCGTTACGGTCGTGAAGCTCATGATCCAGCCTTTCCTTGTCTGGCTCCTCGCCCGGCTCCTTGGATTAGGAGACCTCGAAACGAATGCCGTCACCCTCATGGCGGCGCTCCCCGTGGCGATCAACGCCTATCTGATGGCGCAGGACTTTCAGGCCGAGGAAGGCGGCGCGAGCAATGCCATCTTCGTCTCCACCTTTGCTTCAGCGATCACGGTACCGCTTACGCTGACGCTCCTCGGCGTTGCGCCCTCTTTGTAGCTGAGCCTTTTGCTCATTGGCATTGACGACCGTTAGGGCTGAGCCGGACGGAAACGGACGTTCAGCGGCCGAAAGGCCGTCGTTTTTCCTTCACGTGCTTTACCTAAAGTTCTTGAAGGTAAATTCATCGAAGGAACCATCTCAAGCAAGGATGCGCCATGCGCTTTTACGGTCGCGAGGAAGAAATCCGACTCCTCAGAAAAGAGCTTGATCTCGCCATGCGGAACAAAGCCGGGCGTCTGGCAGTCGTCTGCGGCAGAAGACGCATTGGAAAGACGTCCCTGATCATGAAGACTTTTGAGTCCGTTGAATGCCCGGTCATCTACCTCTTTGCCGGAAAACGCACTCAGGAATCCGAACTCATTGCCTCATGGACGGAAGCGCTCGGGGAAGCGCTGTCGCTCCCCTATAAGCCAGAGTTTTCAACCATCAATGAGATTTTTGAATTTCTCCTCAAGGCATCTGCGAAAAGTCCCATGATCGTCGTGATTGACGAGTGCCAGGAGCTCGAGCGCATCGTCAATGCCTTCTGGAGTCGTCTCGGGGAAAGCTGGGACCGCTTTCATTGCGAAAGCAGGCTCGTACTTGTCTTGAACGGGTCATCAGCCGATTCACTCAGGCGGATCTTCAACAATGCGCGTGAACCGCTTTACGGACGGGCTGATCTTCTTCTGGAGATCGAGCCTTTTGACAACGCTCTCCTCGCCGCCATTGCGCGGAATGAATTTCCGGACATGTCGCCAGAGGATCTCCTGACGCTTTATGCGCTCACAGGCGGCGCTGCCCGTTACGTCGAATTTTTTCGTCGACAACGGCATCGGCAGTACGAACGACATGATCAATCTGGCCTTTTCACCTGAAGGCGCCTGGTTCCGCGAAGAAGGAACAGTTCTTCTCGCGAATGAGTTCCGAATGGAATCTCCCGTATACCAGACCATCCTGACCGCAGTTGCGCGCGGCGCAAATGAATGGAGCGCCATCAGCGGGACAACCGGGAAAGTCGACGTGACGGCGTACCTCTCCCGGCTCGAGAACATCTTCAAATTGATTGAAAAAAGAGCGCCGCTCAACGGCCGGCTCGCCGGAAAAGGCGTTCGCTATTACCTGAGCGACCCGTTCTTCAAATTCTGGTATCGCTTTGTCGACCCGCTGGACCAGAGGTCACTCGCCGCCCGTGCTCAATGGCCGCGGCTGCAGGAGTACTGCCGGGAAAACTGGCCGACCTATACAGGACGAACGCTCGAGGACTGGTTCCTCGCCCGATACCGCAGCGACCGCGAGTGGGATCAGGTCGGACCGTGGTGGGACAGACGAGGAGAAAACGAGATCGACCTCGTCGCCCTTTCTCATGCCGGCAAAAAAATCGTCTTTGCCGAGGTGAAGCGGAATCCTGAACGCCTCGACATGCATGCGCTCCACGTCAAGGGAGAAGCGTTTCTGAAGGCCAACGGCTCACTCGCCGGCTACACGCAGGAATACCGCGGTCTTTCGCTCGAGGACATGTAAGCTTTCCGACGCCAACCCGGCAGTTAGGAATCGGCAGAATGCAAACGGGGACGCCAGGGACGGAAAAAGCTTCCGCCCTCAGGACGTCCCCGCAAGAGATCACTTCTCTTGTCAGGCCAGAACGCTTACTTCAGCGTCGCCGCATTCGTGCCGGCCGTACGACCGAAGACCATCACATCGGCAATGGCGTTCCCGCCCAAACGGTTGCTCCCGTGAATGCCGCCCGTCACTTCGCCCGCAGCATAAAGCCCCGGAATGACGTGACCTTCGGCATCAAGCACCTGCGCCTTCACGTTGATGCGGATGCCGCCCATCGTATGGTGCACGGTCGGAACCTTCCGGCAGGCGTACCACGGACCGCCGTCGAGGACCTTGTCCGCGGCGTTGTTCGCGAGGAAGCCGAGCGGATCCTTGGCCTTTCCTTCAACTACGGCGTTGTAGCCCTCAACGCTAGCCTTCAACTTGGCCGGATCCATGCCGGTCTTCTTTGCGAGGTCGTCGAGCGTATCGCCCTCAACGACACTGCCGAGCGCGAGCATGTTGCGGATCGTTGCGCCGTTCGCGTCCACAAAGTCCGGGCTCGGATAACGGAGCTTATTGACAACAATCCAGTAAGTGCCCTTGGGCTGCGCGAAAATCGCCTTTGCGAGCACGTCGCGCGCGGCGCCTTCATTCACGAAGCGTTCGCCCGAGAGGTTGACGAAGATGCGGTTGCGCCCGGACGTGCGGATGTTTTCCATAAGGCCCGTACCCGGCGTGCCGCACGGATGAATCTGGATGTCGTCGAGGCCGATCAGCTCAGCGCCCACCTTCTTCGCCATCACGAGACCGTCGCCCTGAGCAGCCTTTGCAAGATTCGTGCAGCCGATAGAATTGTCGAGCTTCACTTCCTTCCAGACGCCGGTGTTGTATTCCTGACGCATCTTGATGTTGGCGCCGAAGCCGCCGGTGGCAATCACCACCGCGCCCGCATCAACCGTAATCTTGCGGCCGAAATTCTCGGCCATGACGCCCGTGACGCGCTTGTTGGCGGTGATGAGATCCGTCACCTTGGTATCGGTCAGGACCTGAATGCGGCCGCCCGAATTCCTGATGACGTCTTCAAACGTGCGGATGTAGGTATTGCCCGAAGGCGTCGCCGGATAGTGGCTTCTCTGCCAGAGGGCGCCCGTTGCGGTGCCGATCTCATCCTTAAACTTGACGCCGAGGCCTTCGAGCCAGTTGACCTCGTCCATCGAGTGGGACGTAAGGTACTTCACGAGCTCAGGCGTTCCCTTGTTGTGGCCGCCCTTCATCGTCTGGTCGTAGAACTTCTGAACCGAGTCCTCGATGCCCTGCTTGCCCTGGCGAACCGGGTCGACGGCGTTCAGAGCGCCTTCAGACACGTTGGTCGACCCCCCGAGGAACCCGAGCTTCTCGAGCACGAGAATGTGCTTCGCGCCCGCTTCTTCAGCAGCAATGGCAGCGGCAAGACCCGCTCCGCCGCCGCCCACGATGACGACGTCGGCCTTGTAGGTCTTTTCAACCGCAGGGTGCTTCTCGACCTTCTGACTGAGCGCCTTCATGTCGCCGCCCGCCTGCTTGAGGCAGTCGCGAACGCCCTGAAGGAGCGCAAAGCTCGAAATGGTCGCGCCGGTGACGGCGTCAACGCCCGTCGACTGGTAGTTGAGCACTTTCTGGCTCACGAGGTCGAGCGCAACCTTGCCGACGCCGATCGTTTCCAGATTCTTGGAATAGTCGATCTTTTCAATGCGGTTCTTCGACACCGTCACCTTGACGGTCATCGGCGCATTGTGGCCGTTGACCGTCGCTTCGTAGACGCCGGGCTTGAAGGAGCTCGGCGCCGTGGCAGCAGCATTCGCCGTCGCGGCAGCGCTCGCGACGCCGAAAAAGGCGGCAAGAACTGCTTTGCCGAGCAGATCAGTATGCATGGACATGTTTTTTCTCTCCTTTATGAGAAATGCCGGAATTCCGCCCGCATATCCGGAGCCGATTCGGCATTTCTGTTTCAAGTCTGAGATTAACCGCGCCGCTGTGTAAACGCCCTCTTTTTTCTTCTGAATTTCCCTTAGATGACGAAGATCCTCATCAAAGAAGGATTCCTCAGAAATCGGGTAGGAGGCATGGGATTAGTTCCCATGCCGTCCTCCCACACCACCGTACGTACGGTTCCGTATACGGCGGTTCCTAGTATCAAGGCTTAAC
>NZ_WEHX01000122.1 GCF_009183815.1 Sutterella seckii | reverse complement strand
GAAAACCGCCGGATGCCGAACGGCATGTCCGAAAGGGCCCGATCACGGGGCCATGCGGTGTGGGAGGGGGTACCCTGCAAGGGGGCCCTCTACCCGATTGAGAAGGACGGAATCAGGAACTTCGGAAATGAAGTTCCGGTCTTTCCATTTCCTTATCAGCGCGAGGGCTGCGAGCGCTCGCCGTTCTTGTTGAGTTCGATGATGCGGCGCGTATCGGCGGCAAGATCCGTAATCTTGAGGGCGTCGTAGCTCTTCGCAATGAGCTCGAGCGCATCGTCGCGCATCGGGGTGTTCTGGAATTCGCGCACGACGCGCTGCGCGCGGTCAATGGCAGCGACGTAGGCGTGGCGCACGAAGTAGTACTGCGCGGTCTTCAGTTCATGCTCAGCCTGAGCGAGGACGAGGCCGTGCATGCGGCGGCGGGCTTCGGGAGCAAAGCGGCTGTCAGGATAGCGGAGCGCGAGTTCCTTGAAGGTGTCGAAGGCTTCGCGCGAGGCGTTGGCGTCGCGTTCAGCGAGGTCTTCAGCGGCGAGCTTGTTGAACCAGCTGTCGGTTTCGTTGAGCGTGGCGAGCGCCTTCAGATACATCACGTAGTCGCTGTTGGCGTGATTGGGGTAGGTGCGCAGGAACCGGTCGGCGGCCTGCACGGCGCCCGGCGCATCGCCGTCCTTCCAGGTCGCGTAAATGAGCTCGATCTGGGCCTGCTGGGCGTACTGGCCGAACGGATAACGCGCTTCGAGCTTCTGGTAATAATCCTTAGCCTGCGTCCAGTTGCTATCATCCAAGGCTAATCTGGCTTCGGAGTAAAGCTTGTCGGCGCTCCAGTCGAGCGTCTGGTCTTTGTCAAGACTTTGCAGCCAGGAGCAGGAGGCGGTGGCAAACGTAACCGCAACAAGCGCGGCGCCGCGCATCAGAAGCCTTTTGAAGGAAGTAGCAGATTTCATGACACAGGAAAAGGTCAATTTGGACAGCGAAGATTATAGCGGCGAGGATTTTGAAGACGACGAGATGGAAGCGTTTGAAAATGCTTCTGCCGACGAGAATGCGCTGCCTAAATTCGTCGTGGAGGGATTCTGGGGCGAGCGTCTCGACAAGGTTCTCGCTTCTCTCATGCCGGACGTCTCCCGCGCGCGTCTGCAGAAGATGATTGAGTCGGGGGCCGTCAAGGTGAACGGCGTCGTGGTGGAGAAGATCCGCGCGAAGACGACCGAAGGCGACGAAATCGAGCTCCTCGAGGCGCCCCGCATGGAGGAGGCGCTCGCCTTCGAGCCCCAGGAAGACGTCGAATTCGAGGTGGTCTATGAGGATGATGCCATCATTATCGTCAATAAGCCCGCCGGCCTCGTCGTGCACCCGGGCGCCGGAAACCCCGACGGCACGCTCATGAACGGGCTTCTCTGGCGCTATCCGGAACTGAAGGAAGTTCCGCGCGCCGGCATCGTTCACCGGCTCGATCGCGATACGACGGGCCTTATGGTTGTGGCGAGAACGCTCGCTGCGCAGACGAATCTGGTGCGCCAGCTTCAGGAAAGAAGCGTGAAGCGCGAATACTGGGCGATCACCATGGGATCGGCCGCGCCCGACTTCGTGGTCGACGTGCCGATCGGGCGCGATCCGAGAAGCCGCATCCGCTTCAAGGGCTTCCCGGGCTCTACGGGCGTGAGAGCGAAGCCCGCCCGCACGCGCGTGCGCACGGTCGACTGGTCGAGCGCCGACGGGATCCCGGTTTCCTGGGTGGCCTGCCGCCTCGACACGGGCCGCACGCATCAGATCCGCGTCCATCTGACGGGCGAGGATCTGCCTCTCATCGGCGACCAGCTTTATCGCGGACGCGCCCCCGGCATTGCCGTCAAGATGGAAAATCTCCTCGACTTCCACCGCCAGGCTCTTCATGCATCCCGCCTCGGGCTGGTGCACCCGGTGACGGGAGAAGAAATGCAGTGGTTCCGCGAACCTCCCGAGGACATGATTCAACTGATGGACGATCTGGGCTTCGGCCCCTGGGATCGCCCGGTGACTGTTTTTGAGCGCGTCTGATATGTCTCAATTCAAATCTGAACTCGAAAGCGTGAAGCCCGAATGGAAGGGCGGGGCTCCGAAGCACGTGAAGGCCTTCTTTACCTGCCGCACGGGGGGCGTGTCAAGCGGTCCCTGGGGCGGTCCGGAAGGCATCATGGGCCTCAACCTTGCCTTTCATACGGGCGACTTCAAGTCCTGCGTCGGGATGAACCGCAGGATTCTCACGGAGTGCCTCCCTTCGGAACCGAAGTGGCTCTCACAGGTGCACGGCACTGAAATTCTTCATGCCGACGACATTGCCGACGCCCCTCAGGCGGATGCCTCGTGGACGAAGACGCCGGGCGTTGTTGCCGTCGTGATGACGGCCGACTGCCTCCCGGTCCTGATCGCGGACCGCGAGGGGCGGATCGTTGCGGCCGTGCATGCCGGCTGGCGCAGCCTCGCCGACGGCATCATCCAGAAGACGGTCGGAAAGCTTCGCGAGGAACTCAAGGGCGAAGGCGACTTCGCCGTCTGGCTCGGACCCCGGATCGGAAGGGACGAATTCGAAGTGGGCGGGGATGTGCTCGACGCCATGAAGGCGCATCTTCCTCAGGCGGAAAAGGCCTTCCGGGCGGCGAATGAGCCGGGAAAGTATTTTGCGGACCTTGCGCTTCTTGCGTGCCAGGCGCTCGAAGCTTCCGGGATTCCCGCTGAAAGCATTGCCGACTGCGGCCTGTCCACCTACGGCGACCCGGCGCGCTTCTTTAGCTTCCGCCGCGACGGCGAAAAGTCCGGCCGCCACGCCGCACTCATCTGGATTGAGCCGCAGAATCAGAAATAAAGACACAAATTCCTCTCCGGACCTCTCTGCAAAGAGAGGTCCGATGCGGGTAATATCGCGCGCTCCCGGGACAAGAGACTCCCAAACTTCAAAAAATACTGAAAGGCCCCATAGACCATGACTCGGCATATTCCCGTTGTCGGCTTTGTTTCCCTCGGCTGCCCCAAGGCGCTCGTCGACACGGAGCGCATCGTGACGGAGCTGCGCGCCCGCGGCTATCGCATCGGTTCGACCTACAAGGACGCCGATCTCGTCATCGTCAATACCTGCGGCTTTGTGAATGAAGCCGTGGAGGAGAGCCTCGGCGCGATTTCCGAGGCGCTGAAGGAAAACGGGCACGTGATTGTCTGCGGGTGCCTCGGCGGCCGCAAGGAAGCCGACGGCTCCAACTACGTCCTCGCCCGGATGCCGAAGGTGATCGGCGTCACCGGCCCCGACAGCGTCGACGAAGTGCTCCGCATGGTCGAAGGGGTGCTGCCGCGCCCGCATGATCCCTGGGACGATCTGGTTCCGGCGGCGGGCGTGAGGCTCACGCCGAAGCACTATGCCTACCTCAAGATTTCCGAAGGGTGCAACCATCACTGCACCTTCTGCATCATCCCGAATCTGCGCGGCACGCTCCTTTCGCGCCCGATCGGCGACATCGTGCGCGAGGCGGAAAACCTCAAGGCTGCCGGCGTGAAGGAGCTTCTCGTCATCAGCCAGGATACGGCCGCCTACGGCGTCGACAAGCGCTACAAGCTCGACTTTGCAGGCGGAAGGCCCGTTCACACGCGCCTTCTCGACCTCTGCCGCGAACTCGGGCGCCTGAATCTCTGGACGCGCCTCCATTACGTTTATCCGTATCCGAGCGTCGACGACGTGGTGCCGCTCATGGCCGAGGGTCTCGTTCTGCCGTATCTCGACGTGCCCTTCCAGCACGCGCATCCGCGGATTCTGAAGCTCATGAAGCGTCCCGCATGCGGCGAAAAGAATCTCGAGCGCATTGCCGCCTGGCGAAAGGCCTGCCCGGACATCACGATCCGCTCGACCTTCATTGCGGGCTTCCCCGGCGAGACGGAGGAAGAGTTCCAGTATCTGCTCGACTTTCTGAAGGAAGCTGAGCTCGACCGCGTCGGGTGCTTTGCGTATTCGCCGGTTGAGGGCGCGAAGGCCAATGACCTTCCCGGGGCGCTCCCCGACGAAGTCCGCGAGGAGCGCCGCCGTCGTCTGATGGAGCTTCAGGCCGAGATTTCCTTAAAGAAGCTTGCCCGCCGCATCGGGAAGGTCGAGGACGTCATCATCGACGAAGAGCCCGATGAGGACGGCGTCGCCGTCGGCCGCACGAAGTCGGACGCCCCCGACATCGACGGCGTCTGCTACGTGACGACGGAACGGAGCCTCAAGCCCGGCGACATCGTACGCGTGAAGATCACCGCGAACGAGGAGCACGACCTGATCGGCCGCGAGGTGACGGACGAGCCGTGATGCTCACCAGAGACTAAACAACTCCCCTCTGAAGAGGGAAGGTTTCCGACCAACCGACAGCTTTTCCATCCGTTCCGTTCAAGGTTGACGAATGGCGGTCACTGCCGGCACGGAAACATTTCGAACGCAGCTCCTCTGTCGTCAGAGCCTTCGGCTCCGGCGCGAACAACGGATCTTGCGACCCGCTGCTCCTCGGCAGCTTAAGCTGCTTCACATAACCCGCGTCCGTCAGGCCTCGTTTCAAGCCCTCGAGTGCGGCTTTCACCACCTCTGGGTTATGCGTCTGATTCTTCAAATCAGCAAAATAGATCAGAATCGCGCTTATGATGTCGCGCTGGATCACCGTAGTCTCGTCTCCAAGATACATCCAGCGCTCCCCGAGCGCCTTCTTCATGAATTCATCCTTGTAAGGATCGTACTGGCTCGGCTTCAGGCGATAAGGGCTTACCTCTTCAACTGTCAAACCGGCTCTTTCAGCCTTGCTCTTCAATCTCTGTATAAAGCCGCTTGCCGCGCTGTTGTTGATGCTCCTGCCGAAATGACTTCTCTTAAAAGCCTCCCATGAGTTCTTCTCAATGCGGATATTGCCTGCGCATTCGAGAAGCAGATTGGCGAGCTCGCCGTGTTCGCACTTTCGCGTACCGGCGGCCCTGCGGTGCGCCTCGCGAAGCTTGTCTACCCGCGCCTGATAGCCTTTCGAATAAGTCAGGCCGACGCCGGACTTGATCCGACCCTTCTCATCAAAGGCCTTCGGGTTCGAGGCCCGCAGGCTGCGATCCATCGATCGCTGAATCCGGCGGATCGCCTTCTCGTTGACCTTCGCCCCGGGCGCAACCTGAACCTTTGCCTGCACTCGCGGGCAAAAGACGGCGAAGCTTTTCGGACCCGGATCAATTGCCATCCGCTCCGTTGCCGGGGCATAGGCGTGCTTTACCGGAGGCGTTCCTTCCAGAACCACCTGCAGATAAAAGCGCTTCACGCCCTTGATGTTTCTGCAGACGATGCGGTTGTATTTGATCCGCTTGAAATGCGTGCGCTCCTTGTCGGCGTACAAAGCATCAAGGATGAACGCGTCGTCCGAATCAAGCATCACCTGATAGGACTTGCGGCACCAGTCGAGCAGCATCTTCTCGGGCCTGAATTTCAGTCCTGTCTTATTGGTCTTGCCCTCGAGGCTGTGCACGGTGAATGTCAAGTGAGCTTTCGCCGATTTTGTTCTTAAAAAGTAGGTTGTAGTCTGAGCTCAGTGAGGGCTTTGCCCTCTCCGCCTTCGGCGGATT
>NZ_WEHX01000121.1 GCF_009183815.1 Sutterella seckii | reverse complement strand
GCCTCAACATCGGATCGGTGCTGAGGCTCTCGGCGTTGTTTTGGGTACTGTCGGCGAAGTGGAAAAACTGGCTTTCCGAATTTATGGAAGCCCCCTTAAGGCGCTGAGGCAGGAAGTTCCTCTTCCTTCTTCAGCGCCTTTTCTTTTGGCTTTTTTCGTGGCGTTAAATGACAAGTGACATGTCACGATTTGATATCGAGCGTCATGAGAAGCCTAAGGTGTTTGTCGGGTAATATTTTTAAATATATTGAAAAATAAGAAAATCAAAAAGTCATATAGGAGAAAACGCTGTATATGCATGTCGCATAATGACATGACATTGACGCAGTGGGCGCATGAGAAAAGTCATTAAGCGCCTATAGTTCAATTCAACGGAACACGCTTTCCGAAGATCAAATCAAAGCCAGGGCAGGGCCGGAACTCAAGGATGCTGCCAAGGGCTTAGATGCGAAAAAAGCAACCACTCTTACAGTCAGTTGAAGGAGTTTCAGATGCCTGGTTATCCTCAGGACCTGCTTTCCAACCGTTCAGTCGTCAAGGCGGACTTTGCGATCATTACCCCCCAGGGCCGCGTGATCAATACGGTTCCCGGAATCGTTGACGCCAAGATGACGATTCTCTGCTCGCCGAAGATCGGCGCGGGCTTCGTGCAGCTGATCGGCACCCTGGGCGCCACGGCGCACACGGACTACCCCTACGGCGCCAAGGAACACGAAGAAGCCTTCATCTACGTCCTCGACGGCGAAGTTGAACTCGAAGTCGACGTCGCCGGCGAAAAGCGCGTTCTCACGCAGGGCGGCTATGCCTACTCCGCTCCGGGCAAGGGCATCGGCTTCAAGAACGTCAACGGCAAGGAAGGCCGCATCCTCCTCTACAAGCAGCGCTACATCCCGCATCCGAAGGGACTCATGCCCTGGAGCGTCTTCGGCAACATCAATGAAGTTGCCTTCCGCGACTACGACGGCATGGCCAACGTTCACGTCAAGGACTTCCTCCCGGTTGAAGAAGCCTTCGACATGAACATGCACATCCTCTCCTTCGATCCGGGTGCGTCCCACAACATCTGCGAAACGCACGTCCAGGAACACGGCGCCTACATCTATGAAGGCGAAGGCATGTACCTCCTCGACGACACCTGGTACATGACGAAGAAGGAAGACTTCCTCTGGATGGGCGCCTTCTCGGTTCAGGCCGGTTACGGCATCGGCCGCGGCCCGTTCTCCTACATCTATTCGAAGGACTGCAACCGCGACGTCGAGATCTGATTGATCCCGCAAGCGGGCGACCGGAAAAAATGACCGGCCGCGCATCGCGAGCGAAGGGGATGGTCTTCTTTCCCCCTGTCTTTGAAGCCATCCCTTTCAGGTCCGATCCAGCCGGTCTTTTCTCCCCTGCATAGAAGCACCTTTACCAAACAAGCCAACTCCAAGGAATTTTCACCATGGCTCTCGACAGCAACTTCAAGCTCCTTGATATCCGTGAAGCGCTCGCCGGCACCCACATGAAGGGCCGCAACATCACGTTCCTCGATGATTTCTCCCGCGACGAAATCCTCTCCCTCTATCAGGCTGCTGAAATGCTGGAACCCTTCATGCGCACCGGCACCGACCTGCTGCGCGGCAAGGTTCTCTACACGCTCTTCTTCCAGCCCTCCACCCGCACCCGCTGCTCGCATGAAAACGCCATGCACCGCCTCGGCGGCTCCGTGATCACGGAAGCGGATCCGACGCACAACTCCTCCGTCGCGAAGAACGAATCCCTCGCCGACAGCCTGCGCGTCACGAGCGAATACGCCGACGTCATCGTCATGCGTCACCCCGACGACAAGGAAGCCCTCGGCGCCCTCAAGGAAATCGAAGGCCACTGCGCTCCGGTGATCTCGGGCGGCTACGGCCACGTCACGCACCCGACCCAGGGTCTGCTTGACTCCTACACCTGCTGGCGCGCCTTCGGCGACCTCTCCAAGGTCACCGTCGCCATCGCCACGCCCGACCTCTCGCGCGCCCGCTCCGGCCAGTCCTTCGCCCTCGCTCTTGCCGCCATGGGCGCCAAGATCATCTACACGGGCACGAGCGAACTCCGTACGCCGGAAGTCGTTCGTCAGAAGCTCATCAAGATGAACGCGAACTTCGAAGAGCACTTCGACCTCACGATGAAGCAGAACGAAGAGCTCTACGCCGACAAGAACGTCGACCTCATCTATCTGCCGGGCTGCTCCGTCAAGAAGGATGACCCGAACCGCGCCGACTTCGAGAAGAAGATGGCCAACTACTACGTCTCGCTCGAAATGCTCCGCAACATCAAGGCGAAGACCGGCAAGACCGTTGGCGTGCATCACTCGCTGCCGCGCAACCCGGGCGAATTCGACTTCGGCATCGACAACACCGAGCACCAGCTCTACTTCCGCGCGATCGGCTTCTCCGTCGCTCTGCGCATGGCGCTCCTCGCTGCCGTCGTCGGCGTCAACTGATCCCGCCAGCATCAGCAGGGGATCTGCTGAGTTCAATAAGAAAAGCAGCAGGCATCACCGGTATTTCCTGATTCATCCGGGAGTCTGCTCTAGAAAGAGCTCAGCTTCTCTTCAAAGAGGCCGGACGCCGTTCCGGCCTCTTGAACCCAATACTCTCCAGAAAGGATTCTTCAGTCATGCGTCTTGTTATTGCTCTGGGCGGCAATGCCCTTTTGAAGCGCGGTGAGCCGATGCTCTGCGAAAACCAGCGCGAAAACGTTTCCCTCGCCTGTAAGCAGATCGCCAAGGCCTACGAAGGCAACGAGCTCGTGATCACGCACGGCAACGGCCCGCAGGTCGGCCTTCTTGCTCTCCAGAACAATGCCTACAAGAAGGTGCCGATGTATCCGCTCGACGTGATCGGTGCTGAATCGGTCGGCATGATCGGCTACATGATCCAGCAGGAACTCGTCAACTACGTGCCGAAGACCGCCACGCTCGCGACGATCCTCACGCAGACGCAGGTTGACCCTGAAGATCCCGCCTTCAAGAACCCGACGAAGCCCGTCGGCCCCGTCTACGACAAGGAAGAAGCCGAACAGCTCGCCAAGCATCACGGCTGGACGATCGCTCCCGACAACGACAAGTGGCGCCGCGTTGTTCCGAGCCCGGATCCGAAGCGCATCTGGGGTCTCGCTCCTCTTAAGACCCTGGTTGAAAACGGCCACATCGTCATCTGCTGCGGCGGCGGCGGTGTTCCGACGTACTTCGACAAGGACGGCAAGCTCGTCGGCGCCGAGGCCGTGATCGACAAGGATCTCGCTTCGTCCGTTCTCGCCGCTTCCCTTGACGCTGATCTCTTCGTCATCGCCACCGACGTTGACGGCGCCTACATCAACTGGGGCAAGCCCGATCAGAAGAAGATCGTTCAGTCCGATCCGAAGTCGCTGCGCGAATTCGGCTTCGCCAAGGGCTCGATGGGTCCGAAGGTTGAAGCAGCCTGCCGCTTCGTCGAAAAGACGGGCAAGACCGCTGTGATCGGCGCCCTTTCCGAGATCGATCAGATTCTCGCGGGCAAGGCCGGCACTCGCGTCGTCAAAGAAGAGGGCGTCATTTACGGCTGATGCCCCGGATCGAATCTGAAGCACTAGATTCGAGCATGTGATTTTTTCCTCCGCGTTTTTAGCCGGCCCAGGGTTCTCCTCGGCCGGCTTTTTTTTCGCAGGTTCACGTAAAGACTGACGCTTTTCCAGTGTTTTTTCTGATAACGTAAGATTCCGTCCTCAAAGGAGTTTTCCCCCGAAATGTCTGAAGAGATCCGCCTTCCTCTGCCGCTTGAGGGAAAGCCCGTTCCCGATGATGATGCGCATCTGCCCTTGGGCGACAGCATCCTTGCGAGCTGGATCCGTTCGATCTGCCAGACCGCCAGAGGCTACGGCGTGGAGCCTGAAGCTATTCTGAAGCGCGTCGGCATGGATTCCTCGCTTCTCACGGTTCCCGATGCACGATTCCCCGCAATGAACGTGCGCCGCTTCTGGGAGGCGCTCATCAGCGCAACAGGCGACGAACTCATCGGCCTCAAATGCGGTCAGGAAATGCAGGCGCCGACGCTCCACGGCCTCGGGCTTGCCATCATCACGAGCCACTCGCTCGCGCAGGTGCTCGACCTCACGGCGCGCTACGCCAAGGTGATTTCGACGACGATGGACGCGAGCCTCGCGCACGACAGTTCCGGGTCGACCCTGACGCTGAAGACCCTGCACGGCTATGAAGCGCGCCATGCGGCGCTCCTTTGCGTGCTCGCCTTCATCTTCCGTCAGGCGAATTCCCTTTCGCAGCACGCGGTGACCCCGGTCGAGGTGAAGATTCCTCTTCCGAGAGCGGAGCGCGCGGAAATCGAGCGCCTTGAAGAGTATTTCGGCTGCGCCGTCGATACGAAGAGCTCCGACCGTGCATCGATCCGCTTTGCCTACAACGATGTGATGGAGCCCTATGCCGCGCAGAACGCAATGCTTCGCGAGGCAAACGAACAGGTGGTTCGCCAGTACCTCAACCGCGTTCGTCAGTTCTCCTTCACCGTTCGCGTCGAAGAGGAAATCGAGGCGCTTCTCCGGGCGGGCGAAAGCGTCCGCATCCCGGATGTGGCCGGCCGCCTCAATCTGTCCGCACGCACGCTTCAGCGCCGCCTTGAGGAGGAAGGCGCCGTCTTCGTTCACCTCGTAGACAAGCATAAGAAGCAGTTTGCGCACGACGCGCTCGCTCATACCGAACGTTCGATCACCGAGATCGCCTATACGATCGGCTTCTCGGATCCGAGCAACTTTTCGCGCTCGTGCTCGCGCTGGTTCGGGTGCTCCCCCGCCGCCTACCGTCGCAGAATCCGTCAGCTTCCGACGTGATGGAAGCTTCGGCCTGAATAAGAAAAGCCTCCGGAACCGGTTCCTGCCGGGCGGAGGCTTTTTCATTACGCTCAATCAGGGACGTTGGCGGATTTTTCGTTTATTCGGCGGCTGCCGGTGCGGGGGAGCCGAGGAAGAAGCGGGAGCCGTTGGGAACACCCTCAAATTCGGTTCCCCAGACGAAGATCTGCGCGGCCTTTTCAATCGTCATTTCGGGCCAGGGACCGAATTCGGCGCCGAACCCTTTGAGGATCGCGAGGCCCGTGGGCGTCACGAGCTCTCCCTTTCCGGAGGAGCCGCGCACGGCGACGCCGTCCAGCATCGTGAACATAGCAGGCGCCGGGTAGGGAAGAAGGCCGTGGGCGCACTCGACCTCGCCCTCGTTCATCGGAATGGGGCTCGCGGCAATCCTCGAGACGTTCATCTTGAGGAAGAGTTCTGCCGAGAGGCCGATTGCGAGAATGTTGGCCATGCGGCCGACCTCGTGAAAGTGGACCTCATCCATCGACATGCCGTGCACTTTTGCCTCGGCTTGGGCGAGCACCTGCCAGACGCGGTCGGAAAGCGTCCGCGCTGCGTCTGAGAGACGGCTCTCTGCGTAGATTGCCCGGATGTCCGCCGGATGACGGTGGGCGTGCTCCTTCGGCGCCAGAATCCGCGCCGACATGCCGCGGATGGAATTGACGTAGCGGGGGGCAAACTCGAGGCCGCAGTCGATGTTGGGAAAGAGCGTGCGCAGGTAGGCGCCAGCCATCCCGCCCGGAAGGTCGTTCAGGGCAAGGAGGCCGGCGAGGAAGGCGCCCGCGTTGAAGCCCGCATGAATGCGGACGGCAAGAATCGAGGATTCAGTCATGGATATTAACAAAGGTATTTAATAGTTGACGGATGGTGCTGTGTGGCGCTTGGGGTCAGGCCGCCTGTGCATAGAGGGTACTCTCATTCGTAAAACAGGC
>NZ_WEHX01000120.1 GCF_009183815.1 Sutterella seckii | reverse complement strand
CGCGCGGCCTTCACGGCGCGCTCCACGTCGGCGGCGGTGGCGTCGGCGCAGGTCGCAAGCTTTTCGCCCGTGGCGGGGTTGAACGTGTCGAACGTGCGGCCGCCTTCGGCCTCGACCCATTCGCCGTTGATGAGAAGACCGTAGCGTTCCTTGATGTACTGAGTCATGGAAATGCTCCTAAAAACTTTTCCTGAAATTTCATTGCGAAAGGGGATAAATCCGGGAGGATTCGTCCGATTTCGCATCTCTTGTTGAGAAAAGATTAGGAGCGGGCGGATTCAATTGGAATCAGCCGGAGGAAGGGGATTGCGCTTTTCTCGAACTAGTCCTTCAGACCGAAGAAGAAACCCGGGCCGCATCAAAAAGACGTGTCTTCGGCCGGAACGCCTTCTGCGAGAAGGAAGCACAAATATTTACAGACAAGTCAATGCTTTCCTATCGAGCCGATAGGGCTTGGGAAAGACTCAGGGCGGGCAGGCCGGCGCTTCCGGGAAAGCGCCGGCAAAGCCGTCAGGAGGCGTTACGGGGCCTGAGGATGAAGAGCGTATGCGATACGCCGAGGTCCGGGTGCTCGGACTCGATGACGAAGCCCGCGGCGTCAAAGATGCGCCTTAGTTCTGCGCCGTTGAAGAATTTGCTGTTGCCGTTCGCGAGCACGGTGAAGTAGAGGCTCGTTGCGGCAAGCGACAATTCCGCCGCCCGGTGGCGCTGCTCGTCGACGACGGGCTCGAGTACGGCAAGTCGCGAATTTCCGGCCATTGCGCGCCGCGTGCGCGTGAGGATGCTCACGGCTTCCGCTTCAGAGAAGCAGTCGAGGAACTGGCTCATCCAGTAAAGATCGGCGCCCAACGCCAGCGGACGGTCGGTGAGTTCGTCGGAAGTCAGCCAGTCGATGGCGACGCCCGAGAGCCTCTCCCGCACTTGGGCGAGCTCGGGCCTTTGGGAAAGCGCGTCGACCTCGACCGGAAGATCCGCAATGACGGCCTGAGCATTGGGGAAGCGCAGGAGGAAGGCCTTCGAGAAGCGCCCGGTATTGTCGCCGATGTCGACGAGCTTTCCGGGACCCTTCTCCGGGAACATCCGGGCAAGGATATTGAGCGCAGCGCCGTAGGCCTGGTCGCTGTGCCAGTGGTCGAACCCGAACCAGGCGCTTTTGGCTTCCTCGGGGAGTTCCGGCAGATGCGGATAGATGGTCTTCCATCCCGGGTTGAAGGCTTTGAGGCCCGCAGGCTTCCCTTCAGCGAGGGCTTCCCGCGTAAAGGCAAGCCCCGCATAGCAGACGGATTCGGAGAAGAAGAAGTTGGCCCGCGTCATCTCGTCGTAGACGAGAAGGTCGCCCGTCGGAGTGGTTTTGAGACCCCGTCCTGATTTCCTGTTCTCATCGCTCTCATTCAGAGCCGTCCGCTCGAGAATCCCGGCGGGCACGAGCATGTCGGTCACGACCTCGGCCGCATAAGCCGTCATGCCGGCTTTCTTTGCCGCAGCGTCGGAAGTAATGCCGGGATTTTCGGCGATGACCCTGAGAAGCCCGAAGCGAAGCGCCGCCGCGGCGGCCTGAAAGATCAGAGGCGCAAAGGCAAGGCGCTGCGCGCTTTCAAGGGTCTCAAGGTAGTTCGGACGGTTTCTGCGAAGCATGACGATCGACCAGGAAAAATCAAAGGAAGGCGCGGACGTGGGAGCGGAATTCCTCAAGGAGCGCCTCAGGGGAAAGCGTGAGGATCTCTACCGACCGTCCGGCCGGGAAGCCGAGCAACGTGAGATGTCCAGCAGGTGTTTCGAGGAACTCGATGGGGACGGCCTTGCCGGCGGGATCACGGGCGATGAGGCCCTTTTCCCAGAGCACCTCGACCTCGGGCGGACGGGCGTATTTGGAAAGAAGCTCCTCGTGCGCGGGGGAGGCGGCAGCGGACTTTCTGTCCTCGCCGTTGAATTTCTGCGCGCATTCGATCGCGCCCCAGGCGGCAAGAAAGGCTTCATCGGCACGGCGGGCGTCCGTCTTCTGAAGTTCCCGGATGGCGTCTGCAAAGTCTTCGCCGAGGGCGAATTCCGCGAGACCTGAGAGCCGTTCGTGGGTCTTCAGAATCTCGAGGTCGATCCCGGCGCGGCGGCGCGAAAGGCTCGCGGCCACGCCTTCCTCCGTGTGCGCAATTGCAATGCGCCCGAAGGGGCGGCCCTCATAGTCGGCAAGAAGCGGCCCTTCCGGGGGCTGCTCGCGCAGGAAGTAGGAGCCCGAGGACACTTCCGACGCAATGTTGGCGAGCCGCTGTGCGAGAAGTCGCCCGTAGAGGCTCTGACGGCGGCGGCGGGGATTCTGAAAGCGCGAGAGGCGAGAGCGCGTCTGAGCGGGAAGCATCGCTTCGAGCTCGCCCTCAAGCGCGGGGTCGATCTCCTCCGGGAGCTTCGTCACGAGAACGACGCCTCCTTCCGGAGGTTCGGGTTCCCAGGCTTCGTCGTCGATGTCGGCGAGAAGCTCCTCGGGGTCGTCGAAGTCGGGGGCGAAAAGTTCGCCGAGAACCGCCCGCGAACGGTCGCCGTCCGAAAAGGCTGCCGGCTTCAGAAATCTGAGGCCGCTGAGGTCGATTGGCATTGGCATGACGAGTCAGTCCCCGAGCCTGCGGAAGATGAGGCTCGTATTGATGCCGCCGAAGGCAAAGTTGTTGCTCATCACGGCCCGCTGCGGAAGTTCGCGCACCTGGTCGCGGACGTAGGCGAGCGGCACGCAGGCGGGATCCGGATTTTCGAGATTCAGCACCGGCGAGACGAAGCCTTCCAACATGCCGCGGATCGCGAAGATCGCTTCAAGCGCGCCGCAGGCGCCGAGCGTGTGGCCCATGTGTCCCTTGTAGGTGGTGTAGGGCGTATTGCCGCCGAAAACCTCAAAGGTCGCATGGCTTTCCGCCACGTCGCCGCGGTCGGTCGCCGTTCCGTGGCCGTTGACGAGGTCGATGTCGGCGGGCTCCATCCCGGCATCCTCGAGCGCGAGCCGCATGGCGGCGGCCATCTGGGCGGACTCGGGGCTCGTGATGTGAGCGCCGTCGGCATTGGTGCCGTAGCCCGCCACCTCGGCGTAGATCCTTGCGCCCCGCGCTTTGGCGTGCTCGTACTCCTCGAGAATGAGGGCGCCCGAGCCTTCGCCCACGACGAGGCCGTCGCGGTCCCGGTCGAAGGGCCGGGGCGTATGCGAGGGATCGTCGTTCCAGCGCACGCTCGTTGCAAAGAGCGTGTCGAAAATGGCGGCGTCCGTGGCGTCAAGCTCTTCGCACCCGCCCGCAATCATCACGTCCGCGCGGCCGGTGGCAATGGCTTCGTAGGCGGATCCGATTCCCTGGGAGCCCGACGTGCAGGCCGAGGAGGTCGTGCAGATCCGGCCCTTGCAGCCGAAGAAAACGCTGATGTTGACGGGAGCCGTGTGCGCCATCATGCGCACGTACGTGGTGGCCGTGATGCCGCGGCAGCTCGAGGACAGGATGAGATGCGCGAGTTCGGCGACGGCGGCGGGTTGCCCGACGGACGACCCGAAGGCGACGCCCGTCCTGGGCGAAGCGATGACGGGGTCGTCGAGGAGCCCCGCATCAATGAGCGCATCGCGGGCGGTTTTGACGGCCATCAGGGCGACGCGGCCCATCGAGCGCGTGCGCTTTCGCGTGAAGACTGCAGGATCGAGCTCAAAAGGAGCGGCCGGCGCAGCAACGCGCGTATTGAGGTCCTCAAGCTTTTCCCATTCCGTCATGTGGCGGATGCCGCTTTTGTTGGCCCTGAGGGACGCGCGCACCTCTTCCCAGGTCGAGCCGATCGGGGAGATGGCGGCCATGCCGGTGACGACCACGCGGCGGGGAGTACTGGGGAGCTTCATCAGAAAATGCCTCCCGAAACCGGAATGACGGCGCGGGTGATGTAGCCCGCTTCGTCGGAAAGGAGAAAGGCGGCGAGACCGGCGACTTCCTCAGGCTTTCCGAGGCGGCGCATCGGGACGTAGGGGAGAATCCGCTCGCGGTCCTCCGCCGTCACCATGTCGGTGTCGATGACGCCGGGAGCGATGACGTTGACCGTGATGCCGCGTGAGGCAAGCTCGGCCGAAAGGGCCTTGGCCGCGCCGATGAGGCCCGCCTTGGCGGCGGAATAGTTGGTCTGGCCGCGCGTGCCCGTGATGCCGGAAACCGAGCTCATCACGATGATGCGGCCCGCGCGCCTTCTCGCCATCGGGAGAATCAGGGGCTTCAAAACGTTGTAGAAGCCCCCGAGGTCGGTTTCGAGCACGAGATCCCAGTCTTCCTCGCTCATGCCGGCAAGCGGCCCGTCGCGGTTGATGCCGGCATTGAGGATCACGCCCCAGAAGGGGCCGTGTTCGGCCGTGAAGCCGGCAAGCGCCGTCTGCGCTGCCGCGCGGTCCGTGACGTCGAAGAAGAGCGCATGGGCCTTGACGCCCAGCTCTTTCAGGGCATTGAGCACCTCGTCCGCCTGAGGCGAGGGCTTTCTCCCGGTAATCACGACTTCGTAGCCCTCGCGCGCGATGCGAAGCGCCATGGCGCGTCCGATGCCGCGCGTGGCGCCGGTGATCAGAACGCGGCGCGGGCCGGTTTCAGCTTCAGTTTTCCTCTGGCGGATCACGCCGGTTGCGGCTGCCGGGGAAGAAGGAGACATAGTGCAGGAATTTGAAAAAAGGAGTGAAGGTGAAAATTCTATTTCGGGACCGCGCCTTCGCGCAGGGAATCCCGGGCTCCGGATTTGCCGTCAGAGACGGTCGAAATAGCCTTCCGGAGGATTGAAGACGTTGAGGAGCGCCCGGCCGGCCGGTTCCTCCCGCGATTCGTCGCCCTGGGGGCAGACCGTCACGCGGCAGTCGAACTGCCAGAGACCCTCGTCGCTCTCGAAGCTCTTTACAACGCTGCAGAGGAGCACGTCGCCCGGGAGAAAAAAGGGGCGGTCGAACTCCATTCTGCGGGTGCCAAGAAGAAGCCCCGCGCCGGGGGCCCTGCCGTTCAAGCGCTCGTTGCGGCCGGCGTAGATGCCGATGGTCTGGGCCATGACTTCAATGAGGGCAAGGGCCGGAAAGCGCCCCTCGTCGTCGACCGCAATGGCGTCGCTTCTGACAACCGTGCGGGACCTGGCGCCCTGGTCGTCCGCGGAGAGCACTTCATCGATGAAGCGCATCGGGGGCTCCTGGGCAATGAAGTCGCCTGCAGGCGCCGGGTATGTGAATCCGGCATCAGCCGGAGAATCGGTCACTGGCATTTTTCAAAAAGGAGTGCGGCGTTGCTGCCGCCGAAGGCAAAGGCGGAGACGAGTATGCGGGGAATCGCGAGTTCGCAGGGGTTGTCGGCACCCGTGAGCGACCTGAGGAACGCTTCCGGCATCTTCCCGTCGGCAAATTCGCGCTCGCCCGCGAAGAAATTGAAGGGGAGCTTTCCGCCTTTTTCAAGGAGCGCGCAGGCAGCTGCCGCGTTCATGGCGCCCGCGCCCGCGAGCTGGTGCCCGACGGCGCGTTTGAGGGACGCTGCCGGAACGCCGGGGAGGAGCTCCGCCATCACGCGCGCTTCCATGGCGTCGTTCTGCTCCGTCGCCGTGCCGTGAAGGAGCGCAAAGCCTGTTTCAGAGGGCGCTAGACCGCCCAAGGCTTCCAGGATCGCGCGCTTTGCGCCGTCGCCCGTCGGGTCCGGGGCGCAGATGTGGTGCGCATCCGAGGATTCGCCGAAGCCGCGAAGCATCACGGAAGCACAGGGGAACTTTTTGTCCTCGGTCGTCATGAGGAGAAAGCCGCCGCCTTCCGCGAGGTGAAGGCCCGTGCGGTCGCTGCGGAAGGGCTTCGCGCGTTCCGGGCTTCGCGCGCCGAGCGCGGAGAACCCCGCGGGG
>NZ_WEHX01000011.1 GCF_009183815.1 Sutterella seckii | reverse complement strand
CCTCACGACGGACACCCTTGCCTCTGGCTGTGAGCTTGGCACTACCTCCTGCTCATCGGGACTTTCACCCTATAGAAATCGCCCATGCCGGGCACACGAAAAAGAAAACCCGGCGTCTCCGCCGGGCTTTCTCACGTGCATCACGTATTCAGGATTTACTTTGCGGTCTTCACGATGTGGTCCACCGCGAGCTTGCCGCCGCAGATGGCCCAGGAGCTCGCCGTGCCTTCGGCAATATGCATGTCGTAGGAGTCGGAGTAGAGGCCGCCACCATCCTGGCCGATCGCGTAGATGCCCTTGATGACGTTTCCCTTCTCGTCAAGCGGCTGGAAGTACTCGTTGACGCTCGCGCCGCCCGTGGTGGCGTAGGTTCTGAGGCTGCCCTTGATCGCATAGAAGGGACCGGTCTTCACTTCGCGGAGCCACTCGGAATCCTTGTAGAAGTCCTCGTCCTTGCCGATCTTCACGAGCTTGTTCATGCGGTTCGCGGTGGCGGCAAGGCGCGCGGGATCCATGCCGGTCATCTTTGCAAGGTCTTCAAGGGTATCGGCCTTGTAGCAGAAACCGTCCTTGACGCCGCGCTCGAAGAGAGCGTCGAAGTTCGTGAACTTCGTCCCCGGCGTCACCATCCCAAAGTAGCCGCGCGGGAGCCCTTCCTTAATCATCTCTTCGCGCGTCTTGTCGTCGAAGACGGCAAAGCCTTCGCCGCCCACTTCCTCAAAGGCGTTCGAGATGTATTCAAGCGGCAGCGTTTCGTCCGCAACGCGTTCGCCCTGAAGCGAGGTCTTGAGGTAGGGCTGGAAAAGCGCTGCGAGGAGCCGCACGTATTCCGCCTTCGTAACGCCGTCCTTGCCGAACTGGAGGTCCGTCGGCACGCCCTTGAGCCAGAGGCCCGCCTGCATGCAGACATTCATGTTGACGAGCTTCGCGCCCGCGCTTTCAAGCATCTGCACGCCGTCGCCCGTGCGGCCCGGAGACCCGGCGCTCTCGTAGCCCGCATAGGGGAGGTACTTCTTAACCATCTCCTTGTTGCCGGAGAACCCGCCCGTCGCGATGATGGTGTTGCCAGCGCGGATCGTGAGGGTGTCGCCGTTCTTGGCAACGGCCTTAACGCCCTTCACAACGCCGTCCTCAATGATGAGGGACTGCGCAGGGGTGGAGGTCATAATCTCGCCGCCTTTTGCTTTGATGCGGGTCGAGAATTCCTGCACGAGCACCGTGCCGTGGCCGCCCTTGTACATGTGCCAGGTGCGGTTCCCGTCAATGAAGGCGGTCTTTACAGCTTCGTAATGGACGCCATGGTCGGCGAGCCAGTCGTAGACGCCTGCGGTTTGCTTCAACCAGCTGTTGAGCGCCCGGGCGTTGATGCGCCAGTGATGGAAGTCCATGACGCGCTTGAACTGGCGCTCAGGGTTCACGCCGATGTTGTCGGCCTTCTGAAGGGCGGAGCCCACAAAGAAGGTGCCTTCCATGTAGTTTCCGCCGCCGCCCACGACGGCATTCTTTTCAAGAACGATCGTCTTCAAGCCGGCATCCGTTGCGGCAACGCCAGCCGTGAGGCCGCCGGCACCGGCGCCCACAACGACCACGTCCGTCGTGATCGTGCGCTCTGCTGCGAGAACGCCTCCCGCCATGGTCATGACGGCAAAGGCAGCAGCGGTATAGGCCCATACTTTCATCTCTTCTCTCCTTTTGGGAAGCAATTTGATTTTGCTTTACATCGAGTATGAGCCAAAAATGCGAAGCGCTTCTCCTGACCCGATTGTCCTGACCTGGGTCAGGAGGCGGCCTGGGACGAGAGGCTTCGAAAAAGGGAGAAAGCCCCTGCGGCCTATAATTCCGGGCACCTTCCTCATCTTTCATCACCGGAAATCTCAATGGCTCAGGAACTCCAGATTCGCGGACGCGACGCCGCTCTTCAATGCGATCGCGCGATGGATCAGCTTTCGATTGACGCGGAGGTGAAGGGCGAGATCCGCACGGCCTTTCTCGTAGCCTTTGAAATCGGGGAGCCGATGTTCTTCTTCAAGGAAAAGAAGAAGGCAAGGATCATGGAGGAGCTCCTCGCGATCGAGCTCGCGCTCTTTTCCGCTGCCTGCGGGGAGAAGCTCAGAACTCTGAAGGATTCAGGAGAAATTTCCGAGGACGACTTCGATGCCGCCCGCAGGGTGCTCGAGGAGCGCCTCGAGGCGAGGGCAGCGCTTTACGGAAGTCTCCCGGGCTTTTTGGCAGCCGCCGCAAAAGCGGAAAGAATCGGCGCGGATCCGGCGAAGGCCGTTCTGGACGAAGCCCGCAACCAGGTCCTCCGGGCAAAGCTCGGCGCATCCGTGCCGATGGGCGGGCTCTTCGCGATCTTTGCCGATGGGGCGCAAAAGAAGGCAGAGCATTTTGCTCAAGGCTTTGCCGCCGGGCTTTTCCGCGACTGAAAGCTCTCTGCGTCAGATCCTCCTCGATTACAGCGCGGCAGGTTTTGAAGACTGAAAGCCATCCAGCCTGGGTGAGCCTTGAGTCCTGACAAGCGGGAATTCGTCCGGCGTCCGTGAGTCCTGCAGATTCATTTTGAGAGGGCTTGCGGTCTCTCGTAAATGGCATTGATTTTCCTAAATTCCATCTAATTTAATAGCTGACTATGCAAATGTACTTCAATGTTTGAATTGCGTTTAGCGCTTACAATTTGTTAGCCGACTTACAATTTAAAATATGAAGGTAAACATGGAATTTAGATTGATGAACGCTTGTTCAAGTTTGAATTTGAAAGACAAACCTGCGACACTAAACATGAGTTCGCAGCAAGGATGCGAACTTCATTCTTATTGCTTAAGAGGTATTTAAATGAAAAAGACTCTGGCTGCGCTCGCGGTATTGGGCGCATTTGCAGGTTCGGCGCTTGCTGCCGACGTTACGCTCTACGGTCTCGTCGACTACGGCTTTTCGTACCAGCATTCCGACGGCGACGCTCAGGCTGATGCCGAGGACAGCTTCACCATGAAGTCCGGCATGAACTCCGGCTCCCGCTTCGGCTTGAAGGGTACGGAAGACCTCGGAAACGGCCTAAAGGTGGGCTTCGTCCTTGAAAACGGGTTTGATGCCGATGACGGCACGTTCGATTCGAACGGCGACGACAGGATCTTCGGCCGCGAAGCTTCGCTCCATTTGACGGGCGCTTTCGGCGAAATCGCCTTCGGCCGCATGGGACAGCTCGCGAGCGCGCTCGGCTCCTACGGGCTCCTCGGACAGACGAGTCCCTTCTCGACGGGCTGGGGCGACCTTACCGGCATGAAGTTCGTGCAGGCTGCGGGCCACACGCGCTACGACAACATGGTCACCTACAAGACCCCGACCTTTGCGGGCTTTACGGCTTTCGCCCAGTTCTCGTTCGGCAACTCGGACGACAACGGCGAGACCGGGTCGGCCAAGATTTCCTGGGATGAAGGCAAGGCCTCCGCCGACCGCTACTATGCAATCGGCGCCAACTACAAGGTTGAGAATCTTTATCTCGTCGGCATCGTCGACTCCGTCAATTACGGTTCGCAGCAGACCGTCAGGGGCTCGGATCTTGACGATTCGATCACGGTCACCCTGGGCGGCAACTACGACTTCGGCTTTATGAAGACCTACGCCGCCTTCCAGTATTTCGACAATGCGTACTCGGTCGGCCAGAAGGCGATTGGCGACGACAGCTCGATCGGAAAGGCCGGGCGCTTCTCTGCCGAAGGCGCTGAAGGCTACAGCGTTGCGCTCGGCGTCGGCGTCCCGGCGTTCGGCGGCACCGCGAAGGCTCATGTCGGCTACCTTTCTGCGGAAGACACGGCTGAAAGCGACAACACGCTCGACCGCTGGAACATTTCCGTCGGCTACGACTACAACCTTTCGAAGCGCACTTCCGTCTATACGGCTGCGACCTATCTCCAGGACAAGCTGGAATACAAGGCCAAGGAAGACCGCGACCCGAGCGCGGTTGAAGTGATGGCTGGTCTCATCCACCGCTTCTAAAGAAATCTTCATCAGCGAGGGTTTCCCGGCAAGAGTCTTCCCGCGCTGATATAAAGATGCCCCCGCAGACTTGCACGGTTTGCGGGGGATTTTTCTTACGGGTTCAGATGAGCTGCCGTTTCAGGCCTCAGCGGATGTCGAGCTTCTTGTCCTTGAGCCACGCGGAGAAGAGGTCGGCAACCTCGAGGTTGTTCTTCTCTGCGAAGAGGAAGTGCGTGTTCCCGCGCAGTCCCTTCTCGGGAAGTTCAATCACCTCAACGTCGCCCCCGTGGCGGTTGACGGCATCCGCCCACAGATGCGCCATTTTGACGGCGGCGCGCCAGTAGTCGAGGTGAGGATTGGTCGACGGCTCCTTCGGGATGTAGTCGCCGTAGTAGATGACGATCGGATAGCGCGTGAGCTTTTTGAAGTCTTCGAGCGGAACTTCGTCGGCCTTGAAGTCGCCGAAGAAGCTCGAGGTCCTGATGGGCGCGGGCACCTCGCCCTTCGGGAACGGGAAGTTGCTCCCCGGTTCATAGGAAGCGATCCCCTTGATGCGGTCGCTCATCATGCCGGTGAGCCAGCCGATGCCGCCGCCCTGGGAGTGCGTGACGAGAACGGCGTCGTCCGACTTCTCAAGCACGGCCGCCATCGCGCGGGCGTTCACCTTCGCGTCATAGGGCGCGGTGTTGGGGGTCATCTGGCGGAAGAACTGGTTGAGGGACTCCGCATCCTCAGGGAACTGCGAGTTCTCGTAGAACTTGGGCCACATTCCCATTCGGAACTGCCCGAAGAAGAAGGCTTCGTCGGATTTGGCGGGGATTTCGCCCTTTACGGTCGCCTTCCCGGCGCCTCCGCGGCGCGGCTGGTCGACGAGGTAGACCTTGAAGCCGCGTGAGAGGAAGATGTTCTGAAAGCCGTCGCGGCCGTCAGGCGTCGTTTCCCAGGTCTTCGAGAATTCCCCGTGACCGTGAAGGAAGACGAGGGGATAGGTTCTCGCATCGGTCGGGATCTGGTACCTCACGAAGGCGTGATCGCCGTGAAGGTCCTGCCCGTCAGCGGTCGGGTGATAGGGATCGTAGGCGGTTTTGGCCGGAACGACGGTGCCGCCAGCGGCGAAGCTCCCCTGCTTTTCGATGGAGAGCGGTGCGGCAGAAAGGGCTCCGGCAAGGAGCAGGGCGGCGAGTGATGCGGAAAGTTTGGTTGCAGCAGCAAACATGATCAAATTCTTTTTCAGTCGGTGTTGTTGACTACGGCATCCTGAATGCGGGCGAGCTTCCCCTTGATGTGGCGTCCGGGCGGTTCGCCGAAAAGGCGCTTGTAGTCGCGGGAAAACTGTGCAGGGCTCTGGTAGCCCACGGCATAGGCGGCGGAATTGGCGTCGGTGCTGCCCTTGAGCAGAAGCTGCTGGGCTTCGTAGAGCCTCAGGCGCTTCTGGTACTGCAAGGGCGTCAACGACGTGAATTCCCGGAAATGTCGATGGAAGGTCGAGGGCGCCATGCTCGCGACTTCGGCGAGCCGCTCGATCGAGACTTCCGAGCGGTAGTTGTCCCTCAGCCACCGGATCGCCTGCCGGATGCGCTTTCCGGCGGCATCGGGTGCGTAGAGCGCTCTCAGGCAGTCGCCGCCCGCGCCCGAGAGCGCAAGGCAGTGAATGTCGCGGATGATGAGCGGAGCCCGGAGCGGAATTTGCGCTGGCTTCTCAAGAAGCGAGAGGAGCCGGTAGAAGTCCTCCATGAGCTCTTCGGATGAGGGTTCTACCGAGAAAACGCTTTTTGCCTGGCTCGTTGCATCGTCGTTCTGAATGAGTTCGGCGAGCGTTGCCGTATTGAGCGGAATCGAGAGAGAGACGAAGGGTTCTTCCTTCGAGACGTTCATGAGCTCGTACGAGGTCGGCATGTCGATCGACGTGACGATTGCCGACCCCGGACCGTAGCGGTATTCGGTGGAGCCGATCATGAGGCGCTTGTGGCCCCTGAGGATGACGCCCACGGAAAGCCGGTAGAAGCAGTTCTTCGCCTGAACGGACTCCTCGATGTAGGAAAGGTGGAGCCCTTCGATCGGATGAAGATCCAGGGCGCCCTTCAAAACAATCTCGCGGACGCGGTCGGCAAGCCTCAGCCTCAGCGCGCGGCTCGAGGGCGATTCCTCGGCCTCGTGCTCGCAGACCGTGCAGTTCTGGTCGGCGGAGCTGTTTCTAAACCATTCCTCAGGCGTTTTCATGATGAAGCCCTCAATTCAGTGTTGTCTCCGGAGGCGTCAGTGCGCAATGCGCCTCTCGGAGAACCAGCGGATGATGGCCGGATCCCGGTGGGAGAAGAACTGGCTTTCATTGCGGTCGAGCGCCCGGATCATCTTCCGGTCCTCGTCGTCAAGGACGAGATCAGCTGCAGAAAGATTTTCCTTCATTCTGGCTGGCGACACGCTCTTGCTCACAACTGAGGCGCCGAGTTCCGAGACGTAGGCAAGCACAACCTGAGCGACGGAAGCGCCGTGCTTCTGAGCGATAAGACGCAAGGTCGAATTGAAGAAGAGGCCGTTTCTGCCTTCTGCGAGGGGAGCCCAGGCCTGGGGCACGACCCCGAGATCCTTCATCACGGGGAAGGCGTCCCTCTGCTGGCAGAAGGGATTGATCTCGATCTGATTTACCATCGGACAGACCTTTGCATGGAGCGCGAGGTCCATGAGGCGGTCGGGCGCGAAGTTGCTGACGCCAATGGCCTTCACGAGGCCGTCGGCGAGCATTTTCTCGAGCCCCCGCCAGGCGCCGTAGACGTCGCCCACGGGCTGATGGATGAGGTAGAGGTCGAGGTAGTCGAGGCCGAGAAGTTCGAGCGAGCGCTTCACCGACCTTTCGGCGCCGGCTTCGCTTGCATCCTCAACCCAGAGCTTGCTCGTCACGAAAAGATCCTTTCTCGCGACGCCGCAATTGGCCAAAGCGCGCCCGACCGCGGCTTCGTTCCCGTAGGACGCGGCCGTGTCGATTGCGCGATAGCCCGCAGCGAGGGCGTTATTGACCGCATCCTCGCAGGCAGTGGTGTTGGGGATCTGGTAAACCCCGAAGAAGAACGCCGGAAGTTCGACGCCGTTCGTCATTTTGAATGTCTGGTTCATGGCAAATGCCTCCCTGATTGATGGATGAAATCTTAAGGACGCCGTTTACGGGAGGATTGCGCAAATGCGCTTCCCCTTTGCCAAAACTGCTCGATTGTCGTGAGCCGGGGAAGAGTCTTTCGCCCGGCGTCCGGTTTCGTTGTTTCTCATGAGGAGCCCCGGGCCCATACACCTCTTCGGGTGTTGGACGGAAGCGCAGAAATCCCGCATCATTGACGCCATGAAGCTTCTTGCCTCCCGGATTTCCTCTTTATTCCTCCTTGCCGCCCTCATCACCGGAGCGGCAGGCGCCGCACTGCCCGTACTGTCCGCACGCGCTGCGACGGGCGCCGAGGCGCTCCCCATTTCGGGCGTGACGATTGAGGCCCCTGCGGGAAAGCAGGGCGACTTCCGGCCGCTCCTTTCGATCAGCGTCGTCGACACGCTCATAAATCCGTTTGATGCGCTCGCGCTCGAGCGCACGCTCGAGCAGCTCTCCGACCGGCTTCCGCAGTACCGCTGGCGGCAGATGGTCATCCCGGCGGCGGACGCCGAGGAGTCGCTTCTTTCAAATAAGCCCGACTTTCTCCTCGCGCCCTCGGGCTTCGCGGCCTACGCCCAGCTCTCCTCGCGCGTTTCCGCGGTGAGAATCGCCACGCGCCGCACGGTCCTTGCAGACCGCGCGGACCATTCCGTGGGTTCGGTCTTCATCGTCCGGGCGGAGCGCCCCTGGCGGACGCTCAGGGACATCGAAGGCCTGCGGGCGGCGTCGGGACTCCAGACGACGGTCGAAGGGTGGCTCGCGGCCGCGGGCGAAATCGAGCGCGCAGGGTTCGACCCGGACCATTTCTTCTCTGAACTCGTCGTAAAGAGCAACGCGTATCCGGACGTGATTTCTGAAGTCCTCTCGGGCGGAACGGACGTGGGGATACTCCCCGCATGCCTTCTAGAGGCAGTGGCGGAAAAGAAGCTCGCCAGAACGGAGGGTCTCCGCGTCATCAACGCGAAGACCGAGGGGCTGCGGTGCCTCCATTCCACGGACCTCTATCCAGGGCTCAGCCTCGTGGCGCTCGGCGACACCGATGAGGAAAAGGTGAGGGATGTGCTCGGGGCCCTTTTGTCGCTTAAGGACATCGACGGCTACGAATGGTTCGCGAACGTTTCGGACGCTCCCGTGCTGAAGCTCTTTCAGGACCTTCGCGTCGGCCCGTGGGCGCATCTGAGGGACATGAGTCCTGGAGCAATATTCCTCCGCTACCGGGAGGAGATCCTCTTCTTCCTCGGGATCCTCGTTCTTCTGATCCTGAACGAAATCCGGCTCCATGTGCTCTTCAAAAAGCGCACGCAGGCGTTGAGCGAAGCGCTCGAGCGGAATATCAGGAGCGAAGCCGAAGCCGCGGAAGCCCGCCAGCAGGCGGCCGGGCTCGAGCGGCGCTCGGTCGTCTCCCAGATGTCCGGCATGGTGGCGCACGAGATTAATGCGCCGGTGGGCGCGATCCGAGCCTATTGCGCCGTTCTGCGGATTCTTCTTCGGAATGATGAAAAGAAGGAGGAGCGGATTGCCGTGGCTCTGAAGGGCGTCGAGCACGAGGCCGAGAAGGTCGCCGGCATCGTCGACCGCGTGCGGCAGTATGCGAGGACCGGCAGAACCGAACATGCGGAGGTGCCGCTTCTCAGGGTGATCGAGCGCGGGATCCGGTCGGCGCGAAGCGAGCTCTCGGAAGAAAAGCGCGAGCGGCTCTCCGTGAAGCTTCATGCCAACGGGCTTGAGCCCGTGGTTCTCGGCGACGCCCTCGAGCTCGAGGTGCTCTTTCTGAACCTCGTGAGGAACGCCGCAAGCGCAGCTTTCGGATCTCAGAGCGAGCCGCCCTTCGTTTCCGTCATGATCAACCGCGTTGCGGCGGAGCGCCCGGAGGAATCGTCGGGGAATGAGTTGGACCCGCGACCCGCCCCGGGCGAGAGCCGCATTGAGGTCGTGATCGAGAATTCAGGCGCGAAGCTCGACGACGCGGCAATGGCGCGGCTCGCGAAGCTCGGCGACGCCATCGTTCCGAGCCCTCAGGGACTCGGGATCGGTCTCGGGATCTGCAGAGGCATTGCCGAAGGGCACGGCGCATCCATGAAGTTCGCGCGCCGCGAGGCCGGAGGCGTCGTGGTGGTGCTGAGCTTTCCGGAAGCGGCCCGGAAAGAATGAGAAGGAGATAAGGCATGAAGAATTTGAACCCAGTCGTGCGGCTCGTCGACGACGATCCGGATTTCCGTCAGAGCCAGCGGCTTCTTCTGATGACCCTCGGCATGGAAGTGCGGGAGTACGGAAGCGCCCGGGAGTTTCTCGATGACGACGACCTCGAGCGCCCGGGCTGCATCGTGCTTGATCTCCGCATGCCCGGAATGACCGGCATGGAGGTGGTCGAGCACCTGCACGCGCAGAAAGTACTCACGCCCGTCATTCTGCTCACGGGCCACGGCGACATCGGCGCCGCCGTGCGCGCGATGAAGCTCGGGGCCGTCGACTTTCTCGAAAAGAAGGCGGACCCCATGGTGGTCTACGAGACGGTGCGCGCGGCCTGCGAGCGTTCTGCGGCGGACGCCGCGAGCGGGAGGCGAAGGCGAGGGAGTCGAAGAAGTTCGAGGCGCTTTCGCCCCGCGAGCGCGAGGTGCTCGAACTCGTGGCCGAGGGGCTCTCGAACCGCGAGGCCGCTGAAAAGCTCGGCCTCTCTCAGGAAACCGTCAAGATGCACCGGTCCCACGCCTACGGGAAGCTTGGAATCAAGAGCGCGCTTGAAGCCTTTCAATGGGTGAAGGCGGAGAAGGAAAAGGAGACGCAGGGTGACTGACGAAAGCGCACAAAAGCGATGGACGCGGCGCGGACTGCTCGGGGGTGCTTTTGCGTCGGCTCTTGCTGCGGGCGGCCTTACCTTCGGAGGCTTCTCTTTTGCTTCCGAAAAGGCGGAAAGGCTCCCCGCGGAAGCCGACGTCGTCGTTGTGGGGTCAGGGATTGCCGGGCTCTCTGCAGCCGTCGCCGCAAGGGAAGCGGGCGCTAAGCGCGTGCTTCTTCTTGAAAAGGGGCCGCTCGCGGGCGGTCACAGCATTTATTCGAGCGGGAGCATCAGCGTTGTATCGCGGAAGCTCCAGGGGCCGAAGGGATTTCAGGATTCGCCGGAGATTTTTGCCAGGGATTCCTACGCCTTCGGCGACAACTGCGGGGACCTTGAAATTCTGGAAAGAATCGGAGCAGAGTCGGAATCTGCGCTTCGATGGCTCTCTTCCATGGGCGTGCGGTTCGGCGGCCTCTTCACGGCGAGAGCCGAAACGCGGCCTCGGTGCGTATCGAGCTACGGGAATTCCGCGGGCAGAAGCTACGTGCTCGCTCTCATGACGCGAGCAGATGCGCTCGGCGTCGACGTTCTCCTTGAAGCCGATCTCCGGGCGCTCGATCGCGTCCCCGACGACAGCGGATGGCGTCTCGGCGTGAGACTTTCCGATCTCCCGGTTCTTCAGTACCTCCGCGCCCGCGCGGTTGTTCTCGCGGCAGGGGGCTTCGGCGCGTGCCGCGAAATGCGGATGAAGGTGATGCCGGAGCTCGATCCGCAGATGCAGACGTCGGCCAATCCTTTCGGCACGCTCTGGGAAAACCGTGAGGCGACGGCCGCGGAGCTCGCAAGGAACGCGGGCGGCTTCTGGAAAGAAGGCTTTGGGCTTCAGTTGCTGCCCTACTGGGGCGGAAGGCTCATCGACTACGCGGGCGGAGATATCTTCATCACGCTCCGGGGCCGGCGCTTCATCGACGAAGGCCTCGCCTGGAACAAGATTTCTGCGGCCGTTCTCCGGCAGCCCGAGAAGGAAATTTGGGTGATCACCGACAGCGCCTCAAGAAAGAGCGCAACCCTCGGCCTCAAGATCGCGAACGGCTTCGTCAAGAAGTCGGACACGGTGGAGGAGATGGCGGCAGGCATGGGCATTCCGGCAGCGGTCCTGAAGGAAACGCTCGACACATACAACCGTGCGGCGCGCACCGGGTTCGACCCGGAGTTCGGGAAGACCATCTTCACGCAGACGCTCGATCACCCGCCCTACTACTGGGGGCGGGAGCGGATCTTCGTTCACACGTCCTTCGACGGGATCGCAACCGACCGCGAGGCGAGAGTCATTGATGAGCGCGGAATTCCCATTCCGGGGCTCTACGCTGCGGGCGAATTCGCAGGCGGCATTTTCGGCCGCGACCGCCTCGGAGGCGCCGGCATTTCCAACTGCCTCGTGATGGGGCGCGCTGCCGGGAGGAACGCTGCGCTCTTCTGATTTTCTCTTTTTTCCTTCTTTTCTCGCTCCACTACACCCGGGTGGGGGTAGTTGAGAAATGAACCCTCCCGGAAAATGACGGGCATGTCCCGGGCAAAAGATTCAAAGGCTTCAGACCGGCCTTGAATGTCCGGCGACGGCACGAAAAATCAAAGGAAAGGAGATTGAGAATGCAGCGTCGTCATCTGTTCGGTTCCGCGCTCGGAGCCGCTGCAGCGGTTGTGGTTCCGGTTGCGGAAGCGAGCGTTTCGGACCATTTCGGCGAGAAGATGCGCCCGATCGATACGGAAAACCGCGCTCCCGGCTGGGGCGTCGGCGCCGTGAAGCCCCTCGAGGTCAAGGGCCGCCGGATCGGCGAAGGGCGCCCGAAGCTGATCGCCCCGACGACGAGCAAGAATGCTGCCGACCTCTATCAGACGCTCGAGAAGTTTGCCGGCATGAAGGCCCTCGACATGGTCGAGGTCCGCATCGATTATCTCGGAAAACTCGCTCCGGCTGAGTTTGCCGAGGTGACCCGGAAGGCCTATCAGGCGGCGGGCGACAAGATCGTCCTCGTCACGCTCAGAAACGGCACCGACGGCGGCCCCTTCATTGCCGAAGACAAGTACTACGGCGAGGTTTACCGCGCCGTCATTGAGTCCGGCAAAGCCGACATCATTGACCTTGAGCTCTTCCGCGATGCGGACATGATCCGCTCCCTCGTCAAGGCGGCGCACGCCAAAGGCATCAAAGTCATCATCAGCGCCCATGAATTCAAGTTCACGCCTGATGAAGGCGAAATCATCAGGAGGCTCCTCCTCGAGCAGGAATTCGGCGCCGACATTCTGAAGCTCGCCGTCATGGCGTTCTCGCCTGAAGACGCGCTCACCGTGATGACCGCGACCGCGAAGATGCGCCACTACTACAGCGACCGTCCGATGCTCACGATGGCGATGGGAAAGTGGGGCGTGCTTACGCGCATTACGGGGGAAGGCTTCGGCTCCGACCTCACCTTTGCGTCCGTGGGCGGAAAGGCGAGCGCGCCCGGCCAGATTCCGGCCGAGGAATGCCTCTCGGTGCTCGAAACGCTCCATCGCGCGATGAATCCGTAATGCGGATGCGTCTCATGCTCAATGATTGCCTAGAATAAATTTGTTTTTTGATTGACTGATTCCACGAGGAATTTCACCCATGAAGAAGACTTTTGCTGCTCTTGCGGTTGCCGCGCTCTTTGCGACCGCCGCTTCCGCCGCCACCTTCAAGGCGGGAACCTACACGGCTTCCGCCCCCGGCATTCACGGCGCCGTCACCGTTGAAGTGACCTTCACGGCCGACAAGATTTCCGCCGTCAAGGTCGTGAAGCAGACCGAAACCCAGGGCATCGGCACGCTCGCCGTCGACCAGCTCCCGCAGAAGATCGTCGACGCCCAGTCGCCGAAGGTTGACGGGGTCTCGGGCGCCACGATTACTTCGGACGCCATCAGGAAGGCCGTTGCCGACTGCGTGAAGCAGGCGGGCGCCGATCCGGAAGCGCTCGTTCCGGTGGTGCTTAAGAAAGTTGCCAAAAACGAAGACCTCGCCACTGACGTCGTCATCGTGGGCGGCGGCGGCGCGGGCATGTCTGCGACCATCCGCAGCCGCATGAACGGCCTCAACGTGATCCTCGTCGAGAAGATGCCCTTCATCGGCGGTGCGGCTTCGATTTCGGGCGGCCAGGTCGTCGCCCAGGGTTCGAAGCTCCAGAAGGCCTTCGGCTCCAAGGACGACTCCGTCGATTCGATGGTGAAGGACTTCCTGAAGAACGGCGCCGGCAAGAACGATCTCTCGAAGCTCACGCTCTACGCAAAGAACGTCGGCCCCACGATCGACTGGTTGAATGAAAAGGTGGGCGTCAAGTTCATTCCGAACGATCTTCCCTACCTCGCCGAGTATTCGCACCGCCGCGCGCTTGAATTCCAGGGGGGCGCGGGCACCATGGCGCAGCACCTGCGCGAAGTGATCGCCCAGAACGGCGCCAAGGTCTTCTACAACACCCGCGTTGAAGACCTCATCGTCGAGGACGGCAAGGTCACGGGCGTGAAGGCTGTGGACCTCAACAGCGGCACGACCTACACCATCAAGGCGAAGAAGACCCTTCTCACGACGGGCGGCTACGGCAACAACAAGTCGCTCCTCACGCCCGAAATGCAGAAGGTCCTCTACTACGGTCCGGTTTCCTCGACGGGCGACGGCCTCCAGATGGCCGAGAAGTTGGGCGTCAAGACCCAGCTCCTCCAGTACGGCAAGCGCTATCCGAACGGCATCGAAGTCGCTCCGGGCAAGGCCAAGTCCACGATTTACGCCAATGTCGGCGCCTTTGACCAGGCGGGCATTCTCGTCAACGTGAATGGCGTCCGTTTCGTGAATGAAAAGGCGTCGAACCGCCACATTCTCGAGCCGATGCTCAAGAACCCCAACGGCCAGGCCTACGTCTTCATGGACCAGAAGTCCTGGGAAGGCTTCTACAAGCGCCTCCCCGAAACGGGCGTTTCGCATGAGGATGCCGACAAGTATCTCGCCAACGGCGGCAAGACCCCGCCGCTCTTCGTGAAGGCCGATACGATCGAAGGCGTCGCGAAATTGGCGGGCATCAATGCCGAAAACCTGAAGGCGACCGTTGCCAAGTACAACGGGTTCGTCAAGGCCAAGAAGGATGCGGACTTCGACCGTCCGGTTCAGTACATGAAGGCTGAAATTTCGGCCGAAGGCCCCTACTACATCGTCGAGCAGAAGCCGCGCTTTGCGACCACGATGGGCGGCGTCTGCACGGACGACAAGCTCAACCTCGTGAAGAAGGACGGTTCGGTCATCCCGAACCTCTACGGTGCGGGTGAAATCGTGGGCGGCGTGATGGGCGACGACTCGCCTGCCGGCGCCAACGTGGGCTGGGCCCTTACGTCGGGCCGCGTTGCTGCCGACAGCATCGCGGAAGCCATCAAGGCCGGGAAGTAATTTCCCTGGGTCTTAACCGATCGTTTCTTTCCTAAGGCGGCGCAGCGTCTGGAGCGCCGCCGGGGATGAAGCGAAAGAGAGCCGCCGGAACTTTCAGGGTCCCGGCGGCTCTTTATTGGGCGGGAATCAGGCTGCGGATTCCTGCTCCGGATGATGGAAAGCGGAAGGGCGCTTTCGCGAACTTACGACTTCGATGCAGCGCGGATGCGTGCGAGCACCGGATTGACGGAGGTCCCGTCCCAGGCCTTCTGCGCCGACTCGAGGAGGTCCTCCGCGGGCGGCATCGCGGCACGCCTGAAGTTCATGCTCGGGCGCGGCAAAGCGCATTTCGGCTGCACCCTAGTCCTGCACGACGCCGAGCGTCTGGAGCCTCACAAGCGAGGCGATGAAGTTGTCCGGGTAGCCGTCAATCTCGTCGTATTCGTCGTCGACGCCGACCTTCTTCAGATATTTCGCGTACAGCGCGTCAATGACCGCGATGACGACGTACGTCATGAAGAACCGTCCCTGAGGCGAAGCGCCCTCAAAGCTGGTGCCGTTGTAAGCGTCCATGCAGTCGGCGATGGTCTTTGCATCATGCGGGATCGCGTCGAAGTTCTGGTACCAGATTCCCTCGACATTCATGAGATCGAGCCCGGCATTGTTGGTAAAGAACGCCTGGAAGCCGCAGATTTCTCTTTTCTTTTGAAATTCTTCCTGCGTGAGGCCCCCGTCGTTCAGTATCCATTCGAGGTCTTCGGCCGCTGCGTCTTCATAGGATTTTTCATGCAGAAACACGGCCGAGACCGGTTTCTCAAAACGAGGGAGTTCCAGACCGGAAATGGTTTCAGCGGAGCTGCCCGTCTTCTTCCATTCCGGATTATCGTCCGCATCCTTTTTCACGAGCTTCCGGGCGATTCCTTCAGCAGGTTCAAGATCGATGATCGATTGAGCAAAGAACTTGAAGCCTTTCTTTTCGAGCTTGGCAAGCGACCGGAAGTCGGAAAGCGAGGTAATCCAGTCGACTACGGTGACGTCGTAGCCTTCCTTCAGGGCGCCCGTGCGGTCAAGGAGGCATTGAACGGCTTCGAACGCCGCCTTGGCACAGTCCGGATAATTTGCTTTCGACGGGAAGCCGCCCAGAATCCTGGGGTCATAGGGCTCAGTGAAGTCCAAAATGGAAATCGAAGATTTCGCGAAGCTCGGGCTGCAGCGGACGATCGGTTCCATGCCGATGGAAACGGCGAGGCGCTTCGCGCCCGAGCGCCGGATGCGGGCAACGTTGAAGCGCGGGAGGAGGTTGGGGCTACGGCTGATTTCGCGGAAGAGGTCGTTCATCTCCATTTCGCTCAGAGCACCCGAACCGAAAAGCTTGCTCGGACGCGAGACGACGGCCCGGTCGGTGAGGTCGGAGAGGTCCTTCCGTCTGAAGCTCTCCGTGAGGAGAGAGGAGGCGGTCGAGCCGACAGCGGCATTGAGGAGATGGAGCGTGAGCGCCGGGTTGTATCCGAGCGCCTGGGCCATGTCTTCTACGAGTCCGGTCTCTTCGAGCGTCCGGGCAATCAGCGCGGTAAGCGCGGGATAAACCGTGTCGTCGCTGTCGAGCGATACGTCGCGCACGACCATCTGATCGCGAATCTAACGAAGACGCTTGGGATTTTCGAGAATTTTGACGGCTGAAGCTTCCATGATAAAAGGCCCGTCCGGCCTCCTGAATGTCAACAATGTCGGACTATTGCACATTTTGTCGCTCTCTGAGCGGCTGATCTGGATGAGATGGCAGATAAAAAAAAAGCCTCTTCCAGGAATGGCAGAGTTGTCCTGGAAGAGGCTTCACGCCGGCCGTTTCTCCCTCAGGCTCCAGGCGTGAGGAAGAAGCGGACGTTTTCTTGTGGGGACGTAACCGGCAGTCGCTCAGATGCGCGTTTCAGCAGCCGCGTTTTCCCCTGCAATCAGGCCGAAGGATGAGCAGTCCGGCATGGAGCAGGCCGTGAGGCGCTCCTGCCCGTGAAGGCCGCCCGAAGCTTCGCCCGCAACATAGAGTCTCGGAATCGGCGCGCCGTCGCGAAGGCGGATTGCCTGAGCCTTTTCATTGGTGCGGATGCCGCCCGGCGTGTAGTTGAGGCGGGGCGTCACGACCATCGTGTAGAAGGGGCCTTCCGCGGAAAGCGGCTCCACCTTGCGCCCGGAGCGCTCCATGGGCTTATTGAACTCCGTGTCCCTGCCGCCGGCAATCAGCTCGTTGTACTTGACGAGGCTTTCCTGGAGCGCCTTGCCGTCGGTGCTGTAGTGCTTCGCAAGTTCATCGAGCGATGCGAATTTGAGAATCGCGCCGTCGATGCCGTTCTTGTCGGCAAGACTCTGCTCGAGACGCTTCATGTTGTGGAATTTTTTGAGCGCCTTTTCGTCCCAGACGATGAAGGGCTTGCGGTCCCCGTTGCGCAGACGATGCTGAAGGACGGCGCTCGCGAGCGTATTGCGCGTTTCGCCTTCGCTCATGAAGCGGCGTCCGGTGGCCGGGTCAATGAGCATGCCCCAGATCATGTCTTCGGTCGGGAGCGGATAGGCAAAGCGGAAAAGCGAAAGCTGCACGGCCTGAGCGCCGGCCGCTTCGAGCGTCTTCAGGGAACCGGCCGTGGCGCCCGCATTGGTGGTCGATACAACGCCCGCGAGGAAGGGAACCTCGGACGAGCGGAAGGCCTTGTCCTGGGCATAGCCGCCGGTTGCGAAAACCACCGCCTGGCGGGCGCGGATCGTCTTCATGACGCCGGTTGCATTCGCCCAGTCGTCGTCTGCATTGCGCGAGAACACATAGCCTTCGCGAACCCGGAGGCCGGAGGCTTCACCCTTTTCATTGAAAAGCACTTCCTCGGCGCGGCACTTCGTGCGGATCTGAATGTCTGAATGCGCCTTCATCCAGTTCCAGAGCGCGGAAAGCATGCCGGCGCCGCCCCCTTGTGCGGAAAGGCCGCGCGCAACGCTGTGGCCGCCGAGCTTGAGGAGACGCCCGTCCCACTTGACGCCGTGAGCGGTGAGGAAAGATTCCACGCGGGCGGTGGTCTTTGCCATCAGGAGAGCGCGTTCATAGCTTCCGAAGCCGCCCGAAACCTTCGCCATGTCGCCGGCGAGGAGTTCGGGAGCGTCCTTGACGCCTTTTTCCTTCTGAAGCGGAGAGCCGACGCAGGCAAAGTCGAGACCGGACACGAGAGACGTGCCGCCGGGGAAGGACATTTTCTCGAGCATCAGGACTTTGGAGCCTTTTTCAGCTGCGGCAATGGCGGCAATCGTCCCGGCGATGCCCGTGCCGACCACGATCACGTCGACTTCTTCATCCCATTTGCGGTCGGCCGGCGCGGCGTGCGCGGATTGCGCGGCAAAAGGCGCGAGAGCGGCGGCGCCGAGAGCGGCTCCGGCGGAACGGGTAAGAAACTGGCGGCGGGACTGCGGTTCATTTTTTCGTCTCCTTCTGATCTTTCAAAAGGGAGCCGGTCAGGGCTCCCGTGAGTTATTGGAAAGCTTAGAAGGAGAAGATTTCATACCCGCATCAATGGCGTCGACGAAGGTTGCAAAAAGATTTCAATCAAAGGATTCCGAGAGGTCGGTGATGACGTAGCCCACGCCGGAGTAGGAAGAGATGACGGAGCCGTCGGCGCCGGCTTCCGAGAGTTTTCGGCGGATGCGGGCGAAGGCGACGCGAAGGAGCGAAAGTTCGCCGAGGTGTTCGGCGCCCCAGACCTCCCGGATCAGGGCGTCATGCGCAATGACGGCGCCCGGGTGCTTCACGAGCGCCAGAAGGAGCCGGAATTCCGTGTCGGAAAGCCGTATAGGAGCGGCTCCCCACCGGCATTCGCGTTTTTCCGGGACCAGGATGAGCGGACCGTTGACGAATTCTTCCGCGCGGGGCGCACCTGCCGCCGCAGAGGCCCTGACGGAAGTTCTTCTCAATACTGCCGCAATGCGCGCGGCAAGCTCCTCCATGGCAAAGGGCTTCACAAGGTAGTCGTCGGCACCGGCGCTCAGGCATTTGGTTTTGTCGGAGAGTTCCGAACGGGCCGTGAGCAGAATGACGGGCACCTCGCTTTCCTCCCGAATCTTCTGAAGGAAGGCGAAGCCGTCCATGCCGGGCATCATCAGGTCGAGCACGATGAGCTGCGGCTTCGGTTCAAGGCGCTTCCAGATGTCAAACCCGATTTCGCCGTCAGCGGCCTGGGCCGTGTCGTAGCCGAGCGTTTCGAGATTCGCTGCGACGAGACGGCGGATTCTGCTTTCGTCGTCGATGATGAGAATGAGCGGGCGGGCGGCGTCGGGACTGGAAGTTGTCATGGCTGATTTTGAGAAATGCGGCAGGGAGGATGGGCGTGAATCCATTCAATAGGGAATTCTGACAGTGAACGTGCTGCCGACGCCGGGCGTGCTCGCGACTTCAATCGTTCCGCCGTGAGCGCGAACGATCGCAAGCGAAATGACGAGGCCGAGACCGGTGCCGCCGCTTCTTCGGCGCATTCCCATGTTGACCTGATAAAAGCGGTCGAAGATTCTCCTTTCCTCGCCTTCGGGAATGCCGATGCCGTTGTCAGTGACGGAGAGGAGAAGCTCGGAGTGCTTCTTTTCCGCATGAACGTCAATGATGCACTCGCGCTCCAGGGCCCGGTAGCGGACGCTGTTTGAGAGGAGATTTGTGAGAAGCTGGAGGAACCGGTCCGGGTCAACGTTGACGCACTCTGCGTCCGGCTCAATCGTGATTCGGATCTGAGCCGGTCCGAGCGCCCGGACGCGCTTCTGCGCGCGCAGGATGATGGGCTTCAGCTGCACGATCCGCTTTTGAATGATGAAGGTGCCGCCGTCAATGCGCGCCACATCGAGCCAGTCGGAAATCAGCTGCTGGAGCGCCCCGACTTCCCGGCGCATTCCCTGAAGAAGATCGTTCTGGAATTCTTCGCTCCAGCCGGCATCCTGACGGGCCAGCGTTTCTGCTGAGAGCGCAATGGCCGCGAGCGGCGTTTTGAGCTCATGCGCCACAACGCCGATGAGATTCTCTTTGAGGCTTTCCATTCTGGCGGCGTCCGTAGCGTCATGAAGGAGAATGCCGCGTGCGAAGCGGTCGCCTCCCTCAATGGGAAAGGCCGTTACGTCGAGAAACCGTTCGCCGGAAGAGGATCTGAGCTGAAACCGGTGCGTGCCGCCGGAGAGCACGGCCTCCGGGGCAGGAGACGCATTGCCCGACTGCAGGCATTGGGCAAAAAGCGTTCCGGCAGCTGAGCCGAGGATCTTTCCGGAAGCGGATGCTGTGAAGAGGCGCTCCGCGCGTTGATTGGCCCAGACAATGGCGCCCTCCTGGTCGAGCAGAAGAAGCCCGTCAGCAAGGCTCTCAAAAATTCTGGAGAGCATTTCCATCTGGGTTCGGAGCGCTTGTGTCTGTCGGGCGACTTCGTCGGCGAGATGGCGGTTGACCGACTCGATTTCCTCGCGGGCGATGGAGAGCCGCTTCATCAGGCGGCCGAATTCAGCCTGAAGCGCTTCGAACTCGGAGAGCGAATGTATGCGCTCGTCAGGGAGCGGCTCGGGTCTCGCCGCCGCTACCTGGCTTTGAAGCTTGAAGAGCGCCTTTTCAATCGGTCGTCGGGCTAGCATGCCCGCTAAACCGGAGGCTCCAAGAACAAAGAGAATGAGGAAGAGGCTCCGGAGAACAATTCCGGTGAGTTCCATCTGGCGGAGCGCATTGGGTTTGGCAGCCATCACGCGCCAGTCTCCGCTGAGGCCGGTTTCGGCAAACCACCCCTCGAGGACTTTCTGGCCCTGAGAGGCCTTGAATGGAATCGGTCCGGGAGCGGTCGGGCTTCCCTCCGGAATGAGCGCCTCAAAAGCACTGATGGGCGCTGCCTCAATCCCGCGGGAAGCATAGAGAATTCCGCCTTTACTGTCGGTAATCCAGATTGCGTCGCCGGGATTTTCGTACTCAGCGGCGATCGCAGCAAACTTCTTGAGGTCGAGCGCGCAGACGGCGAAGCCGGCCAGTTCACCGGACCGGGTTCTCGCCTGAGCGCCGATGTTGACGATGCGTTCATCGGCAGCGCCGGTTGCCTCAAAGCTCGCTGAGATCCAGTAAGGCGCATCGGTTCGCCGTTCCTTCCAGTGCCTGCGCCCGCGGTGATCAACGCCGTTGTTGGGAACGCCCGCCGGATTGAGAAGCGGATGGAAGCCGCTTGAGATGCCTTCGGGCGTGTCGAAATGCAGATTGAGAAACGCCGGCTCGGCGCGGGCGATATGGGCAAGAGTCCTGTTTCTTGCTTCGGCAGAGGATAGTTCCGGCAGTTCCGAGGCTGCGAGGAGCATGAGTTCGAGAGCAGAGGAGAGTCTCGCATTGATCGCTTCTGCAATGCGCTCGGCCGTCATTCTCTGCCTCTTTTCGAGCGCATCCATTTCGCTGAGGACGTTCCGCCACTCGAAGGCGGCAAGCACGACGATGGGAATGATGGCTACGGCGGCCGTGGCGGCAGTGAGCGCTTTGCGAAACTGCATGAGTTCGTCGGGAGAAGAAAGATAAGAGAAAAGGATCGGTTCCTCGAAATTACCACAGGTGTACGAGCGGAATTAAAGCGTTTGTAATCAGAGGGCTGCCATTGCAGTGCTTTCGCCCGCTGACATAAGAGATGCGGTATGCATGCCTCGCCCGAGGGAGGCTTCCTTCATTGAAAGCGAAATACAAAAATCAAGAAGCGGGCGGGATCTGCCGGAAGCAAACCTGTTCGGATCCGCGCACTGGTCGATCTTTAAACCGTCGGAATGTCAGGAATAGTGATTATTCCTCATGAGAATATTTGTTGCATTGGCCATTTACTAACACTTATTCCATATAAAACAATAAGAAGTTGTGCTTTAGATTTTCCAGGAAGCGGCTGTAAACCTATGAACCACAAAAATCACGCCGTGAGCATGAACTGAAGTTGGGACTTTTCCGAATAGAGATCTAGGGTAAATGTCTTAAACTCCTCTCCACAGCCGGGAGGCGCTTTGAAAGCGTCCAAAAGAGCTGAAAACAGAAATACCACCAAATGGAGAGAATTACTATGTCCATGAAGTTCAAGGCAGTCGCCGCAGCCGTCGGCATCGCGCTGAGCGCGCTCACCTTCAATGCGATCGGCTGCTCGACCGTCATCGTCGGCAAGGACGCGAGCAAGACGGGCACGATCATCATCGGCCACAACGAAGACAACGGCGGACGCATTCTGAATCCGCAGTACTGGGTGCCGCCGCAGGACCATGCGGATGGCGAAATGATCAAGTTCGAGCCCGCTGCCGCCTCGATCCCGCAGGTGAAGCACACCTTCGGCTTTTACTGGTCCCAGACCTTCGACCCGAACGGCGCCTCCTTCTCGGACGGCTTCGTCAATGAGAACGGCGTCGTGATCGTGACGAACGCCTGCACCGGCATCTACGAGGACGACGTCATGCCGACCAAGGACGGCGGCATCGGCTACGGCATCCGCCGCCTGATGGCCGAGCGCGCTACGAGCGCCCGCCACGCCATCGACATTGCGATCGATCTTCTCGGGAAGTACGGCTACTTCTCCGAAGGCCGCACCTACACGGTCGCGGACAGCAAGGAAGCCTGGCAGATCGCCATTCATCAGGGCAACACCTGGGTTGCTCGCCGCGTGAAGGACAATGAGGTCGTCTACATCCCGAACAATTTCATGATGAATCACGTCGACGCCACCGATACGGAAAACGTCATCGTGGCGCCCGGCATGATTGAGCGCGCGATTAAGAACGGCCGCTACAAGCCCGCCGTTCCCGGCGTCTACAACGACTTCAACTTCCGCGTGGCCGTCGCGCCCGCAGAGCGCCGCGCTGCGGGCTACAGCCTTTCGCGCAACAACCTCGCCTGGAAGAAGCTGATCGGTCAGGACATCACGGATCCGGAAAAGTTCCCGTACAGCACCACTCAGGCGAAGAAGATGGGCGTCGAGGAGGTCGAGAATCTCCTTCGCACGCATGAACCGCAGATCGGCGACGATCCGGGCTGGTACCACCATCAGGGCATCGGCCTCTGCCGTCCGACCACGCATGAATCGGGCGTCTACGTGCTCGATAAGAACCCGCTTCTCATCACGGGCTACCGCACGATGGCGCGCCCCTGCGAAACGCCCTATGTTCCCTTCTTCCCGCTCGCAGCTCCCGCGAAGGCGGCTGCCTTCATGAGCTGGGATAAGGCAACGGCCGAGCACTTCAAGGGCACGCCGGAACTCTTCAGCTTCGACCCCGACTGGCAGTCCTTCCGCTTCGTCGAGCTCGCCAACATCGTCGACTACAACCGCGACGCCTTTAAGGACAACACGAAGTTCGTGAACGGCCTTGAGAAGGCCTGGATGAAGGATGCTGCCGCCGCGAAGACTCAGGCCGCAGCGCTCCTTGGGTTCTCCGAAGAAAAGGCTCGCGCCTATCTCCACGCCTTCAATGCCGAAGTCTTCGACAAGGCCCAGTATGCGGTCGGGGAAGAGGCGAGAAAGCTCATGCCGCACGAAGTCGCGGTGCTTGCCGACACGATCAATCCGAAGTCCGAGAAGACGGTCGACGTGGTGCTCTATTCGGATGCGAAGCTCGACGCCTCGAAGATCGATCTCTCGCGCACCCACGCGGGCGTCGGCCGCTCCTCGATCGGCACCACGGGCGTCGTGAGCGCGCTCGCGAAGCCCGTGAAGCACGAGGTTAAGGACATGAACGGCGACGGCAGGAAGGACATGGTCCTCACCTTCAAGGCCAAGGAAATCGCTCAGAACATGATTCCGGGCGCAACCTACGACATCTGGCTCTACACGATGGACGGGAAGAAGCGCGTTGCGGGCTTCGACACCGCTCTCATTGAGCCCGACGGCTACAAGCCCGTGAAGGCGAAGAGCGAGACCCACGACCGCTGATTGCGCTCAGAGGTCGCTTGAAAGGAACCCGCCTCAAACCCGGCATAGGATGAGGCTGCTTCCTGAAAACCAAAAGAAGAGAAGCGCCGCAGGAATGAGAACCTGCGGCGCTTCTCTTGCGTATTACGCGGGAGGAAATCAGGCTTTCCTGGCAGCAGCCCTGGTGAGCCCAGAGAGCGAGAAGCTGCCCGCGCCCGTGAAGAAGAGCGTCGCGAAGCCGAAGAGATAGAGGAGCGGCATTTCGCGAGCGCCGAAGTCCTTTCCGGCGAGCACCACGAAGGCAATCGTGAGGAAGGTGCAGATGAGCGGAATGAGCGCGGCGCGCGTCCAGAGACCGATGAGGACGAAGATCGAGCAGACGACTTCGGCGAAGATGGCAAGAAGAAGCGCTGTCAGATGCTCCGTCCCGAAGGGATCCGGGAAGGAGTTGGATAGCGCCGAGAAATTCTCGATTTTGGCGATGCCGTGCGTGAGGAGGCTCCCTGCAAGCGCGATGCGGAGAAAGAGGAGGCCGAAGGAGGTGGAAAGGGCGGAGTTCGTGAAAAGACGGGACATTGCGGATGAACCTTCAAAAATGGGGAAATGTTCGACAAAGAACGAATGAAGACATCTTACCGTCTGAATACTGGTAAAAACCCTGAAGTTGCATTTAGAAATGGAAATAGTTATTCCGGATTAAGGAATTTACTTTAGAGCTCAGTGTCGAACTGAAGTCCGGAATCTGTCAATACTGCCGCTTCCTAAATGAAAAACGCTCCGGAACCGTTGTCAGGACGATTCCGGAGCGCAAAGCGCAGTTCTGAAGGTTCAGAACATCAGGATTATTCGCGGTAGGCCTTCAGGATCTGACGGCCGGCGATGTAGATCATGATTTCGTCCGTGCCGCCGCCGATGCGTTCGCAGCGGACGTCGCGCCAGAGGCGGGAGACGCGGGCGTCGTTCGTGTAGCCGAGGCCGCCCATGATCTGGATCGCATCGTCGATCACTTCAAGCGCCGTGCGGGCGCAGTAGAGCTTCGCGAGCGACGACGTCACGCGCAGCGACTCCTTGCGGTCCGCCTGCCAGGCAGTCTGCAGAACCATGTTGCGCATGTTCTTGCACTTGACGGCCATGAGGGCGAGCTTTTCCTGGATCATCTGGTTGAAGCCGATCGGCTGACCGAACGCGATGCGCTGGTTGGCGTAGCGGGCGGCGTCCTCGAAGGCGCATTCCGCAAAGCCCGTGCAGCGGGCGGCGTTGATGAGGCGCTCCATTTCGAAGTTGTACATGACGTTGAGGAAGCCTTTGCCTTCCTCGCCCACCATGTCGGATTCCTCAACCTCGACGTTGTCGAGGTACACCTCGCAGGTGCTCACGAGGTGCCAGCCGATCTTGTGAAGGGGATTCACCTTGATGCCGGGCTTCTTCGCGTCGACCCAGAAGAGGGAGAAGGCCTTCTTCGGATCCTGCTGCTCGGGATCGCGGGCGATGACGAGCATGTACGGATATTCGGCAGCGCCCGTGATGAAGGTCTTCTGGCCGTTGAGGTAGATCTTGCCGTCGCGGCGCGTGAAGGTCGTGGCGGTGGCGTTGCTGTCGCTGCCGGCGCCCGGTTCCGTGAGGGCGAGCGAGTAGGCGGGGTCGCCCGTGGCAGCCGTGCTTTCAGCGGTTTTCTTCAGCTGCTCGGGCGAGCCGAAGCGGAGCATCGAGTGGATGCACTGGCCGTTCGTGAGGAGGAACGCCGGGGCGCCGCACTTGGCGACTTCCATGAGGGCGAGCATCTGCGTCACGTAGTCGGCGGGGATGCCGCCGAATTCTTCAGGGACGCCGAGCATCGAGATGCCGTTTTCGGCGAGCGCCTTCATGAATTCGCGCGGGTAGGTGCTCGTTTCGTCGTGGGTGCGCCAGTACTCTTCAGGGAACTCGGTCGTGATGAGTTCGCGGATGGAGGCAAGGAGCAGCTCCTGCTCTTCGGTGAGCGAAAAATCGATAGCCATTTTCTCTTTTCCTTGAAGTGGGAAAGGTTTGGGAATTTGGAAAGGGGTTATTCAGCGTCGGGGAGCTTGAAGCCCATGACGGCATCGGTGAAGATGCAGGCGTCCATTTGCTTCAGATTCTTGTCGATCACGGGCTTGAAGCCCATCTTCGCGACGATGTCGCGCTCGATGTCGACGCCCGGAGCAACTTCGACGAGGTGGAGGCCGTCAGCCTTGAGCGTGAAGACCGCGCGTTCGGTGACGTAGCGGACGTCGAGGCCGCGTTCGAGGGCGACCTTGCCCGAGAACGTGATTTCCGGGAGATGGTCGACGAACTTCGTGACGCGCCCTTCCTGGGTGATCGTGAGCTTGCCGTCGCCGACTTCGGTCCTGAGGCCGCCCGCGGTGAGCGTGCCGCAGAAGACGATCTTCTTCGAGGTGGCGCTGATGTCGATGAAGCCGCCCGTGCCCATGATCTTGCCGTTGAACTTGTGGACGTTGACGTTGCCTTCCTTGTCGACTTCGGCAAAGGAGAGGTAGCAGACGTCGAGGCCGCCGCCGTGGTAGAAGTCGAACTGCGCGGTCATGTCGAGAATGGCGCGGGTGTTGACGTTCGCGCCGAAGGCGACGCCCTGCGTCGTGATGCCGCCGATCGGGCCCGTCTCAACGGTGAGGACGAAGTCTTCGTCGCAGCCTTCCTCGCGGGCGACGAGGCCGATGCCGTCGGCAATGCCGACGCCGACGTTGCCGATCGCCTGCTTCTTCATTTCATAGAGAGCGCGGCGGGCGACGACCTTGCGCTGGTTGAGCGGAATCTTGACGCGTTCGGAATCGTCGAGCGTGAAGTCGCCCGAGATGAAGCGGTTCACCGGCGCGCCGCCGTAGAGCTGCGTCTGCTGCGGGTCGACGACGACGATGTCGACGAGGTAGCCCGGGATGCGGACGTTCTTCGGATGAAGGATCGCCTTCTTCACCATCTTCTGAACCTGCATCATCACGATGCCGCCGTTGTTGTGAACGGCTTCGGCGATGACGAGGGCGTCGAGGTACATCACCTCGTCCTCAAAGGTCGCATAGCCTTCGCTGTCGCAGGTCGTGGCGCGGATGAAGGCGACATTGGGCGGAACCGACTTGTAGTAGAGGTATTCCTTGTCTTCGATGTTGACGAGCTTGATCAGGTCTTCCTTCGTCACGTCGTTCAATTTGCCGCCCTGGTTGCGCGGATCGACGAAGGTGCCGAGGCCGATTTCCGAGATGATGCCGGGTTGGTGGGCGGCCGATGCGCGGAGCATCTGCGTGAGGACGCCCTGCGGATAGTTCCAGGCAGAGATCTTGTTCTGCTCGGCGAGCTCGGAAATGCGGGGCGACTGTCCCCAGTGGCCGCAGAGCGCCCACTTGACGAGGCCTTCCTGAGCGATCGGGCTGATGCCGCGCTCGGCGCGGTCGCCGAGGCCCGTCGGGCTGATGATGCCGAGGTTCTTCGGGGTCTGCGTGGTCTTGTAGCGTTCGGCGAGGGCTTCGATGAGCTTCGTCGCTTCAAGAATGCCGCCGCCGGCGCCGAGAACGCAGAGCGTGGCTTCATCAGGAATGTAGGTCACGGCCTCTTCGGCGGACATGACGGGCACGCGGCCGTTGATGCGCTTGGGTTTTGCAATCTGCATGGAATTCTCCGGATTGAGCTGCCCGCACCGGGAGAACCCTGCGGACGCTTTGCTCGAAAATTTTGGGTGTTCGGATCCGTCCCGGCCTTTTTCGGGCGCGAGGGGACCCGGCTGCGGCGCTTTTGAGGGCGCTGCAGAGTGCTGGAGGTTTTCAAAAATCGATCAGGCGGGCCCGCGGGGAAGAACTTCCCTCCTGCGGGCGCGGTCCGCGTCCCGGCGACAAGAACGCCGGGGAGCGCGGGGCGGGCTGAAATTAAGCCGCGTGAATGATCGAGAGGACCGTGCGGAGGTCGGTCACGGAGATCTGGCCGGGGGCGGAGGCCTTCTGGACGGCGCCGAAGGTGGCGGCGGAACCGAAGACTTCGCCGGCGAGGCGGGAGATGACGCCGGTCTTAGACATCGACATCGTGATGATCGGACGGTCGGCAATCTTCTCGGAAACTTCGAGGGTGGCGGCGAGAACCGTGAGGACGTCGGCCTTGGATTCGGGCATGAGCGCGATCTTGGGCACGTCGGCGCCGAGTTCCTGCATCTTCGTGAGGCGCTTGACGATCTCTTCCTTCGCCGGGGTCTTGTGGAAGTCGTGGTTCGACATGATGACCTTCACGCCCTTCGCATGCGCGCGGGCGATGGTCTGGGAGACGAGGGCGTCGCCCGTGAAGAGCTCGAGGTCGATCGCGTCGACGAGGCCGCTTTCAGCCATGGCGATGTTGAGCGCAATGTAGGCTTCGGGAGCGATTTCCTGTTCGCCGCCTTCCTTCTTGCTGCGGAACGTGAAGAGGATGGGCTTGTCGGGGAAGACCGCGCGGAGTTCGCGCAGGGCGTCAAGCGCCGCGGCCGTGTCGGCGATGGCCGTGAAGTGGTCGCCGCGCCATTCGAGGATGTCGAAGTCGGCGGAGCGGTAGGCGAGGGCTTCGCTCTTGACGGCGGCAATGTCCTTCGCCATCAGGGAGACGATGATCTTCGGGGCGCCTTCGCCCAGGGTAACGTTTTTAATCTGAACAGTCTGCATTTCTGAATCCGGAGAGAGGAGAAACTAAGAATACGATGCTTGGCGGGAAACCGCGCTCCCCGCCGGGCGGAGCTGGAGAAGTTGCCGCCCGGCAGGAGAGTCGGCGGATTACTTGAAGCCCATCGATTCGCGGATGTATTCGATCGGGAAGTCTTCGCCGGTCCAGAGCTTGAACTGTTCATAGCCCTGCCAGAGGAGCATGCCGTAGCCGTCGACGGTCTTGCAGCCCGCAGCCTGAGCCTGCTCGAGGAGCTTCGTGATGTGCGGGTTGTAGACGCATTCGGAAACGAGGAGGTCCGGGCGGAGCATCGAGACGTCCTTGATGACGGAGAGCTCGTGGAGCGGCTTCATGCCGACCTTGGTGGCGTTCGTGAGAACGTCGGCGCCGGCGATGGCGTCGCCGAAGAGCTTCTCATCGTCGAGGTCGCAGACCGTGACGCGGCAGTCGGAGTTGTCGTTCACGCGCTTCGTAAAGGCGTGGGCGCCTTCCCAGAATTCGTCCTTGCGGTTGAAGAGCTTGATTTCCTTGAAGCCTTCAACGGCAGCCTGGGCGCCGATGGCGGTGGCGGCGCCGCCCGCACCGACGAGGACCATGGTCTTGCCCTTGACGTCGAAGCCGGTTTCCTTAATGGCGCGGATGTGGCCCGTGCCGTCGGTGTTGTAGCCCTTCAGGTAGCCGTTGTCGTTCACGATCGTGTTGATGGCGCCGGCGAGCTTGGCGGCCGGGGCGAGTTCGTCCATGAACTGGATGGCGAGCTGCTTGTTCGGCATCGAGACGCCCGAGCCGCGCATCTTCAGAGCGCGAAGGCCCTTGATGGCATCCGGGAAGGAGGCGTTGTCGACCTCGAAGGCCATGTAGCAGTAGGGAAGGCCGAGCTTGTCGAGAGCGCGGTTCTGCATCGTCGGCGAGAGGCTGTGACGGATCGGGTAAGCCATGAGGCCGATGAGCTCGTACTTAGCGGTGACTTCCATTTTTGACTCCTTCAAATATCTAGGAAATGCGGAAGATTTGGAGATCGGGTGTCCGGCCCCTGGAATCGGGTCGAGGAGGCGGAGCGCCCGGGGATTTCTGGCTCCCGGGGAAGAGCGGGGAAGGTTCCCCTCTCTTTCCGCAAAAGCCTGTTGGGTTGATTAAGGAAAACGGTTTATTTGATGAAGCGCGCTTCGCCGAAGCGGACGTCCTTCGCCGGGATCGAGAAGATCGCGTAGTAGCGGCGGAAGAGGTAGAGCGACGTGAGGAGCGTGAGAACAGCCAGGCCAAAATCGAGGAGGATGATGTACTTGATGCTGATCTGCGAGAGGTAGCCGGTGGCGAGCGGGATCACGAAGTTTGCGAGGCCTCCCATCATCATGTAGACCGAGGTCACCTTCGCCTTGCTCTTCGGGAAGAACTCAGCCATCACCGCAACGCCGAGCTGCAGGATGCCGCCCGCGGCGGAGAAGCCGATCAGGAAGGCGCCCGCCTTGCAGATGAGCGGCGTCGGGTAGAGGAAGAGAACGAGCGAGGCGATGCAGGCGATGAGGCTGTTGAGAACCATTGCCCAGACCGGACGGACCTTCGACTTCAGGAGGTAGGCGAAAGCGAAGACGCAGACGAGCGAACCGATGCTGTAGTAGGAGATCGTCGTGAGGGATTCCGATTCCGACATCCCGCCGAAGGCCATGGCGTAGCGCGGCATCCAGACGGCAATCACGTAGAAGGTCGAGAATGCGGCGACGCCGAAGATCACGGCCATGAGGCCTTCGCCCCAGTAGGAGGGCTGCTGGCGCATCTGCGGCAGATCCTTGAGGACCGCGGCGTCGACGGCCTGGCTCGGGAAGCGGCACTTGAGGACGAGAAGCGTGATGAGGACGAAGATGATGCCGGGCACAATGAAGGCGTAGCCGTACCAGAGGCTCGAGACCATGAGGAAGCTCACCGCCATCGGATAGAGCATCTGGCCGAAGGAAACCATGGCTTTGAGCAGAATCACGGCCGAGCTCGAGGCCTTCGGGAAGCATTCAATCAGGGCCGGATAGCCGCCCGTGTCGATCGCGGAGTTGGCTGCGCCCACCGCAAAGGCGAGGCAGAAGGCGACCATCAGGTTGGGGCTGTAGGGGATCCCGAAGAAGAAGATCATGTAGAGGATGATTCCGAGGAGAATCATCGCGCGGCGGCCGAACTTGTCCGAGAGCGCGCCGAAGAAGAGGATCGTGACGAGGCGGCCGAGGCCGATGCCCGAAATCAGGTAGGCGATGCCTGCGCTGTCGGTGGCGAACTTCTCGGCAAGAGAAGTCATGTTCTGCGCAAGCGCGATGACGCTCGCGCCGTGCAGGAAGTAGCTCAGGTAAATGCCTATCGCTGCGAGCATGAAGGACGTGCCTTTCGACGGCCCGGCTGGTGATTGACTCATGGGTTTTCTCCGGTTGAGAAAGCTGCAGGCATTAAAAAATCTTTTTTAATATTTGCTTTTAATCGTGAAGCAGCTGTCAGGAGAAATAAAAATATTTCTGAATTAGAAACTTTCTCCGGCAGGAACTTGACTGATTTATTTTGCTGTCTGCAACTATCGATTTAGTTCCATTGGACGAGAGTCATTATCGAAAGCGGGCGAATGAAAACGAATGCAATTTGGTGTTTTAATTCTCAAGAATGATGCAGGGACCCGACGCTTTTCGTTTGGTGCCTAAAAGCGATATCTCTCTGATGATTGGGGAAAATGCTTTCGGGAAACTCAAAAAGCCCGGATGACTGAACAGTGGTTTTTTGCTTCTCCGCCGGGACAATCCTGCATGGGCTGCAGAATTTTTCGCTTTCCCCGACCCCGGAAGCTGGGTCGGAAGGCCTTTTTGAGGGGCTTCCGGAAGGGCGGAAATGAGGGTGCTGAACCAGGGGCGCGGACGCCGGCCGGTGCGCTTTCCGCGCAGAGGCGAGCGATCGCTCACATTGGCCTAATTCATTGAAAAATAGAGAATGATCGTTGATGACGGCGCCTGAAGGGCCGCTCAAGAAGATGCGGTCCGGGCGCCGCCCTATATATAAGGGGAGCCGCCGCCGGAGAATCCGGGCGAGCCTCCCTGCCCTCGAAAAGGGTGTTTTCAACAAAGCTGCATCTCATTGTCCGGGGAGCGGGGAAAAAAGCGTTCCGGGGTCGATAGCGGCATCCGGAAAAGCAGAGAAAGCTTTCCAAAAGAGCGCCGCACATGGGCCGGGAAGCGGAAATCTCAGTGGGCTTCCTCGCGGAGCAGATCAATTATTTCTTATAAAACATTGAATTGTGTTCTGAAATCTCCTTGCCGTACGCATCCCGAAAGGCTCCCGCGGGCCTTCAATAATCCTGCAGGCAGGGTGATCAATCTTGCTGCGGGCGCTTCCCGGAACCGGAAATGCAGGGGATGCGGACGCCTCGGAATGGCGTCGCCGGGGAGGGTGAGGAGTCCTCCGCATGGATGGCAATGACATGAATTTTATGAATAATCATCGATTCATCTGATCTCCCGGGGCGATTCGCCGGGCTTTTTGAGGCGCCGAATAGCGGCGAAAGTCTTCTGAACGATCTGGCAGACAAAGGAGACCTTCAGCATGCCCCTCGAAAAAGCGCCTTAATCCCATGCGGAATAAGGGCTGAGGAAAGATTTATCGGCCCAGGGTTATATATGGACCCCGCCGGGCTCTGCATAATTATTTAAATGAAAAGCAAGTAACCATCTCGCGGCTTTTTAATTAAGCCGGCAATATGTGCACAGCTTGAGGGACTTAATTCGAAAGAACGAATAAAAGCGCTCATTCCAGATCTTTATTCCTGATATTCCGCATGACCGCTGAAAAGGTCTCTGACATATTTTCAGATATATACCCAGCCGGCCCTCATGCACACATCAAATAACGAAGGAGTCATTATGCATATCGTTACTTGCTTCAAGGTTGTGCCGGAAGAGCAAGACATCGTCGTGACGCCCGACAGCAAGCTGAATTTTGATCGCGCCGAAGCGAAGATCAGTCAGTTCGACCTGAACGGCATCGAAGCCGGCGTTGTCCTCGCCGCCGACGGCGACACGGTCACCGCCCTCTCCGTGGGCGGCAAGTATCTTGAGAATACGAAGCTCAGAAAGGACGTCCTTTCCCGCGGTCCCTCCGAACTCGTTCTCGTGAAGGACGCGGCCTTTGAAGGGGCGCTCCCCGACGTCACGGCCTCCGCGATCGCCGCTGCCGTGAAGACGACCGGCTTTGATCTCCTCGTCTTCGGCGAAGGCTCGGGCGACCTTTACGCCCAGCAGGTGGGTCTTCTCACCGCGGGCCTTCTCGGCATCCCCTGCGTCAATGCCGTGAGCAAGATTGAAAAGGCGGGCGACAAGGTTCTCGTTGAACGTTCGCTTGAAAACGAAGTCGAGGTGATCGAGCTCCCGCTCCCCGCAGCCGTCTGCGTGACGAGCGACATCAATACGCCGCGCATCCCGACCATGAAGGCCATTCTCGGCGCCGGCAGGAAGCCCACGAAGGCGCTCGGCGCGGCCGATGTCTCCTGGAGCGCTCCGGCTCCGGTCGCAGAGCTCGAATCGGTCGTCGTTCCGCCGACGAAGCAGCGCGCTCACGACGTCGTCGAAGGCGATTCGCCTGAAGTCGTCGCCGAGTTCGCTCAGAAGATCAAGGGCCTTTTCAACTAATCCAGCGCATCGCAGGAGAAAAACATCATGAAGCAGATCAATACTGTTTGGGTCTTCGCTGATGCGGCTGACCGTTATGCCGATCTCATTACCGGCGCGAAGAAGACGGGCGCGAAGGTGAATGCCGTCGTCGTTTCCGAAGCGGGCGTCCAGGCGTTGCGCGCCTCCGGCCCGGATGCGGTCTACAACCTCGACGTCGCCGCCGAGAGCTGCGTTGAAAACTACGCCGCGAGCCTCGCCGCCGTCATTGCGGGCGAAGGCAATCTCGTTCTTCTCGACGTGACGAAGCGCTCCAAGGCCTTTGCCGCCGCGCTTTCTCAGAAGCTCGGCGCCGCCCTCGTCAACGACGCGCTTTCCCTGAATCCTGCCGCCGACGGCCTGCGCGTTACGTTCTGCACCTACGGCGGCCTCGCGGTCGGCACCGAAAAGGTTCTCTCCGCCAATGCGGTGGTCACGGTTTCGGGCGGCGTCTTTGCGCCTGAAGCTGCCGAATCCTCCGCCGACCTCGCCGTCACGAAGGTTGCCTACGTCGCGCCCGCCAACGCCCTCGTGGTGAAGGAACGCCGCGCCAAGGCCCAGAGCGCCGTCGACCTCACGAAGGCGAAGCGCGTGTCGGCGTCGGCCGCGGCATCGCCAAGGAAGCGGATCTCGCGCTTGCCGACGCGCTCGCGAAGGCGATCGGCGCCGAAGTCGGGTGCTCGCGTCCGATCGCCGAAGGCGAACACTGGATGGAGCGCGAACGCTACATCGGCGTTTCGGGCGTGCTCCTCAAGGGCGACGTCTACGTTGCGCTCGGCATCTCCGGTCAGATTCAGCACATGGTCGGCGTCAACGACTGCGGCACGATCATTGCGGTCAACAAGGACAAGAACGCGCCGATCTTCAACTACTGCGACTACGGCATCGTGGGCGACATCTACAAGGTTCTCCCCGAACTCACCAAGGCGCTCTCCTGAGGCGTCTCACTGAAGTAGAGCGTCCGGCCGGGGCTTTCTCCTCGGATCCGGCCGGACGCAGCCGCTTTTCCCCTTTACTCCTCCTTTCCCTCGAGTAGGGCCCAAACGTGCGGCGGGCTCGGGCACATTGCTCCTTTCGGCTCAGCCCGCCGCAGTACCCCGGGTCCCCTCCAGAAGAACCATGTCCGAAGAAAAATTTGACGCCATCGTGGTCGGCGCCGGCATCGCCGGCTCCACCGCCGCCTACGTCATGGCCAAAGCCGGGCTCGATGTTCTCGTCATTGAGCGCGGCAACTACCCCGGCAGCAAGAACATGACGGGCGGGCGCCTCTATGCGCACAGCCTCGAGCGCGTGATCCCGGGCTTTGCCAAGGAAGCCCCGGTCGAGCGCCGCGTGACCCGCGAGAAAATCTCCTTCATGACGGAGGAAGATACGGTTACGCTCGACTATCACTCTGCAGCTCCCAAAACCCCTGAAGCCGAGTCCTATACGGTGCTCCGCGGCAAGTTCGACCAGTGGCTTGCGTCGAAGGCCGAGGAAGCGGGCGCCCAGTTCATTCCCGGCATCCGCGTCGACCGCCTCCTTCAGGATGAATCGGGCCGCATCACGGGCGTGCAGGCGGGCGAGGACGAGCTTGAGGCGAACGTCGTGATTCTCGCCGACGGCGTCAATTCGCTCCTCGCGAAGTCGATCGGCATGCTCCCCGAATACACGCCGCATCAGTACGCGGTGAGCGCGAAGGAAGTGATCGAGCTTCCGAAGAAGGTGATTGAGGACCGCTTCGGCCTCACGGGCGACGAAGGCGTCGCCTGGCTCTTCGCGGGCTCCTGCTCCGACGGCCTCATGGGCGGCGGCATCATCTACACGAACGAGGACACGGTGTCCCTCGGCATCGTCTGCGGTCTCGGCGAAATCGAAAAGGCCGGAAAGACCGTTCCGCAGATGCTCGAGGACCTCAAGAACCATCCTTCCGTGAAGCCTCTCATTGAGGGCGGAAAGATCGTCGAATACTCCGGGCACATGGTTCCCGAAGGCGGCTACGCGATGGTCCCGAAGAAGCTCGCCGGCGACGGCGTGATGATCACGGGCGACGCTGCGGGCCTCTGCATCAACTTAGGCTTCATCGTTCGCGGCATGGACCTTGCCGTGACGTCGGGCGAACTCGCGGGCCGGGCGGTCATCGCCGCCAAGGAAAAGGGCGACTTCTCCGCTGCGGGCCTCGCCTCCTACCAGACGGAACTCGAAAAGAGCTTCGTCATCCGCGACATGAAGCAGTACCAGGACGTGCCGCATCTCATTGAAAATCCGCGGCTCTTTACGGTTTATCCGGAACTCGTCGCCGGCATCATGCGCGACCTCTTCCGCATCGACGGGAGCCCCGTGCCGCCCGTGCGCTCCATGCTCTGGAAGCACGTCAAGCAGGCGGGCGCCTGGAATCTCATCAAGGACGGCTACGGCTGGGGGAAAGCGCTATGACGCAAGAGAAAGAAACGGCTCCGGTCAATGTCGACGCGAAGCTCTCGACGGACAAATTCTTCGTCGACGAAGGGAACGCGCACATTGTGTTGAAGGACATCGTCACCGAAGAGGATCGGCGCGAATTCAGAAAGCTCGTCAAGGCCTGCCCGGCGAACCTCTACAAGGAGGACGCCGAAGGGAACCTGCAGTTCGACTGCGCGGGCTGTCTCGAATGCGGCACCTGCCGCGTGCTTTGCGGCGAAACCATTCTGAAGAAGTGGGAATTCCCGCAGGGCACCTTCGGGGTTGAGTTCCGCTTCGGCTGATGCCGAAAGCAGCGACGATTCATTCCCTGCCCTGATCAAGGAGAGACAGTCCTTCGAAAACCCTGCCTGCGGCAGCGCTTTTGAGGAGGTCTCTCCTCTTTTTCCCCTCCCGATATTTCATTCTCAACCCTCATACGCATCAAGAAGAGAGTCCGGTCATGCATGCTCAGTATCACATCAGCCCGGAAAGGCGCGAGCTTTACCGCAAGGAAGGATTCTGGGGCGACGCCTCGCTTGCCGACTGGTGGCGGCACGCGGTTCTGGCTTGCCCGGACCGCCGCGCGGTCCGCGACAACCACGGCGCGGCATTCACCTACCGGGAGTTTGACGACCAGGCGTCCCGCCTTGCCGCTTGGCTTAAGGCAAAGGGGATCGGCCGGGGCGACGGCGTGGCGATTGATCTTCCGGGCTGGTGCGAATTCACGGCGGCCTACATTGCCTGCCTCAAGCTCGGCGCCGTGACGGTGCCGATTCTTCCCTCGTGGCGCGAGGCGGAGCTCTCCTGGGCGCTTGAAAAGTGCGAGATCCGCGCGGTCTTCACGCCCACCGCCTTCAAGAAAGTGAAGCCCGTTGAAATGATGGCGCGGCTCGCGAAGACGCTCCCGCAGCTCGCGGCCGTGGTCGCGGTCGACAAGCTCGAAGGCCTCCCTGAGGGGCTCGGGGGCGACGAAAAGGTTGCAGTCCTCTCGGAAATCCTCGAAAAGAGCGAACCGCTCGACGAGGAGGCGAAGACCTCGGGCGACGATCTCGCCGCCGTGCTCTTTACCTCCGGGACCGAGGGACTCCCGAAGGGCGTCATGCTCACCCACAACAACATTCTCGCGAGCGAGCGCGCCTATGCCGCGAGGCTCGGGCTTTCCTGGCTCGACAGCTTCCTCATGCCCGCGCCGCTGGGGCACGCCACGGGGTTTCTTCACGGCGTGACGCTGCCCTTCATTCTCGGCGGCGAATCCGTGCTCCTCGACATCTTCAAGGCGGACGCATGCCTCGACCTCATCGAGGGCGAGCGGATTACCTGCGTTCTCGGCGCCACGCCCTTCGTCTACGACATCCTTGCCGAAATCAGGAAGGAGCCGCGCGATCTTTCGTCGCTTCGCTTCTTCCTCTGCGGCGGAACGACGATCCCGCCCAAAATCTTCAGCGAATGCAGGACATTAGGCATCCGGCTCTTCTCGGTTTACGGCTCCACCGAAAGTTCTCCCCATTCGGTCGTGAAGCCCGACGACACGCGCGCGCACACGGAACTTACCGACGGCTGCGCCGTGCCGGGGGTTGAAATCCGCGTGGTCGACGCCGAGCACCATGAGGTGCCGGCGGGAGCAGAGGGCGAGGAGGCTTCGCGCGGCCCCAATGTGTTCGTGGGGTACCTGGGCGAGCCCGAAATCACCGCCCGGGCGCTCGACGCCGACGGCTGGTACTACTCGGGCGACCTCTGCCGCACGGACGATACCGGAAGCTACATCAAGATCACCGGCCGCCGGAAGGACATCATCGTGCGGGGCGGCGAGAACATCTCGAGCCGCGAGGTCGAGGACATCCTGATGGAGCATCCGTCGATCAAAGCGGCGGCAGTGGTGGCGATGCCCGACGACCGTTTGGGCGAGCGCACCTGCGCCTATGTGGTGGAAAAGCCCGGCGCCCTGAAGCTCGCGCTCCGGGACATCGTCGCCTTCTTCGACGCCCGCCGCGTCGCCAAATACAAGTTCCCGGAATATCTCGTCGTCGTCCCGGAACTCCCGCGCACCGCCTCGGGCAAGGTGCGCAAGTTTGAATTAAAGCGCGACATCATTGCGCGCCTCAGTAAAGGCATGGCTTCCGACTGAGCGGGAGCGCCGCTCCGAGCAAATAAGTACCGATTCTTTTCTCTCCTGAAACCGGAATGCTTCCGGGATCGTCTGAGGCACCCGCTGCGTCTTTTCACTCCTTTGAGGCGCATCGGGTGCCTGTTTTTTTCTATGGTTCCGATTCGCCCGGGAGCAAAAAAAGGCGCCGGATGCAAAGCCCATGCATGGGTTGTGCAGACTGCTTGGGGCGTAAAGCCGAATTGTCCCGGGTCCCTGCACGATAATCGCGCACCATTTCCGGGAAACGCCCGGAGAGGCTTCAGGTCGTTCTTTTTAACTAATTCATTTTCCCTAATTTTTATCACTCATTAATGGCGAGCCGGCAACATTTTTCATGCATTCCGAAGTAGGTATTTTTGTGCAGAATAATTTTTCGGATTTGCAAGGTCGGAGGTGTTGGGAAAGGGCTTAATTCCCGAGAATTATCTGGCTGGGACGAGATGCGTCTGACTTAGAGCATGCGTATTTCTCCTTCATAACTATTCTGCTTCGTTCGACCGGAATTCTGAAGACGCGAGCGCTTCCTGCATCCGATGGAAAGAGAGGCCCCCCAGGAAATCTCCAAGGATGAATTAGGGAGTAAGGAATGCCAGTCAGCCGGTACTTCACCGCTTTTTGCCTGTACCTCAACTACATGGTGCACGGCATCGGCGTGCTGATCATCAGCCTCAACATGCATTCGCTCGAGGTGCAGTGGAGTACCGATGCGGCGGGCGTTTCGGTGGTCATTTCATCTCTCGGCCTCGGCCGCTTCGCGCTTCTCTACATCGCGGGAACGCTCTCTGACCGCTGGGGCAGAAAGCCCTTCGTGCTCGGGGGCATCGCCGTCTACATGGCCTTCTTCATCGGGCATCTCTTCACGCGCGACCTCACGATTGCCTACGTTTTCGGCTTCCTCGCGGGCTGCGCCAACAGCCTTCTCGACGCCGGCACCTACCCGAAGCTCATGGAGCTCTTTCCCGACTCGCCCGGGCTTGCGGTCATTCTCATCAAGGCCTTCGTGGCCTCCGGCCAGTTCGTGCTGCCGCTCGTCGTGAGCGTTCTTGCTGCTTTGAACCTCTGGTACGGCTGGTCCTTCATCGCTGCGGCGGCAGTGCTCGCCGTCAACTTCATCATTCTCTTCCGCATGGCGCCCCTCGCAGCCGGCGGGGCTCCGGAAGAGGGCCCATGCCGCGGGCGGGAAGAATGACGACGCGAAGGATGGGTCCGAAAGCATTGCGATCCCCGATTTCGTGAGCTATACGCTTTTCGGCTACGTCGCCATGGCGACCTTCTACCTCGTGAGCCAGTGGCTCGCGCAGTACGGCGAACAGGTTGCCGGCATGAATTTCGAATCGTCGCTCCAGCTTCTTTCCATCTATACGACGGGCTCGATCTGCGGCGTCTTTCTCTCGTCGCTCGCCCTCAAGACGTTCCTGAAGCCCCGCGAGATGCTCCTCATCTGCACGTTCATGAGCTTCCTCTCGTTTCTTGTCGTGACGCTCTGGCCCACTTCACTCTTTGTCACGATTTTCGCCTTCGTCTTCGGATTCTTTGCGGCGGGCGGCGTCCTGCAGCTCGGCCTCACGCTTCTGGCCGCTCAGTTTCCGTCTGCCAAGGGGAAAGCCACGGGCATCTACTATAGTGCGGGCAGCATTTCCAACTTCACGATTCCGCTGATCACGGCCTGGATTGCGAGAAACGATTCCATTCTCTCCATCTTCCGCTTTGATGTCGTCATAGCCGCAGTCGGCGTCGTGCTTGCCTGCTTCATTGCCTGGCGAAGCCGCCGGGCGGAAGCGCTCATTGAAAGCGAGGCCGCCTGACGCTCAATCTTCGGAGCTTCACACTCTCTCTTTCAGACAGGATATCGATATGTTTCAAAAGTACTTCGAACCATCAGAACACCTGCACTTCGAGGGAGACAAGCTTCCGAAAATATCCCGCTACGTGCTGAGCGACGACCCGCACTGGGCGTCGGGCTACCACATGCACGACAACGAAACCGAGCTCGTGTGGGTCGAGAAGGGCACCGTGCAGCTCATGGTCAATGCCAACAAGTACACGGCGCATGCGGGCGACATCATTGCGCTCGAGAAGGGAAACTTTCATATGGTCGCTTCGGATGATTCGGATCCGGCGACCACGTACACCTGCGCGGTCTACGGCTTCAAATTCCGCGAGCGCGACGAGCTCGACCATGTGCTGCTTCCGGGCATGCTCCCCGTTGCGAAGGTGACGGAGGGCGCCGCCACGATCGGCGCCATCTTCCGCGAAATGGATGCGCTTCTCTCTGCCGAAAGCGTCCTTGTTCCGGAAGTGGCCAATGCCTTTGCGACGGTGCTTACCGTCCTCTTTTACGAGAACTTCCGGCTCGCCAATCAATTCTCGAAAGACAAGAAATTAAGGAACCTCTTGATCCGCGAAGTGCTCGTGTATCTCAACGAGAACTACAAGGAAAAGATCACGCTTGAGTCGCTTTCGAAGAAGTTCCGCGCGAGCGTAAGCTACATCGCGCATGAGTTTGCGAAGGAATACGGGATCTCGCCCATCAACTACGTGATTCAGCGGCGCATTACGGAAGCGAAGTTCGCGCTCACGACGACCTCGGAAAGCCTGAATCAGATCGCCTGGAAGGTAGGCTACGAGAACACCTACCACTTCTCGAAGCTTTTCCTCAGGCACGTCGGCTGCTCGCCCACGGAGTACCGGAAGAAGTTCAACCACCAGCACGACGAAGAGGACGGGGCGAAGGAGGAATAAGCGGCCGGCCAGTGCCCGCAGGCCTAGTTCATCGGGGAGATGCTCAATATCGTCCATTCATGGCTTCGGTCCGGCAATAAACTGCCGTTTCCGTCCTGTGATCGGACGCCAGTTTGCATCTATCATTCGGCTGCGGTCCGAAAAAAGAGACTTCAAGTCCGCTTCGACCGCAGATCCCAGGAAAAACCGCTCTCCGTCTCCAGACGGTCGGCGGTTCTCAATCATTCATCTACGAGACCCCGAATGACCAAGACGAAATTCTCCGGCACCCAGACCGAAAAGAACCTCGAAGCCGCCTTCGCCGGCGAGTCCATGGCCCGCAACAAGTACACGTACTTTGCGGCCGTCGCCCGCAAGGAAGGCTTCCAGCAGATCGCCGAGATCTTTGAGGAAACGGCGGAAAACGAGAAGCAGCATGCGAAGCTCTGGTTCAAGCATCTGAACGACGGCGTCGGCACGACGACGGAAAACCTCAAGGCAGCGGCCGAGGGCGAGAACTACGAGTGGAGCGACATGTACGAGACCTTTGCGAAGCAGGCCGAGGCCGACGGCTTCCCCGCGCTCGCCTACCAGTTCCGTGCCGTTGGCGCGATTGAAAAGGCCCACGAGGCGCGGTTCCTCAAGCTCCTCAAAAACATCGAGATGCAGCAGGTCTTCGAGAAGAGCGAGGAAGTGATGTGGCAGTGCCGCGTCTGCGGCCACCTCGTGATGGGCAAAAAGGCGCCTGAAGTCTGCCCGGTCTGCGCGCATCCGCAGTCCTATCAGCAGGTCCGTGCGGAAAACTATTAATCCGCTTTAAAGCTGAGCGCGGATCTTCCCGGCGGGCGCAGACGATTTCCTTTCGTTTCCCTGCCCGCCGAGGCCGCAAAGCCTCAAGCCCGGGAAAAGTCTCACACGAATTCGGAATTCTTTTTGCTATAAAGGAAGATTGATTTCGTGATTGGGCGGGAAGCACTCCGCGCCGCAGTGTTCCTTCGAAGGATATTTTTAGAAATGCATCAGAGAGCCATTCTTTCCCTTGCCGCCCGCATTCATGAAGAAGGACGCAGGAATCTCCTTCAGCGCATGAAGGCCGAAGGGCTCGATGAGCTGACGACGAGCTGCGGCGACATCTTCATGGTGCTCTTTGCCGAGGAAGGTCAGAGCCTCACGGCGATTGCGCAGAAAATCCGCCGCACGAAGTCGACGACGAGCGTCATGGCGGACCGCCTCGAGAAGCAGGGCTACATTGTGAAGCAGGTTTGTCCCGACGATGCCCGCGCGAGCGTCATCTGCCTCACGCCAAAGGGCAGGGCGCTCAAGCCCATGATGATGGAGATTTCCGAGAAGCTTACCGACGACATCTGCGCCGGCCTCACGGATGAGGAAGCCGACGCGCTCGAGAAGCTCCTCAGAAAGTGCGCGGCCGGCATGCGTACGGCCGCGGACTAGCTTTGTTTTGACAAAGCAGGGAACCGGCCCCGGGTGCTGCTTGCCCGGCATGTTTTTTTCTGAAAGCATCCCGGAATTTTTTCTAGGGAAGGTCTGAGCAAGTGCCAATTTTTATGACTGCAACCGGAAAATCCGGACCCAACACATAAATTCGGTTGTTTACAGTCTAAAAATTGGCAGTTTAT
>NZ_WEHX01000119.1 GCF_009183815.1 Sutterella seckii | reverse complement strand
GCATCCAAATGGACCACGGAAACAACCAAACGCGATCAGCTATTCCTCAAGCTGTTGGGGGTCAATTGAATCGTGGCCGCATTAGACGACTTTTAGGTTAAAATCAAAGGAATGCTCCCAGGCAAGGGACGCTCACCTTGGGATCGCTTATCCCACTGCAGGGTAGTCGTCGGGAATGCGATTCGGGAAACTCAGTTATGGGATGGAGCTACTTCCCTATAGGTATCGTTTGCCCGGTAATTTCCGAAGAGCCAGAATTTCTCAGTGGATGCATAAGAAAAATCTCCGTCACAACAGAGAATTTTCCGGAAATTTCTCCGTTATAAGGGAGATTTTTCCAATTGATCCGATGAGTGAATTTGCCTGAAGAGAGAGAATCAGGCAATGAATCCGGGTATCCTGACGAGAAAAAGCCGGCACGCAGCGAAATGCATGCCGGCTTTCTGAGGCTTCAGGATTCAAACGGGCTTCAGGGCGCGTTTTTGCCGGTCGGCGCCTGAGGCGGAAGCGCGTCTGAGGAAGCTTCCGTTCCTGCGAGCGGATCCTCCTTCGATTCATCAGACTTTGCCTCTTCCGGAGCTTCCGGAGCGGGTTCAGGCTTGGGAGCCGGTTCTGCCGGCTTCGCCTCGCTCTTCGATTCACCCTGACCGAGCTTGGCCTTGAGGAAGTTGGCGAGCTTTCTCACCGGACGGGGCTTCTTTTCCGCGTGAGGGACTTCGTCCTGAGGGACGGCTTCCTCGCGGAGCTCTTCATCCATCATGGATTCTTCCTGACGGGTTTCCTCGGCATGCGTGCCGATCGGCTCGCCGATGGAGGCGCCGGCCTTGAGGGCCGAGGCCGTCTGGGCGGAGAAGAGGCGGGCAGCGGCGTCGATCGTGGAGAGGTAGGTCACGTGCTCGAAGTCGGCTTCCGGCCAGATGCCGCGGCTTTCTGCGGCCACGACGATCGGAAGTTCAGGCGCCACGCGGCGGGCCGCTTCAGCCCTGTGGAAGGCGTCGACCGAGGAGTCGAGGAGCACGAGGAGCCGCGCCTGATGGAGATGCGCGCTCACCCAGGTGTCGTCCTTCGAGGGGTCGCCGAGAATCACGGCGATGCCCTTCGCGGCAAGGTTTTCGGCCGCGGCCTCGTCGTCGACGACGGCAACCAGCGGAACAGAGGCCTGATCGAGCTGGAGCGCGAAGCACTCCGTGAGGTTGGCCGGACCCGTGACGACAACCTGGCCCGAAAGCTTCTCAGGAACCGTTTCCGCCGGGAGCGCCTCAAAGGGAGCTTCCCGCATCGCGGCTTTTCTCGCCCAGCTCCAGCGGCTTGTGAGCGCCTTGGAAATCTTAGGTTCGAGCCAGAATCCTACGGGGTTGAGCGCAATGGAAAGGATGGCGCCCGCGACCACGAGGTTCACAAGGTGCTGGTCGGCAAGCCCGAGTCCCGCTGCCTGTCCGATCAGGATGAAGGAGAATTCGCCGATCTGCGAGAGGGAGACCGCAACAATGATCGCCGTATGGAGGGGGTAGCGCAGCGTGTGGACGAGAAGGAAGGCCGCAAGCGACTTCCCGAAGAGAATGATGAAGAGAACGGCAAGGACCTCAAAGGGGCTCGTAATGAGGATGTGCCAGTCAAAGAGCATGCCGACCGCAACGAAGAAGAGCACCGCGAAGGCGTCCTGGAGGGGAATGGATTCCGTGGCCGCTCTGTGGGCAAAGCGGCTTTCGCGCATCACCATGCCGGCGAAGAAGCTGCCGAGCGCAAAGCTCACGTGGAAGATTTCGGCGGCGCCGTAGGCGACGCCCACCGCGACGGCAAGCACGAAGAGCGTGAAGAGCTCTCTCGAACCCGTGCGCGCGACCTGACCCATCGCCCAGGGGAGCACCCGGCGGCCGATGACGAGCATGATGGCGACGAAGAGCGCGGCGTTGAGGAGCGTCTTCAGAATGACGAATGCAAGGCCGCTTCCGGCAAGTCGCGCCGTGGTGCCGGGCTCGCCCGGGATCATGATGCTTGCGAAGGGAGGCAGCAGAACGAGGATGATGACGGTGGCGAGGTCCTCCACGACGAGCCAGCCGACGGCGATTCTGCCGTCAGAGCTCGCGAGCTTTCCGCGCACGTCAAGGGCTTTGAGGAGCACCACGGTCGAGGCGCAGGAGAGCGAAATCCCGAGCACGATCGCTTCGCCCCATGAGCGATCGAAGAACCAGTGCGCGCAGAGGGCTCCGAGGAGCGTCGCAATCGCCATCTGGAGCACGGCTCCCGGGACTGCGATGCTCTTTACCGACCAGAGGTCCTTCATCGAAAAATGAAGGCCCACGCCGAACATGAGGAGCATCACGCCGATTTCTGAGAGCTGGTTCGCAAGCGCCGCGTCCGCAAAGACGCCGGGCGTATATTTGCCCGCCGCGATGCCGGCGAGCAGGTAGCCCACGAGCGCAGGCGCCTTCAGAAAGCGTTCTGCGATGAAGCCGAAGACAAGGGCAAGGGAAAACGCAATGACGAGCGTTGAGATGAGAGGAAGAGAGTGTTCCATCGTCGCGCTGGGAAGGTTCGGGGAAAGCAGGGGAATGCTTGCGGCAGTATAGCCTTTGGGAGAGGCATCGCTTACTACTCCAGGTGTATAAGAAGAAAAAATTGTTCGCGCCCGGAGTTTTTCCTGAGAGAAGATTTATGCGGCGCTGATGTTCAGGCGCTGCGGCAGTAAGTACAATCCACCCTGACAATCAACTCCAAAGCCATTCAACGCTAACGTGCCGGCTTCAGAAGAGTCTGCGCCAATGTCTGAATCCAAAGAAGATAAGCCCAAGCCCGCTCAAGGGTCTTCCATTCCTCCTCAGCAGTCCGCTACGGTGAAGCCCGCTCGTTCGGGCATCCGCACGCCCCCTCAGCCACAGGCGCCGCAGGTGCGCGTCTGCGCGCTCATACCGGTTTACGATCAGCCCGCGAAGCTTGAGGGCGTTGTGGCACAGCTCCGGCAGCTTTCTATTCCGGTGATTCTCGTCGACGACGGGTCGCATGAGCCGACAAAGAGCCTCTGTGACCGGCTGGCAGCACCCTTCGTGAAAGTGATTCATCACCCGGTCAATCAGGGCAAGGGCGCGGCCGTCATGACGGGATTCAAGGCGGCGTCGCGCTTGGGCTACACGCACGTCCTGCAGGTGGATGCGGACGGGCAGATTGATCTCGCGGTGCTCCCTACGCTTCTTCGACTCATGCAGAAGTACCCTGCCTCTCTTATCTGCGGTTATCCGAAATATGATGCGAGCGTGCCGAAGTCCCGCCTTTGGGGACGAAAGCTCACGAATTTCTGGTGCGCGGTTAACAGCCTCTCGCTTTCAATTGAGGACGCAATGTGCGGCCTCAGGATCTATCCGGTGGCGGCAGCGCTCGATGTCTGCGAAAACGCGAGGCTCGGCCGCCGCATGGATTTTGACCCTGAAATTCTCGTTCGCCTCCTCTGGGCGGGCGTGCGCTTGAAGTACGTGCCGGTATCGGTGACTTACCCCGCGGACGGCGTGAGTCACTTCCGGCCCTTCGGGGACAACATGCGCATCAGCTGGATGCATGCGAAGCTCTTTCTCCAGATGATCACGCGCTTTCCCATCATCATCTGGTCGCGCGCCTTCGGGCGCGACCCGGTCTGCCTCCGCGAAGGGGCGCCGAAGCCCGGCGTGCAGAAGCCCCAGGAAGCGAAGCCCGCCCGTCCCGGCAGGGCCCCGCTCGTTGATCCGGAGCGCGCCAGGCGCGCGACCCATGCCGCGCAGGCGGCTCAGGAAGCTGCCGAACGCGTGCGGCTTGCCGCCACGGGCCACGCCGTTCAGGCCTCGCCCCGCAAAGCCGATGTCAGGCCTTCGTCCTGATCTACTGATCCTCCGGGTCTTTTCTCTCCATAAAACTTCTTCCCCGATTCATGCCGCCTCACGATCGACCGGAATGGCCGCTCCTCAGGGAGCGCACGAGCACCCTCGGAATCCGGATTCTTCTGGCCGTTCAGAAGGTGCTCGGCGACAAAACCCTGCGGCTGATCCTGAAGCCCGTTCTCGCCTCATACTGGCTCACGAGCCCCAGATTGAGGCAGGTTGTCGGGGCGTATCAACGGCGCGTGGAGAAGCTCGCGCCTTTTCTCTCAAGCTTCGGGAGCCCGGAGCCCGGGCTTTTCTCCGGCATCGCGCAGCTTGAACACTTTGCGCTCGCGATCTTTGAGAAGTTCGCTGCATTGTCGGGAGATGGAAAATGCGCGCGCCTTGATGTCGTCGCTGAGGAGATCTTCAGCTCGGACGGGAAAACCTCCGGAGCCGTGATCCTCACCTCCCACACAGGTTGTCAGGAGCTTCTCATGACGAGCTCTTCGGGCTTTACTGAGCATGAGATTGTGATCCTGCAGCATACGGCGCATGCCAGGAAATTTAATGACCTTCTTGCGAAAGCGGGAGCGAAGCCCCCGCAGGCAACCTTCTTCGAGATCGGGGAGACGCTTTCTCCGGCTCTCGTGATGGAGCTCTCCGAACGTGCCTCCAAGGGCGCCTACATCATCCTCGCCGGAGACCGCGTGCCGATGGGGTCTGATGCTGCCGCGAGTGTGAGTTTCCTCGGAGACCCGGCACGGTTTCCGACCGGAGGCGCGCTTCTTTCGCTTTTGCTCGGCATCCCCTTGAGAATGATGGTCTGCACGCGTTCGGATTTGAAAGAGCGCCGCTACCGCGTGTGCTTTTATTTACTCTGCGAAAGGCCGCCCCGCGTAAGGCGAGCAGCCCGGGAGGCGTGGCTCGCGAGCATGGCGGCTCTCTATGCCGGCAGCCTCGAGGCGGAGCTCCTCAGGTCGCCCTTCGACTGGGCCAATTACTTTGATTTCTGGGAGGACTTCCGAAAATGAAGCGACTTCTAAATTTTCTTCGCTGTGCGCTTCTTTCTTTCGCGGGGGCAGCTCTCATGCTTCTGGTTCCCGCAGCGGGTGCGGCAGAGATCGATGCGGGGTCAGGTCTCCCGTCCTATGAGGAGCTTCCCGCGCAGGCGCCCGACGAGGCGCTCCTTAAACCCCTTGCCGCAAAGTCCCTGAAAGGCCGCTTTGAGGAGCGGCGCTCGCTTCCCGGGTTTCCGAAGCCGATGGTGACGACGGGCGTCTTTGAGCTCACGGGAAAGATCTTCCGCTGGGAAGCCGAGAAGCCTTTTTCCTCGGTCATGACTGCCGGGCCAGACGGCGTGGTGATGGAGGCGGCGGGAGAAAGGCAGGTGCTTTCAGCTGCGGATATTCCGGCTGTCGGCAGGGTGTCCGAACTCCTTTCCGGGGTTTTCTCCGGGAATTTTGCAGCGCTCAAGGAAGCGTTCGATCTCAGAGCTGAAAAGCTTGCGGACGGAAGTGTTCGAATCGCTGCGCGCCCGAAGTCCCCTGAGCTTGCTAAAGTCTTGGGAGAAGTGAGGGCAAAGGGAAGAAGTTTTGTGGAGCGGATTGAGGTGGTATCGGCTCAGGGAAGAACGGAGATTCTGTTTTCGGATGTCAGTGGTGAGAGGTGATTGACGAGGTTTCACTTTTGCAATGCGCAATTACATAGTGGTGATTACCCTGAGATGCAGCTGATGATGGCAGGTGTGCTTTAAATAATCCTGAGTTCACGGGTCGTTTTTAGGGCTACAGATCCCGTAAGCGTTTCGTGAGTGAAGAACTGCATCCAGGTCAGTTAACAGACTGACGCGGCAAGCTGACGCTCGATTTGATCCGAGCAAGTTTGTAGAAGTCATTCTGCTTCTTGGTGGCTTCCATGGGCACCACGAGATCCTCATAAATCTTGGCTTTCTGGTTTCGCATGACAGTCAAGAAGTCGTCGAGGCTATAAGGAGAGCTGCGCAACAGTTGCTGTAAGTGCCTGAGTACGATCGTACTGCAGAACACCATCAACAGATGACCTCG
>NZ_WEHX01000118.1 GCF_009183815.1 Sutterella seckii | reverse complement strand
GCCGTCGAGGGTTGTGGTGGTTTTATCTTCATATCTCATTTATCAATTATAACATAACCGTAGCCGCTTGTCAACTATTTTGTGCCTATGTTAATAAAAGGCGTCTCGGAAAGGTTCCTCGCCGTCTCGGGGCTCGTGAATTCGAGAATCAGCCGCACGCGGCGGCCGTTCGAATAGTTGAAGTGCCGTTCGCTGATGTACTTGTCGAGCGAAAAGTCCCTGGGCCTCACTGCGGGGAAATCGAGCACCCGGGCCTCGGAAATGCGGTGAAGCGCGAGATGCCTGTAGTTGTCGTAGCCCGCGAACTGGCAGACGAGATAGAGCCTCTGCTCCTGCTGAACAAGGCCGAGCGGCGACACGTCGGCTTCATTCTGCTCTCCCCGGCTGTTTTCAAACTTCACGTGAAGCATGACGTCCCGGTAGAGCGCTTCGCTCACGGCATTGAAGATCCGCTCAAGGATCTTCGGAGGCATCATCGGCACGCACCCGGAGACGAAGGCGACTTTCTTGAGCCACCGGTTCATCTTGTCGGTCGCCCCCTGCTCCTTGAGGGAAAGGCTCGCCTTGTCGAAGAGATACCTGAGCGAGCCCGTAATGGGAGCGGGCAGCTGGTAGTGCATGTGCTCTTCAAAAAGGCGTATCAGGAGGCTCTGCGTCGGCGGCAAGTTGTCGATCACGAGATCCGAGTCCGGAACGCTCCTTCTGTAGCCGTAGGGACGGTTGGTCTTATCGACTTCAATCTGAAGCTCCTCGCAGTCGCGCATGCTTTCCAGAATGCGCTGCAGGCGTCGGGGAGTGAGCTCCATGCCGAGCGCAGAGAGGTTCTGCTGGATCTGGGAAGCCGTAATCCAATGCCTCGGAATCTGCTTGAGAATCGTAATGACGATGAGCGCATCGGTAATTTTGTTCTGATTGGCGTAGCGCGGCATGGATAGTGCTCCGGTCGTGTGGGTTGAAGGCCATTCTAGCCGTATAGCACGCCGGGCGTCGTTTTATGTCGTAGAGGCCATGCGGCTCTTCGCACGCATGGACATAAGAAAAGCTCCCCGGGACGAGAAGCCTCCGGGGAGCTTTTGATGGATTCGACGAATTGTCCGGCTATCAACCGAAGAGGATCTGGTTAACGATGAGGGTCGTGAGGAGGCCGAGGATCATCGGAATCCAGGTGCGGCGGACGATCGCAACCGGGGAGACGCCGGCGGCGCCCGCAACCGCGATGATGACGCCCGCAACCGGCGACATGGCGCGAAGCATGCCGGAGGCGAACTGCATCGGAGTCACCAGCGCTTCAACCGAACCGCCGAGGCCGGCTGCCACATCCGGAGCCAGCGTAGCGAAGGAGGAATAAGCACCGACGCCCGAACCCGTGAGGAAGGTCACCACCGAGACGATGCCCGTGAGGAGGACCGTCATGGCGCCCATGCCGGCGCCGACGCCCTGCGCGGATTTGATGAGCGCGTCGATGAGGCCCGAGGTCTGAAGGCCGGTCGCGAAGAATTCCGCGCAGATGATGAGCGCGACAATGCCCGCGAACATCTTGCCCATCGACTGGAACATCGCCATTGCGTCCTTGAAGATCTTCTTCACGTCGCGCAGACGAATGATCTCAATGACGACCACGCCGGTCCAGACCATGAAGAGCGCGGCGATCGTGTCGAGCTTCACGGAAGCAACGACGAGCTTCGAGAAGATGATGAGGAGCGCGATCGGAAGGATCGGGAAGATGGCGTACCACTTCGGAACCTGAGGCGCATCCACGGCCTTCACGGCAGCCGCTTCGGCATAAACGTCGTCATTCTTCTTGTCGTACCAGCGCTGCACGAAGTAGTGCGCAACGCAGCAGACGATGAGGGTCGGAACGGCAAGCGGGAGCTGATACTGAACGAGATAGATGATCGGATCGAGGCCCGCAACCTTGGCGGCGAGGTTAGCCGTGCCGGCGGTCGGCGTGAAGGTCATGCCGGCAGAGGTGCCGATCACGGCTGCCGCTGCAGCCGGGGACGTGCCCACAGCCTTCAAAATCGGGAAGAGCGCAACGAGCAGAAGCATTGCAAGGCCCGCGGCGGACGGGATCACCATCACGAGGATCTGACCGACCAGGTACCCCGCAGCCAGGACGACGTAAGGCGCGCGAAGCTTTGCGAGGGGCTTCACGGCGATGTCGACGAGGGCTTTCGCTGCGCCGATGCGGTCCATGTAGGCCGCAAAGCCGCCCGCCGTCATGATGAGGAAGCCGATCCCGGAGCTCTGCTTCGTCGCAATGCTCTTCAGCGTAGCGAAGATGTCGAAGAGCCAGAATCCCGAGGGCTTCACGCCCTTGGGCAGGAAGCTCGCGTCGCCCATGAGCGCGACGCAGACGAGGATGACGAGGCCTGCAAAGAGAAGGACCAGATGCGTCTGATAGCGCTTCAGAAGCGCCCAGCCGGCAATGATCGTGACGATCACTGCGATCCATGGCAGGAGTGCTGACATTTTGGTTTCTCCAGTGGTTTAACTTTTTTCGAGTGATTTTCGGGGATTTTTTGGGTTTGTCAGAGATAGCGGCGGAAATCGGCGTCGAGCGCTTCAAGCGCCTTTTCAACCTGCCCTTCGCGCGCCTCAAGCTTCGACTTGAGCGCGAGGAGTGCCGCCTCTTCCTCGCCGATCATGGCTTCAACCTCGCTCGGACGGGCGCTCCCGGCCGTGCGGCGGTTTTCAACGATCTTCCTGGGATCGAGCGCATCGCGGAATTCCGCTTCGCTCATCGGGAAGACGGGCGAGGCTTCCGGGAATTCCTCCGTGATCTCCTCGCGGTAGATCCGGACGATTTCGGCATAGGGGAAGTTGAGCGGAAGAAGACCGTTCGCGCGGGCATAGGACACCATGCGGCTCGCCATGTGGTGCCCGATCCGGAAGGGAAGCCCGTGCTCGCGCATCAGGCGGTCGGCGATTTCCTGCGAAGCCGTCCAGTCGGAATTGAGTTCCTCGAGCGCCCGGGCGGGATTGATGCGAAGGCCGTTCAGGACCTTGAGGAACCTTTCGCACATGCCGACCGCGGCCTTTGGCATGCGGCCGTTCTTCGCGACGCTCTTGCCGTCCGTCATGCCGGGAACCACGTTGTGAACGCGCATGAAGACGGCGTTCATTTCCGACACAACATCGGAGCAGTCCGCGCGGCAGTTGTTCATGAGGCCGGGATTGCGCTTCTGCGGCATGGCCGACGAAACGTAGGTGTTTTCGCCGCCTTCGGCCAGAAGAATCCAGGGACGCGGCTGCGCGTACTGCACCATGATGTCGTTCACCATGGAGCCGAGATGAATGGCGACCGAGCCGACGATCGATGCAAATTCGAGCGCCGTGTCGACAGGCGCTTCGCAGGTCGCGTCGAAGGCGTTTCTCACCGGACGGTCGAAGCCGAGCGCCTTTGCCATGCCGTCGCGGTCAAGCGGCCACCCTGTTCCGTTCAGAACCATGGCGCCCATGGAGGAAATGTTGTAGCGGGAGAGGTATTCCTCGAGCCGCGCGCGGTCGCGAAGGAGCGGAGCGGCAAAGCCTAAGAGATAGTGCGCGTAGCTTGTCGGCTGCGCCGCCACGCCGTTCGTGTAGTTGGGAACGATCGTATTCAGGTTGGCGCGGGCGAGTTCGAGAATCTTCGCGATCACCCGGTCGAAGGATTCGGCGAAGGTCATCGCGCGGTCGCGCATGATCGCAATGCGCATGGTGGAAAGAATGTCCTGGCTCGAGCGGCCGGCGTGGATCGCCGTCACTTCCGGATTCGTCGCGGCGATGAGAAGCGGCTCGTACGCAATGTAGGAGGCCGGACGCTTCGCCGGATCCGCATCGCCCGCCTTTTCAACGGCGTCTATGCCCTTCGCCGCGAGGCGAAGAAGCGCTTCATCAAAAAGACCGTTTCGTCCTTCAACGACAACCGTCGCCTTGTTGATGGCGGAAATCCAGAAGAACTCATCATGTTCGCGGGCCATGCTTTTCTTTTCCTTCGTTGATTCTGAGAATGCCGAGACGCTTATGGTCTCTCCCTAAGGATGCAGTTTCTGCCCGCATACGTCTTCTTACAATACCTTTTCACGCAAACTAATTTTGCGCATTGCGCAAAATAGACTCGTACTCCCAATCTTCTTTCGTAGGAAAATGGAGAGCGTGGATGAGCATTTCAAGGACCAGACCATGCCGAAGACCGACGACCTCTCTGCCTGGAGGCAGTTTCTCTGCTTTGCGCGAACCGGGACCTTGTCGGCAGCGGCAAAGGCGCTTGAAACTGAACCCTCCTCCCTCTCGCGCGCCATTGCCGGCCTTGAGAAGGCGCTCGGTACGGAACTCATTCAGCACAATTCCCGTCCGCTCAGGCTGACGCCCGCCGGGAAAACCGCGCAGAAGCGCATGGAAACCATCCTCCGGGCACACGACTCGCTCATGACGAGCCTCATGGATGCCAACAGAACGCTCGACGGCAGCATCCGGCTCTCGTCAGCCCCGGGCTTTGCCTCCAGGCGCCTGACCCCGCTCCTCTCGGAATTCCAGAAGGCTCACCCCGAAATCCGCATTGAAATTCTCTCAGGCCTCCAGGAAGCCGAGCTCAAAAAGGGACTCTGCGAAGTTGCAACGCTCACCGGCGAACCGAAGACCTCCGGACTCGTCTACATGAGCCGCGGCAGAAACGTCTATCTCCCGGTTGCAAGTCCCGGATACATCCGCCGCTACGGCATGCCGGTCAACCCGGAAGACCTGAAGCTTCATACGGGCTACATCTACAACGGTCCCGTGCGAAGCGAAACGCGCGTGCTTTTCCGCGGCACCCGCGAAGCGCCCGTTCAGTTTGCGCGCTCCATCCGCTCGACCGACATCCTTGCCATCCGCAATGCGCTCCTGAGCGACATGGGAGTTGCCGTCGACATGCCGCTCGTTCAGATCGCCGAAGACATTGCCGACGGACGGCTCGTGCCGGTCCTCCCCGGCTGGTTTCATCCGCCCGTCGAATGCTTCATCGCCACCAATCGCGATGCCTGGCATCAGAAGCGCGTGCGCGTATTCCTTGAATGGTATGCGCTCGCGATGCAGACGCTCTTCTTTTCCTACGAGGAAAAGGTTTCCCCCATCGTGGGCTTGCCGCCTGATGTCGGCCATCCGGATCGAAATAAAATTTTCCGGTCCTGAACCCGTCAAATCCTGCCCGCCTAAGACGCGATCAGACTCGAGTTCAAGTGGATCAATTGCGGAGCCATCTGATCAGGACGCCGGCAAAACCAGGTTCAGTCGCTCAGGGAAGCAGCGCGGCGCTCTGCGCTGCCTCCCCTGATTTTGTTGTCTGATGGTGGAAGTGCAACAAACATCAAAACACCAGATTGCCCGATTTCCAATAAACAAATGCCGATGCCTGATCGGGCTTTATTCCTATTTCGTCTATTTGATGCCAGAAACCGATATTTTTTTATTTTATCAGTCAAATAACATCAAAACGCAAAATAGAAATAAACTCTACATCATTTATCTCTCGACATTAATAAATTACTTCATTAATCTGAGAAATTGCGGATTTCTAATTGTTATGAAAAGGTGATCTTTATATTCTTCAATTTCGCCCTGAGCGCAAATTCGATTCCCTATGAGCGTCCTTAAATTGCCGAATCGACCTTCAACTTCCGGAAGATTATTTCTCCAAACTTGAACAGACAAATGCTCATTTGGGTAAGACCTTCCAAGATTAAGAAGGACTCGTTTCTTTTGCTCGGTCACCTGAACAACATTGCCGCAGACAAGATGCTTCTCCCCAACATGAAGAGGCGCCTTGATTGAATCCAGAGTAGCCGAGGAGACTGGCAGCGACAGTGCAAGCAATACAATTGCTGAAAATAAAGAAATCTTATTTTTTCATTTCTGACCCATTGAGAATTAACAGTTAAATTAATTTGATACTTATTCCTATATTGCATCAATATGCCCGATATGCAAACATTGCTATTCAGTAATCTATTGATTCCCTGAAATTCAGTAATGTTCTCATCTGCTATGATCCCTGTAAAAACAGTTTCAGGGTAGGGATAAACAAAATTAAGGAACGTCCATTTCTTATAGCTTTTTATCTGGACAAGCTGACCGCAAAGCACAACTTGACTTCCAATATGGGGGCCTTTCGACGTTTAGTGTGGACATGTAGCCCGACCGCTACGGTGGCGTGATACCCTTCCAAGGCATGGGAACGGCGGGGAATAACCGGTTATCAG
>NZ_WEHX01000117.1 GCF_009183815.1 Sutterella seckii | reverse complement strand
CGTTAAGCCTTGATACTAGGAACCGCCGTATACGGAACCGTACGTACGGTGGTGTGGGAGGACGGCATGGGAACTAATCCCATGCCTCCTACCCGATTTATTCCCGACCGGCCTCACCGCGGCGCATGGGCGCCGCCCGGGAGGATGTCCGCGGGGACGAGGCCCTTCGGAACCAATACCCAGGCGCGCACGCGGCTCTTCTGCCGGCCGGCGGCTTCGCCCGCCTTGTCGCCGAAGCCCCAGAAATAATCAAAGCGCAGAACGCCCCCTGATGGCGCCCCCCGTATCCTGAGCGATGACGGGGCGCGCAAGGCGAAGCTGCGGCCGGTCCTGCTCCGCCTCGATCATGAAGGGCGTGCCTAAGCGCCAGCGGCTCGGGTCGACGGCAACCGAGGCCTCCGGCGTCAGGGGAACGCTCTGGGCGCCGACGGGCCCGAGCGCCGGGTCGCCCGAGCGCTCTTCAAAGAAGATGAAGCTCGGGTTCTGCGCAAGCGCTTTCTTAACCTTGCCGGGGTTCGCCTTCGCCCAGGCGCGGATTCTCTGCATCGAGAGCTCATGGGGCTTGAGGCCTTCCTCGCGGATGAGCCAGCTGCCGATCGAGCGGTAGCGCCAGCCGTTCTGGTCGGCAAATCCCACGCGCATGAAGGTCCCGTCCGGGAGCTCGATTCTTCCCGACCCCTGAACCTGAAGGAAGAAGGCGTCGACCGGGTCGTCCACCCAGGCAATCGCCCATTTCTCCATGTCGCGTCGATCCTGAATGACGCCCCGCTGGTCGTAGGGGATGACCCGGCGGCCGTCGAGCTTCCCGCGAAGGCGCTTGCCCTTGAGTTCCGGATAGAGCTCCGCGAGATCGATGATGAGGAGATCATCGGGAACCCCGTAGATCGGATAGGCATTCTTCTTGCCGCGGACCCTGCTTCCGTGCAGGAGCGGCTCGTAGTACCCGGTCATGAGGCCCGTATCCGTCCTCTCATCGCCTTTGCCGGGGACTTCCACTGCCCAGGGCGTGAAGTTTTCGGCAAAGAAGGCTTCCGCGCGTTCCGGGGATTCGAGCTTCGCCTTCGCGCAGAGTTCGTTCCACGGGGCGCTCGAGAGCCGGGTGCAGGAGAGATTGAAGGCGGAGAGCGCCTCGCTCCAGGCGCCCGCCGGCGCCGGGGGGAGCTTTTCAAAAGGTTGCGCTTCGAAGGTCGTTCCGAGAGGCTTCTTTTCCGGGGGCGTTTCTACGGTCGTGCAGGCCGAGATGAGCCCGAGGGCGGCGAGAAGAAGAAGCGAGGCGGCGCGCCTCGCGCCGGGAAGAAATGCGCGGGAGTTTGAAGGAAAAGCCATGAGGCACCCGAAAAGACCGGAAGGGACAAATCAAGGAGAGAAGTCTAACCGCGGTCGCCAGACTTACGGAAACGCACGCTTTCCATGAAGCCCAATCAGGTTCTCCGGGGGCGAGCGCAGATATACTGAAGCCGGCTTTGGGAGAGCCGGGTCAGGAGAGCGCTCGAGGAAGCGTGTCTTCCGCTCTTCCCGGGGCACTCCTCTTCCTCTCTAATCTTCTTTTCTCCGGAGGCTTCTTCATGCGCACCTGCCGCATTGCTCCGTCCATTCTTTCTGCGGATTTTGCGCGCCTTGGCGAAGAAGTTCGCGACGTTGCCGCTGCCGGCGCCGACTGGATTCATTTCGACGTGATGGACAACCACTATGTGCCGAATCTCACGGTGGGGCCGCTCGTTCTGAAGGCGATCCGCCCGCATGTAACCCTTCCGATCGATGTGCATCTGATGATCGAACCCGTGGATGCGCTGATTCCGAGCTTCATTGATGCAGGCGCGGACATCATCACCTTCCACTGCGAGGCAACGAAGCATATCGACCGGTCGCTGCAGCTGATCCGCAATGCCGGGAAGAAGGCGGGGCTCGTCTTCAATCCCGCGACGCCGCTCTCCTACCTCGACTACGAGCTCGACCGGATCGACGTGGTGCTTCTCATGAGCGTGAACCCGGGCTTCGGGGGACAGAGCTTCATCGAGTCGACGATTGAAAAGACGATGGCGCTTCGCGAGAAGCTCGATGCCTACAAGGCCGAAACCGGCCGCGAAATCGCGCTCGAAATCGACGGCGGCGTGAAGCCCGGCAACATTGCCCGCATCGCCGCGGCGGGCGCCGATACCTTTGTCGCGGGTTCCGCAGTCTTCGGCGCCGGGTCGCCCGAGGGCTATGCGAAGGTGATCCGCAGCATGAAGGAAGCGGTTGCCGCGCTTGGAGACCGCTCATGATCCGTGCGGTCTGCTTTGATCTGGACGGGACGCTGGTGAGCTCGCTCCCCGAGATCGCCGAAGGCGTGAGGCGCCTCGCCCGGAAGGAAGGCTTTGCGCCGGTGCCCGACGAGGTTGTCGCCGTCATGATCGGCGGTGGCGTTCGCGTCCTCATTGAAAGGCTCATGCGCTGGTGGGCTGCCGCCGGAGCGGATCTCTCCAAAGTGTCGGAGGATCAGCTGCTGAAGGAACTCGTTGAAATCTGGTCCGGCATGGACGGAAGCCGCATTGCGCTGATCCCGGGCGCCTTTGAGGGCGTGGCGAAGCTCAAGCAGAAAGGCGTTGCCGTCTGGCTCGTTACCAATAAGGAAGAGTCCCTCGCAAAAGCGTTTCTTGCCGAGCGCGGACTTGAGGACGCCTTTGACGGCGTGATCGGCAGTGGCGGCGCCGCGCGTCCCAAGCCCTGGCCCGACATGATCGAACGCGCCATGCAGGAGGCGGGAGTCAGACCCGACGAATGCGCCATGGTGGGCGACAGCAGAAACGACGCCCTTGCCGCACGCGCTGCCGGCGTGCGCGCCCTTCTCGTGGAGTCAGGCTACAACGAAGGCATTCCGCTTGCCGCCTGGGCAAAAGCGGAAGGATTCACGGAAATTTTCCCCGATACCGGCCGGGCCTGCGCCCGGCTTCTGAAGGAGCTCGAAGCATGCTGAAGGCGCTCTTGGGATTTGCGCTTCTCGTTCCGTTTGCCGTGTCTGCGGCGCCGCAGAAAGAGCCACCCACGGCGGAAGCCGTGGCGCAGTGCTACGGCGCCGTTCAGGGCGACGACCAGGAGGCGCGCGGAAAGTGCCTCGCGATGGAGCTCGAGATGGTGCAGGCGACCTATAAGGACGTCACCGACCGGGTGGCGTCCTACGCCAAGGCGCTCGACAAGCCTTCAGGCACGCGCACGCGCTGGAATAAGTTCATTCTCTCCGGACAGAGCTTTGAGACCTTTGTGAAGCGCGAATGCGATTTCGTCGGGATTACGACGAAGGGGAACAAGCGCGTGGAAGCCAATGCCGAGCTTGCCTGCAGGATCGGCTACTACCGCCTGAGAACAAACATTCTCACCAACCGGCATCTGAGCCAGTCGAGCTACTGATGGAATTTGCGAGATCCGATCTATCTCCCGCAGGCCTCACCGGCCGCTGGAAAACGCTCGTCGAAGCTTTTCTCGCGTCGCCCGAAGGCCGTGAGCTCGCAAGGCGCCTCGCGGCGGAAAAGCGAAACGTCTATCCGCCTCATGCCTTCCGGGCGCTTGAACTCACGCCCTTTGAGTCGGTGCGCGCCGTCATCGTCGGGCAGGATCCCTACCATACGCCGGGAAAGGCCTGCGGGCTCGCCTTTTCGGTGCCGGCCGGGGAAAAGCTTCCGCCTTCGCTCAGAAACATCTTCAAGGTGGCGGCCGAGGGCGGTCCCGTCCGCACGAACGGCGACCTCACGGACTGGGCAAAAGCGGGCGTCCTTCTCATCAATCCCATTCTGACGGTTGCGGAAGGCCTCCCTCTCTCGCATGCCGGCTGGGGATGGGAGCGCCTCACGACGGAAATCATCCGCACGCTCTCCGATGAACGCGAGGGACTCGTCTTCTTTCTCTGGGGGAAGCCCTCCCAGAAGCTTTTCCTGCCCCTGATTGACGCGGAGCGCCACAAGGTTCTCGCGGCTTCGCATCCGTCGCCTTTGTCCGCCGCGCGGGGAGACGACGCCTTCATGAAGTCGCATGTCTTTGCCAAGGCCAATGAGTGGTTCGCAAAGAGAAGCGAACCGCTCATTGACTGGAATGGGATGAAAGAGCAGGAAGCTCAGCCTTCGCTCTTCTGAAGGGGAACGATGCGCTTCGGAAGAAGCCCGAGGAATTCGGAATCGGGACGGGACTTGAGGTCAAGGACGCCCGAGAGAAGCCTCGGCCCCCGGAAGAAATGAATCTTCACCCTGCGGCCGCGGGCGCGTTCAATCTGGCGCTCAAATACGCTCGCGTCCGTCTTCTCCTCGTCGACCGCAATGATTTCGTCGCCGGCGAAAAGTCCGGCAGCGAAGGCCGGGGATGAGGAGACGACATAGCCCGCGGCAACCGCTCCACCCTTCTTTCCGGGATGGATGCCGGCGAGTCTCAGCGCTGCCGGGACTGTCGGGTCGGCTTCTGTCTGAAGCCCCTGAAGATTGAGCGCCTTTTCAACCGCATCAATCCAGAAGGAGCGATTCCCCTTTTCGTAAACAAGCTTCCCGAGGAGCTCGCTCAGGTCGACATGGATGAGCGACTTGAAGAGTTCGCCGATGCCTCCGTCGGGAAGTCCTTTCCAGGCGCCCTGACGGATCTCGTCGGCCGCTGAGCAGTACCAGGCCTGCAGGAAAGACTCGAGCGTTTCCTTCCGCCCGGTAAGGCGCCGGATTTCCGAATCCAGAATGAGCGCGGCAAGCGCACCCTTCGTGTAGTAGGAGATCTGCGAATAGGGAGAGTCTTCCGTCTGACGGTAGAGCTTTACCCAGGCATTGAAGCTCGATTCGGCGAGCGTCATGGCGTCAAAGCCTTCGCGCGTGAGCGCGAAGTTCATGCGTTCGGCGAGGTGTCTGAGATAGTCCTCTTCGGAAATGACGCGGGCTCTTCGCGCGAGAAGGCTCTCATAGTAGGAAGTGAACCCTTCGAAGATCCAGAGATCATGGGTGTATTCCTCGCGTGAAAGATCATAGGGGAGGAATCCTGAAGGCTTCAGGCGCTTTACGAGCCAGACGTGAAAGTATTCGTGCGCGACGAGAATCAGAAATTCGTCGTAGCGCTTCGGGGGCTCTGCTTCTCCTGCGGCAGGAAGCGCATTCACGTCTTCGAGAAGCACCGTGCCGGCACTGTGCTCGAGTCCGCCGTAAAGACCGGGCTCGAGATGGAGGTAGAGCATGTACCGGCTGAAGGGCGCCCGGGGCTCGGCAATCCCCTTCGGGTCATGCCAGAAAAAGTTGGCGGCGTCGAAGATCTTCCTGAGGTCTTCAGCAATCCGCTTGGTGTTGAGGCTCGAGGTCCCCGTGATGATGACTTCATGCGGAACGCATCCGCTATCCACGGTAAAGATCGTCGCCTTTGCGCCTTTCTTCGGCAGAAGCACAAAAGGGGAATCGAGAAGCTCGTCAAGCGATTTTGCCTGCCAGGATGTTCCGTCCGGGGTTTGAAGAGCATCAAGCGCGGAGTGGACATCCCAGTCCTTCGCATCAAAGAGAACGCTGAAAAGGGTTCCCTGAGGGATGGCTGCCGGATGAAGAAAGAGCGCGGGCGGGTTGATGAACCCGCGGTCAGCATCGAGCCAGGCGTCGTGAATGCCTTTTGAATAGGCAAAAACGGACCAATGAACCTCAACCCGGGAAAGATCCGGAATCTCATCCGAGTGAAGGCGCCATTCGGCTTTCCCGATCTGTTCGAGCTCAATGCGAACGCCTGCGGACTCAGCATGAATGTCGCAGACGCGGCCGGAATATTCGCGAAGCACGTAGCTTCCCGGCGTCCAGACGGGCATTTCGAGACGGATGCTTTCTTCCTCAAGGTGAGAGAGGTCGAGCGGGAGCGTCACGTGATAGCGGTGATGAAGGGGATCCGGCGTGATGCGGTATGAGAGCTGCATAAGCGATGTATTCAGGAAAAAACAAAGGGGAAATTCAAGTCAGGCGTTCAGTGTAGGGCAGAGAGCAGAGCTCTTTTAAAAATATTTTTCCGCGACTCTTGACAAAAGGTGAAAGGATCTTCATAATTCGCGTCCTGCTTCGGAAACGAGGCAGCAAAAAAAGAGCTCCGGGAAGCAAACTAAAAGATTTCTTCTAGAGCGCTTGACAAAAGGAAACGACTTCTATATGATTTCGATCCTTCGCTGATCAAACAGCGAAAAGTTCTTTAAAAATCAGATTCAACGAACCGATAAGTGTGAACATCGGAAAGCTTGAGGAGCTCCTGAGGAGCATCGGAATTTCACGATTCCGAAGACTCAAAAATTTTACGAAGTTCGCGCTTATTGAAGCCGAAAGAAAAGAATTTAATTCTTCTCTTTCAATTCCGGCGAAATAAGAGCGACAAAACAGA
>NZ_WEHX01000116.1 GCF_009183815.1 Sutterella seckii | reverse complement strand
GGGCGAGAGGCCGCCCGCACGGCGGCGGACCGGAGCGCCAGACTGCAGGTGCCGGCGAGCGACCCCGGCAATGAGGGGCATCTCCTCCGCAGGACTCACGCGAAGCCCCCGCACGCGCCTCACTTCAATGCCGAGATCCGCCATGAGTCGGTCGACGGCGACGCCGCCGCCGTGCACCAGCAGAAATGCGCGTCCCGCGGCTTCAAGCTCCCGGCAGAGGCGTTCGAGTTCCTTTTCCGCGCCGAGCGCCTTGCCGGACAGCTTGACGACAAGGGGCGCGGCGTTCTTTTTCTCTTCCATGGCTCCTTCCTCTCTTTTAGAAAACGGCTGAGGTGCGGCGACGCCCTCAAACGGAGAATCCCGCGTCTTCCGGGATCCCGAGGCGCAGGTTCATCGCCTGCACCGCCTGGGAGGCCGCCCCTTTAAGAAGGTTGTCGATCGCGCTCACGATGACGATGTAGCCCGTGTCGGAGACCTTGAAGCCGATGTCGCAGTAAGGCTGATTGACGACGTCGTCGAGCTTCGGGAGCCCATCTCGCACCCGCACGAAGGCGCGCTCAAGATAAGTGCTCTCATAGGCCCTCCTGATCGCCTCCTCACTCGCACCCGGAGCGAGCCTCGCCGTGATCGTCGCGAGGATGCCGCGCTTGAAGGCGCCCAGATGCGGGTTGAAGATCACCGGGACGCCGCCCAGGTGCTCCTCGATTTCCGGGCGATGCCGGTGCGTGAAGATCCCGTAGGCCGAGAGGCTCACTTCGCAGAAGGCGTTCGAGAGCTTCGCTTTTCTGCCGGCGCCCGAGACGCCCGACACCGCGTCGATGACGGGCGGCATGGAGAGATCAAGAAGCCCCGCGTCGATGAGCGGACGGAGCGCGAGCTGCGACGCCGTCGGGTAGCACCCGGGGAGCGAAATCAGATTGGTTTCGCAAAGCCTCGCTTCATTGACATATTCCGGAAGCGCATAGACCGCTTCCCCGAGAAGCTCCGGATGCGCGTGCTCGAAGCCGTAGTGCTTCGGATAGAGCTTCGGGTCGGAAAGCCTGAAGGCGCCCGAGAGATCGAAAACCTTTACGCCCTTTTCGAGGAAGACCGGTGCGAGCCTTGCACTTACCTCGTGCTCGGTGGCGAGAAAGACGATTTCGACATTTTCGGCTGCGGCCTCCGGATCCGTGAGGGGCTCGAGCCTCAGATCCGTCCTGCCGCAAAGCCTCCCGTCAATCTCATAGATCAGCTTTCCGGCATCGGCGCTCTGTTCGGACACATAAAGCGCCGTGACCGTCACCTCCGGATGGTCGAGAAGAAGCCGGAGAAGCTCAGTTCCGGCATAGCCGCTCGCGCCGACAATAGCGGCCCGAAGCTCTTTGTAGCGGTAGTAGTCATTCATTTTGAAAGCCTTTCAGAAGGGAGGGCGCCAGGCGCCGGCGGCACGCGATATCAGCGTTTTGCCTCATGGGGCTTGATCATTCAGACCGAGACCCGCAGGGAGACGAGCCGGGCTCACGCGTTTGCTTTATGTTTCCCGAAGAATTGAATCTTGCCTGATGTTCCGCAAGAAGCGATGCTTCCGGTCCGTCAGCGCCTCCAGAAACAAGCGAGCATCCGATGTCCGTCATCTCTGATTGTCTGCACTACCTAGAAAAACTCGTCGCCTTCAATACCGTGAGCGACATTGCGCCCGAAAGCGACCAGCCGAACCGCCCGCTCATCGACTGGGCGAAGTCGGAATTTGAAGCCATGGGCTTCGAGACGCGCGTTTTCGAATACAAGCCCGGGAAAGCCGACCTATTTGCCTTCAAAGGCCCCATGACCGGCCGCACGACGCCGGGCGGCCTTCTTCTCTCCGGACACTCCGACACGGTGGGCTGCAACCCGGAACTCTGGACGAATTCGCCCTGGTCCCTGACGGTCCGCGACGGAAGAGCCTACGGTCTCGGCTCCTGCGACATGAAGGGCTTCATCGCTTCGGCGATGGCACTCGCCCGCCGTCATCCGGAAGCTGCCGAAAGAGGCTTCGGCGTTCTCATCACCTGCGACGAGGAAACGTCCATGGCGGGCGCCCGCGCAGCCGTCCCGGAATTAAAGAACCTCGGCGTCATGCCGCAGCTCGCCGTTGTCGGCGAACCCACCGAACTCTCGCCTGTTTTCGGCCACAAGGGGTACATGGGACGCGCGATCATCATCCGGGGGCGCGGCGCCCATTCGTCCGATCCGACCCAGGGCATCAATGCCGTCAAGACTGCTGCACTCGCCGTGGAGGAACTCAACAGCCTTGAAGCGCGCCTCAAAACGCGGCGCGAAAAGGAGTTCAATCATCCGGGGCTCCCGGGCGTGCCCTACCCGACTCTCAACATCGGGTCCATCCGCGGGGGCGACAACGTGAACCGCGTCTGCGCCGAGGCGCGGCTCGAGTTCGACATCCGACCGCTCCCGAAATGCAATGCCGCGGAAATCCGCGGAATGCTCGACGAATCCATGAAGCGGCTTGCCGCCGCCTCTCCTGCTGCGGCCACGCTTGAAGTCCTCTACCCCGATCTTGATCCCTTCATCAACCCGGATCCCGTGCTCAGATCCCGCATCGAAGCCATTGCCGGGCGCGAAGGGTCCTTCGTGAGCTATTCGACGGAAGCCTCGTTCCTGCAGCAGCTCGGCGCCACGGTGGTCCTTGGCCCGGGGTCAATCCGTCAGGCCCACGGCGTCGATGAATACATCGAGCTCTCAGAGCTCGAAAAAGGCATGACGATGCTCGAAAAGCTCTGGGCGGAATTCGTCCGGTGAATGCCGCACCGCAGCCGCTATCGGTTCTAATCTAGAAATGAATAAAGCGGCGCCTCCCGAATCTTCCGGGAAGCGCCGCCTGTCATTTTTCATTTGCAGCGCCCTGATGAACGCCGCAGCTGATAGAAAGGATTAATTGTCGGTGAAGGCCTTCTTCACGCTGAAGGGCCATGCCTGATAGCCCGACGTATTGTGAAGCTGGATTTCAACCGAGGGCTCCTTCTCGCCCCACTTGAATTCGTCGATGTACGGGTTGGGGAGGCCCTTCATGGCGCCGGTCGTGAGATCGAAGTCGGAGCCCGCAGTGGCGGAATAGGCAACCACCGAATCCTTGTCGGCCTGGTATTCCGTGAGCGACGTCACGGGGCTGTACCACGAATGGCCGCGCTCCTTGCCGTACTCCCAGACCTGCTCGACCGTTCTCTTCTTCTGGTCAATCTTGTAGATCACCGCACGCGAATACTTCATTTCCGGAAGCGCCGGCTGCTCTGCGCCGCGGGCGTCGCCGTTGTCGAAGGCAGACACGTAGACCACGTCCTTGTTGGACTTCGAATCGATGCGCCAGGCCGTGTGCTGCGTCCACGTCCAGTCAAAGCCGCCCTCGCAGGTCGTTTCCGTGCAGGAAATAGGCTTTCCTGACTTGTCGACCGGCGTGAGGAGCGCTTCCTTCCAGGGCGAGCGCCAGCCCGCCGGGGCGCCGAGGATCCACTTCACCTTCTTGTCGCGGCCGATCTTGATGATGGCCGACTGGTGGCGCGAGGAGATGATGATAGAATCGTCGTCCGGGTCATAGTCGACCGAATTCACGTGCGCCCAGTTGCGGCCCGGGCCGGTGCCCGCGATGTCGCCGAAGTTGTCGGACTTCTCCTGAGCGGCGAGCTCTTCGGCGGTAAGCGTATGACCCGCCTTCGAGGGATCGATGTTGAGGCAGACGGCGCCCTGGTCGAGAGCCTTGATGATGTTCGAGCGATAGGGGTCAAGAATGTCGAAGAGGCGCCATTCGTCGACGACGCGGCCCGACTGATCGACTTCAATGATCACGTCGCGGACCGTGCGCACGCGCTTCTGGTCGATGCGGCGAAGGTCGGAGGACGCGACGCGCAGGAGGTAATGGCCGTTCGGCATCGGATCCATCGAGTGCGAGAAGTCGCTGTAGCCCGTGGGCAGACGGCGGTTGAAGACCTTGCGGCCCATGATGTCGTACTTCACGTACTTCTGGCCGAAGCCCCAGGAAATGGCGCCGTCGGCATTCTGCTTGAAGCCCATCATGACGCCCTTGCTGTAAATCGATTCCGGATCCCAGAGCGTGGACGCGTCAAGGTACCAGCGGATGTCGCCCTTCGTATCGATGATCGCGATCTTCGGGAGGTAGCTCCACGTGAGAGCGCCCCCCATGGGGTTGTTCCAGACCGCGCGGGTGTCCTGACCGGGCGTGGCTCCGAGGTTGTTGACGAAGTAGAGGCGGTCGCTGAATTCCGGAGCCACCTTCTTCACCTCAGTGTCGAACATCAGATTCTTTTCGCCGGGCATGCCGGATTCCATCCCGCGGATGCCGCCGCAGTAGATGGTGTAGGTGTGCTTGCCGTCAACCACTTTTCCGTCGAAGCGGTAGGAGTAGCTCACCTCAACCTTGTTGGAATAGTCCGGATAGAGGCCGAAGACCGGAATGCCGGCGTGCGTGAGGAGCTGAGCGCGGGAAACGTCATACTTGATTTCCTGGCCGCCTTCCTTCGGAACGACGCGCACGGCTGCCGAGAGAAGCTCGTAGCCGCCGTTCTTGATCACCGCCGTGAGGGGCGCGATCTTGTAGGGATTGACGATCACTTCGCCGAGACTGCCCTGCTTGTTGAAGCCGACGACGGCAAAGCCGCTCGGCGTTCCCATTGCCATGGCGCCCGTGGCGGTCATCATCGCGCAGGCTGCGGCCGAAAGAAGGAAGGTGCGCTTCTGCATTTTCATCTGAATTTCCCTTTTCTGAAGATGGATCCCGGAGCTTCCGGTCCTCCCGGGGGCGATCCGTAAGAAAGACACCCGAAAGAACTAATCCGTTGGTCTGAGAGAAATAGTGCTCCCCGGGAAAAAATCCATCCATTCCCGCTTCTACGCAAAAATGAGCCGAAGATGAAATACCTTTTTCAAGTTTTTGGAATAGACCGGGAGTGCTTTATTGAGACATTTTTTGACGCAGAATGCGCGATACTGAACGCATGAGAAAGGCGGCATGAAAGCCGCCCGGCCGTTTTCCAAAAAAGAACTCTTCAGAATTAAAAGGAACAGATCATGACATTCAACAGCGAGAAGCGTGCTGACGCCATCCGCGGAATCAAGCGCCTCAGCCGCTGCATTCTTTCAGACGTCGAAACTTCCGATTCCTGCTCCTACTTGTCCTACAAAGATCTGACGGTTGCTCTCGACCCGTACGACGTCTGCCTCTTCATCCCGTCGGACCCGAATCTGCTCCCGGACGGATTTCTCGGCAGCGTTCCCATCGGTGAATTATTTGAAGAAGACTTCGCGTCGGAGGACGACGTTAAAGAGATGCTGGACGAGAAGTTTGGGTCGCGAACGATAGCGCGCTTTGCCGCGAATCTTGTCAAAAGCCCCTCCTATACGGTTCGCTCGACCGCTCTCTCGCTTCCGCTCACAGTCTCCCAGTATGAAAAGCTCCTCGAGGACCGGGCGCTCGATATCCGCGTGGAAATTCTTCAGACTGCGCGCGCCGTCGAAATGCTCGCGCGCCGGGCTTCCGGCCGGAAAAAGCTCGCCCGCGCCCTCATGGACCCCGACGTCCGCAGGAGCGCAAGAGAATTGATCCGAAGCCGGGGCGTCTGCCGCAATACGGCGTCCCTCCTGCAGGACCTTATGTCCGGGGCGCCCCTTCCCGGAGAATCTCCGGCAAAAAACGCACCGCCCTTCGTCCTCTCTCTGGGCGACGGCAAACCTTCCGGCGCCCCGGGGACCACCATCGAACTCACCGACCTTACCGACATTGAGACGGCCATGGGTCTTCTCGCCAACTGTTATGAAAAAAAGCAGTTCCCGGCAGACGTCCTCGCGTACCCGCTGGAGTTCGCCCGCCTCTTTGAGGATGACCCCAGGGAATTCGTTCGCCGCCGCGCCGCTGTGGAAGTAAGGTTCGACCAAACTGCCGCATTAGAGTTTGCACGCAACCCGTCCATTTCAGTACGACGCTCGCTCCCCGACGTACCGCTCAATCTCCCGACCGAAGAGGTGGAAGCCTTCCTCGAAAACGATCCCAAACGGATCATTTTCAAGATGGAGAGCCTGCTCATGCGCGACGATGCGGACCTCTGGGCAGAAAAGTTCCTCGCAGACCCCGATCCTGAAGTGAGAGCGGCGGTCAAGTCGGAGATCAAACGCTTCCTTGCCGCGCTCGATCCGGAGGACGATCCGGATTTCGGAATCGGAAGCACTCCGGGAGCAGCGGTCCTCAGCACCTATGACGATGAGGATGAAATCGGGTAGGAGGCATGGGATTAGTTCCCATGCCGTCCTCCCACACCACCGTACGTACGGTTCCGTATACGGCGGTTCCTAGTATCAAGGCTTAAC
>NZ_WEHX01000115.1 GCF_009183815.1 Sutterella seckii | reverse complement strand
TACAGAAAAGCCTCAACATCGGATCGGTGCTGAGGCTCTCGGCGTTGTTTTGGGTACTGTCGGCGAAGTGGAAAAACTGGCTTTCCGAATTTATGGAAGTCCCCTAGAATGAATCCTATTTCTTGAGTTTTCGGCGCCATTCCATTTAAAACAATGGTCAGAAGCACTTTGGAAACTCAAAAAGGATAGGGACAACATATAACCAGCAGTTTTTACCCTCTACTAGCAAGTGCTTTTATGACTGAATCTGACGATATCGGCCTTAAGGCCGTCAGCGACCAGGAAGGTAATCCCAAGGGACTCAATCGGGAATCATTCGGGCTCTACAAGCAGATTGCTGACATCTGGCGCCAGAAGATCATATCTGGAGAGTACAAGGCGGGAGACATACTTCCGTCCGAGCGCGAAATTGCAGCTGAACTCAATGTGAGCCGCATTCCTGTTCGTGAAGCAATGAAATCGCTTGAATATATCGGCGTCGTTCGGCAGGTCCGCGGGCAGGGCGTCTATGTAAAGAAAGCTGATCTTGGCGAGCTACTGCGTATAGTCGGCCCAATGGGAACAAAACCAGACCTGGTCGTCTTCAACCACCTCTTCGATTTTCGCCTTCTGATCGAACCTTATGCTGTCGAACAGGCTGCACGGCTTGCTACGCCCGAAGAAGTCGCGCGCATGAAAGCGACCATTGATGAGGCAAAGGCCTTCATGGCTGCGGGCAAGGACGTCGAAATCGTCTCCTTCGACTTCCATCTGGCAGTGATGCAGGCTTCGCACAATGAAATCATCGTGCTTGTGAGCCAGTTCCTAGCCGAGCTCCTGAAGCTTTCGCGTCACTACACGCAATGGAACCGAGTGCGCCGCAAGGAGGCTTGTGCCTATCATGAACGAATTTACAAGCTTATTCGTGATCACAAGGCCGAGGAAGCTGCGGCTATGATGCGCCAGCATCTTGAGGATGCTCGAGTTGCATTGACGTGCAAGGAGGGAGTCATGCCGCGCGGCTGCAGCTGAATCTCGGTCCATAAAAAGAAAGAACATCGGCAGTGTTCTTTCTATAAATTGGTATACCGGTATTCCTTATTTTCGATATTCTTCATCATGCTCGAAGCTTTCCTGCAGTCGCTCTCATGCGTCTTTATGCTGACGCTCCTCACCGGGGCGGGCTATTGGACAGCGAGTCGAGGCTGGTATGATCAGACCGCTTCGCAGCTCCTTGTTCGTTTGGTGAACTTCCTCTCGCTGCCCTGTTTCCTTTTTTCAAGCGTAATGGAAAAGATGACGCACGACGATCTCTTCGCGCTGTTTGAGCCGATGATCGTCCCCTTCATCTCGATCTGGCTCGTCTTTTTCGCGAGCCGCATCTTTGTCCGCATTTTCAGGATCGACTCTCTCCATTCCGGCGTTTTTTCGTCCGCCTTCTCGACCTCAAACAACATGTTCATCGGGCTTCCCGTTGCGCTTGCGCTTTTCGGAACCGACGGCATCGTGCCTACTCTTCTTTACTTCTTCGCGAACACAACCTTCTTCTGGACCATGGGCAACTATCTTGAGGCCATGGACGGGATCAAGGCGGACAAGGCCCAGGCCCCCAAGGTGTTCTCGCTTGCAACGGTGAGGCGCGTATTCTCGCCCCCGCTCTGCGGGTTTCTTCTCGCGATCATTCTGATCATTCTGAATCTGCGGCTGCCGGAACCCATCATGCAGGCGGCCAAATACATGGGCGGAATCACGACGCCGCTCGCACTCCTCTTCATTGGACTCATGATTTACAACATCGGGCTGCGGAACATCCGCTTTTCCCGAGATCTCGTTCTAGTCCTCATTGACCGCTTCCTGATCAGCCCGCTCCTCTGCCTCGCCTTCACAATCCTCATGGATGTGCCCGAGACGATTGCCAAGATCTACGTCATCCAGGCTTGTCTGCCCTGCGTGCTGCAGATCGCGGTGCTGGCCAAATTCCATCATGCGGATGTGCAGTTCGCTACGACCTGCGTGGCATCAACGACCATAGCCTCTGCCGTTACGCTCCCGCTTTGGATGATGGCGCTTACGGCGCTTTATTGATAGTTAATAACTTATAGGTATACCGGTATTCTATAATACATGTTCTATTTATTGCTTTGATATATCTTGTTTTTTTTATGATCATAGTCATTAAGTTGTGACGCTATTTACCCCTAATAGGGATCTCGTTTTCCTTAATGCTATATATGATGATCTATGCGTTCGCCTGGAGAGGTTGTTGCCTACGACCCTTAGCCAGTGTGCGCTTACAGGATATAAAAGGAGTAACTAAAGATGGATCAGTTCCGCATCGAAAAGGACTCAATGGGCGAAGTCAAAGTACCCAATGAAAAGTATTGGGGCGCACAGACTGAGCGCAGTTTTGAGAACTTCAAGATCGGCATTGAGAAGATGCCCGTGGAGATTGTCCGCGCCTTCGCGCTTCTAAAGGGCGCCTGTGCGCTTGCCAATCAGGAGTTCGGCAAGCTTGACGACAAGCGCGCCGCTGCGATCGAGCAGGCCTGTGATGAAGCCTTCGAGGGCAAGCTCGACGGCAACTTCCCGCTCGCCGTCTGGCAGACGGGTTCGGGCACGCAGTCGAACATGAACATGAACGAAGTGTTCGCGAACCGCGCCATCGAAATCCTCGGCGGCAACTTCCGCGATAAGTCGAGCCTTTCGAAGGACCAGCTCGTTCACCCGAACGACCACGTCAACATGTCGCAATCCTCGAACGACACGTTCCCGTCCGCACTCTCCATCATGTCCGTCGTTGAAACAACGAATTATCTCTTGCCGCGTCTTGAAGGCCTCGAAAAGGCCCTCTATGCCAAGGCTGAAGAATTCAAGGATCTCATCAAGTCCGGCCGCACGCACCTGCAGGATGCAACGCCGCTCACCCTCGGTCAGGAGTTCTCCGGCTACGCTTCGATGCTCACGCACAGCCGCGAAGCAATCCTCGCCGCGCTTGAACCCTGCCGCGAACTCGCGATCGGCGGCACCGCCGTCGGCACCGGCATCAATTCTCCGGAAGGCTTCGGAGTCAAGGTTGCCGAAATCCTCACTAAGAAGACCGGCATCAAGTTTAAGGATGCGCCCAATAAGTTCCATGCGCTTACGAGCCACGACGCTGTCTGCCTCCTTCAGGGAGCACTCGCGGGGCTTGCCGCCGACCTCATGAAGATCGCGAACGATATCCGCTGGCTCGCTTCGGGCCCGCGCTGCGGCCTCGGCGAAATCAATATTCCCGCCAATGAACCCGGCTCCTCGATCATGCCGGGCAAGGTCAATCCGACCCAGTGCGAAGCCGTCACTATGGTTGCGGTTCAGGTGATGGGGAACGCCACCTGCATCAACTTTGCCGCAAGCCAGGGCAACTTCGAGCTGAACGTCTTCAAGCCAGTGATCGCCTACAACCTCATCCAGTCGATCAAGAACCTCGCCGACGTGATGAAGTCTTTCGAAATCCACTGCGTCACAGGCATTACGGCCAATAAGGAGCGTCTGCACGACCTGATGGAGCGCTCCCTCATGCTCGTTACGGCCTTGTCGCCCCTCGTCGGCTACATGAACGCTGCGAAGATTGCGCACTATGCGCACGTCAACAATAAGAGCCTCAAGGAAGCCGCTCTGGAACTCAACCTCTGCACGGCCGAGCAGTTCGACCAGTATGTTGATCCCACCAAGATGATTCATCCGAATCCGGTGAAGAAGTGCTGCTGCAAGTAATCCGTTAACCTCCTGCCCAGCTGTCCGACAGTGGTTCGCGTGCCCCGTCGGACAGGATGGTTATCCTATTCCTTGTTGAGTGCTTCGGCTGGGTGTTGACGCTCTTCCGAAGAAATGTGACAAGGATCTTGAAGAGGCAGGGTCGTCATGCCGTGCCATGGTTGTGCGAATCGCCTCTCTCAAGTTTTTACGGCCGCAAGCGGATACGCCTGCGGCCTCTTTTTAGGATTCATTCATGAAGATTGAAGCCAAAATGCGTGAGCTCGGTCTCCGCTTTCCTCCGCTCGGCGCTCCGGGCGGCCTTTATGCCTTTGCCCGCCGCACCGGCAACCTCGTCTACGTCTCGGGTCAAACTCCGGATCTTGGAGGCGTTCTTCAGATTAAGGGCGTTGTAGGAAAAGATATTGACATCCCCACAGCGCAGAAGGCCGCTGAACTTGCGGCGCTCAATATTCTCGCCGTCCTGAAGGTTGAACTTGGCGACCTTGACCGTATTACCCAGTTCGTCCAAGTGATGGGCTACGTTCGCTGTGCCGAAGGTTTCGGCGACCATCCGCAGGTCATCAACGGAGCCTCGCAGGTCTTCAAGGCACTCTGGGGCGATGCGGGCGTCGGCACTCGCATCGCAATTGGGGCAAACGAGCTAATGACATGGACCACCCACTGCATCGAACCCGTCCAAACGTATGGGCGCGACAATAGGTGTATCTACCTCGAATCCCTCAGGAGGCCATGCCATGACAAAGAAGCATACGCAAACGACGCTCGATGTTTCCATCGAATATGCCGTGATCGGGCTGGACCTCGCCAAATACGACGTTTCCCTGGCGGCGGTTACGCTCAACGAGGGTGAAATTATTCGAATCGACCGCGTTACTTACGCCGAACTCTATGAGCTCGCCGACAAGCTCTCTCCGACGCTGTTTGCCATTGAGCCGTGCTGCGGCTACTCGCAGCTTGCCCTTGAGCTCGAGGCTCGCGGCCATGAGATGCGCGTCATCAGCGGCAAAGCCGTGAAGATGTGGATTGACACGCATATGTCGGGCCAGAAAACCGACATTAATGATGCGCTCGCACTTGCCCGGCTGACTGCCGATCCGGATCTTCGACCTATTCGCGCCAAGTCGCTCGAAGAGTGCCGCATTATGACGGTGCAGGGCGTGCGTCAGCAATTGGTAGGGCAACGGACGAAGACGATCGTCAGCTTCAAGGGATTTGCCCAGGCCTGGGGGATTGGCATTCCGACCGGAAGGCGCAATCTCAAGAAGATGCGTGAGACCGTGGAAGCTAAGGCGGAGATGATGGGTGCAGCGGTTGTCTCTGCTCTGACCGCACTGCTTGATCGCATTAAGACGCTCGACGATCAAATTCATCAGCTCGACAAGGACCTTGATGCTCTTGTCTCAGCCAATGCGAACGGCAGGCTGCTGAAGAGCGTTATGGGCGTCGGCACTCAGATTGCCGGCCGATTCATCACGGTTGTCGGCGATGTAAAGCGGTTTGATAAACCACGCTCGCTTGTTGCTTACATCGGGTGCGTGCCGAAAAATATCATTACGGGGCATGTGAATAAGCCCAGACAGAAGAAGAGCACTGCTCCCGATCTTAGCCACAAGGGACAAGGAAGAATCAGTCGTCGCGGCGACAAAATGCTGAGATCCCTGCTAATGCAGGGGGCGGCTGTCATCTACATGCTGTACTGCAAGAAGCAGCTGCCTGACTGCCAGCTCACGAAGTGGATTGACAAGCAGCTGGCGGTGAAACTCATCCGGATAGCATGGGCGGTGCTCACCTACGGCGAAAAATTTAACATCCGCAGAGCGGGCGTCTCCCGCTCGGTGCTGGCGGCTATGGCTGGTCAACCCTGCAATGAGGCTGCCGCTGCAGCATGAGGCATTGGCAATTCCATAACTAATCGCGTGAAATGAGAAACCCTTTTGAAAGGCTTGTCCAACAGCTATGCTATAGGAATTGCACTTGTTGCATGTGAGCTTATTTTGGCAAGGACAAGACTTCTGATGAGTTCATTTTGGTCAGGGCATGCAAGCATGCATGCCGACAGGCCTGAGAGATTAACGGAAGCGGCCTCTCTCGTTGATGCGTGATTACTGGGACTGGAATACTGCCGGCAACAATTAAACGGACAATGGACGGATTAGCCGATGAAGGGTCGCTAAGTCCGAATGCGGGCTGCGCTTCGCTTGTCGCATTCGCACATAGCGACATTGTATCGGCGGGGGCTCTGTCAAGCGGCGGTTTCGCGGCATATGCTCCGCTCGGCCTGAAGGCCGTGCTCGCTATTCCACGACCGCTTGACAGGAATGAGCTCAGTGCCTGAAGGCACCAGGCCGGCATTGCCGCTGGCTGCCGCTATAAGGCGCTCGACTAACTCACTGCCCGCAGCATCGCTCCTAAGCTCGCGCGTTACCGTAAAAAGAAACTTGACAAACGTGGGTGGTCCAGAGATTCCTGAAGGGAGTCCGGTTGAAATACTCGCCATCGTGGAAGTCAGGGATTAATCGGCAAAAACAGCTAGGGGCTATCGTCCCGGATGGGGCGACGATTTCCTGTTATTATTAACATAGGCACAAAATAGTTGACAAGCGGCTACGGTTATGTTATAATTGATAAATGAGTTATGAAGATAAAACCACCACAACCCTCGACGGC
>NZ_WEHX01000114.1 GCF_009183815.1 Sutterella seckii | reverse complement strand
AAGAAAAAGCAAGTGGGTTTCAATGAAATCTTTAAAGGATTTCAACTACTTGCTTTCTCTCGACCGTCGTTATACCAAGACCGAGAGCGAGATTTTCCGTGGAAGGGCTCAACAGCATCATTCAGAACATCAAGCGCCGAGCACGCGGATTTAGGAATCCCGAGTACTTCAAAACAATGATTTATCTCGTTGCAGGTAATCTGGATTTCAGCAGATGGACTCAGGCTTTAAAGTGTGGTTACCCACACTAAACGTCATAGAGCCAAATATTCGTTGCTCTCTTCATTAATTTCTACAATTTCGTAATCTTTAAGATTTAACTGCCAAGAAAGCATGCAAGCTAAAACATCTCTTCGTTTAGCTTCTCGAGCACCCAAAACATAAAATATTCTTTTAGGTATCATATTTATTATCCAATAATCTATTGATTTTAATTATTTATAAAAGCGCAGTTCTATGTTTAGGTGATAACTATTTAATTTTATATAAAATTAAGAATGAATAATTTTAATTGTATGGGTAAATTTAATTGCATTCTATAGTTCGTTTATATTTGTAGGATTTCATAAAGTGGAGAATTTTAAATCTAAGGAATACAAGCACTTTTACTTTTGTTGCCTAGTCCGTTCATTTGCTAGTATTCTAGCAATTGCGTAACACCCCACATCAATCAGATATCCCAATTTAACTATCATTAGGGTACATCCGATACGTATCGGACTGACTTTTATGGCAAAGAATACTTCGCCTTACGACAACCTAGATGAGAATGCCACACATGTGAGTGAGGGTGGCACAACAGAGAGTTTTGCCTACTCGCAACAGCATCTCATGAGGAACCCCAACGCTCACAGCGAGCATCTGCGTGAGGTCGCGGCTTATCTGTTTTCCCGGGGCATTGGATACACCAAAGTCTCGTGGATTACCAGTGTAAATATCAATACAGTTCGAGATTGGGAGAGAGCCTTCAAGGAAGGAAAATTCCAACCGAGTTTCACTCATCGCCAATACGATGCAGAGATTAAGGAGAAGGCGATCGTCTTGCGCAAACGCGGACTAAGCCTCAAGGACATATCGATCAAGCTCGGATGTTCGACAACAGCCGTCCGAAACTGGCTGCTTGAAGCGCAGGCAGCAGGCAAGATTGAGAAAACGGTCTCCTCCAGCACATCGGGCGTAAAAACAAAAGAAAATTGATGAAAGCCTTTCTGCTTAAGCACTACAACAAGCTTGACCCCAATCTGCGGCGTTTGGCGACCTATCTCGTCCCATACAAGCTGCTCTTTCTCGGCGCTATTCTCTGCATGGGGATCTCGGCCGGCTCCTCCTCCCTGATCGCGTTGCTCCTCGGCAAGCTCACGGATATCGGCTTCTACCAGCAGGCACCTTGGATCGTCATTGCAGCGCCTGTCGGTTTGATTCTTATCTCGTTCCTTCACGGGGGCGGGATGTTCATGTCGAACTATCTACTTTCGAGAGCTTCCCAGGCTGTGCTTGTCACCCTGAGAAAGGAGCTCTTCAACGACATCCTGCACTGGCCTGCAGAAGCCTACCAGAGAAATGCAACAGGCATCATCGCATCCAAGTTCGTCAATGAAGCAAACGTCGCATTGTCGAACGCCGCAAAGTCGGCCATCGTTCTGATCCGTGATTCGCTGCAGGTCGTTGCCCTTTCCTTTGTTCTCGTCTGGCACGACGTGACACTCACACTCGTCACGCTCATCATCGCTCCTGCCATCGTATGGCTTCTTCGCTTCATCTCAGAAAAGCTACGTAGCATCATGTTTAGTGCTCAAGAAAGTATTGGCACTTTATTAGTGCGTGTGAAGGAAAGCTATGAGGCTCAAGACGTCATTAAGATATCTAATGCATTCGATCAAGAACAAAAACGCTTCACAAGCATAAACAATACCGTTAAGCAACTTGCGCTCCGGATGACCAAATACAGCGCCATCGGTACCCCAGCCACGCAGTTGATCGGCATGCTCGGAGTAGCAGTGGTTCTGACTGTCGCTCTCATTGAAGCTCAGCACGGGCTTTTAACGCTCGGCGAGTTCGTTACCTTCCTCGCGGCTATGCTGCTGATCCTGCAGCCGCTTCGCCGCCTCACGGGCCTCAACGCAACCTTCGTCGGCATGGCCGTTGCTGCGGGAAGCATCTTCTCGACGCTCGATGAAGCGAAGGAACACGACGGCGGCACGCACGAACTAGAAAAGGGAAGCGTGAAGGGCGCGATGACGTTCGACCATGTCACGCTCCGTTATCCCGGCGCCAACCGAGATTCCGTCAGGGACTTCTGCCTAGACGTGAACCCGGGCGACACCATCGCACTGGTCGGCTCCTCGGGTTCGGGGAAGACCTCGCTTGTCAACATGATTCCTCGCTTCTGGAATCCGACCGGAGGCCGCATTCTGATCGACGGCATCGACACGCAGGACATTACCTTAAAGAGCCTTCGCGACAACATCGCGATTGTTTCTCAGGACGTCATCATCTTCAACGGCACGATCCGCGATAACCTCATCTACGGATCGCCGTATGCAACGGACGAAGAAATTGCCAGAGCCGTCGAGGCCGCTGCTCTCACGGACTTCATTGCTTCGCTCCCCGAAGGCCTCAATACGTCTGTCGGCGAATACGGCGGCAAGTTGTCGGGCGGTCAGAAGCAGCGCATTTCAATCGCCCGGGCGCTTTTGAAGAACGCTCCGATTCTGCTCCTTGACGAGGCAACCAGCGCGCTCGACTCTGAGAGCGAACACCACATCAAGGAAGCCCTCATTCGCCTGATGGCGGGTCGAACGTCCTTCATCGTCGCGCACCGCCTCTCGACGATCGAGCACGCCACCAAGATCGTCGTCATGGCGGACGGCGCCATTGTCGAAACGGGCACGCACAGAGAACTTCTGGACAAGAACGGCGCCTATGCCAATCTCTGGCGCCTTCAGGGGCATTCGGAATAAGCAGAAGCAAGGAAAGAACAAATGTCATTCAATCTCTCTTCCTGGCTGCGCTTTGATCCGGTTCTGAAGCGCCTTTTCAAGTACGCCCTGCCCTATAAGGGACAGATGGTGCTTGCGTGCATCTACATGGTAGGCGCAGCGTCGATGTCGTCGCTCACCGCAACGCTCCTCGGCAAGCTCACGGACGCGGGCTTTTATCAGCAGGAGGCCTGGGTCATTGTGGCGGCCCCTGCGGCGCTTATCGGCGTGACGCTTTTGTACGCAGTTTCGACCGTAATGAGCACCTACATGCTTACGAAGATTAGTCAGTCGATGTTGGTAACGCTTCGCATGGAACTCTTCGCCAATGTCCTGAGACTCCCCTTCCCCGCTTATCTCGCAAATTCGACTGGTCTCGTGAGCTCGAAGTTCGTGAATGAAGCCAACATTGCGCTCGGCGGTGCCGTTTCGGCAGCGGTTGTTTTGATCCGCGATTCGCTTCAGGTCATAGCGCTCTTCGGCGTCCTCCTCTGGCAGAACTGGAAGCTCACGCTCATTGCCTGCATTGTGGGACCCATTGCAGGCGTGATTCTCCGAACCATCAGCAAGCGCGTAAAGCGCATCGTGCGTGCGAGTCAGGAAGCGATTGCAGCCGTTCTCTCCCGGGTCTCCGAATCCTACGAAGCCGAGCGGCTTGTGAAGGTCAGCAACACCTACGACTTCGAAATGGCACGCTTCTCGCCCATAAACGAGAAAATTCGTCATCTTGCATTGAAGAAGCAGGTGATGCAGGGCCTCGGTACCCCGGTCACTCAGATCGTCACCATGATGGGGGTCGCGGTCGTCGTTGCTTTCGCGCTCTTTGAAGCGCAGAGAGGAGCGCTAACGATCGGCGAATTCATCACCTTCCTCTCGGCCATGCTACTCCTGATGCCCCCGCTCCAGCATCTCGCCGGCCTCAACTCGACCTTTGCGAGCATCAGCGTCGCGGGGAAGAGCATCTTCGATCTCCTCGACATGGAGCAGGAGAAGGATACAGGCACGCATGTGCTTGAAAACTCAAAGGGCGCAGTCGTCTTCGAGAACGTCCGTCTCCGCTATCCCGGTCAGGAAATGGAGGCCCTCAAGGCCATCTCCATCTCCATTGCTCCTGGCGAACATGTCGCTTTTGTTGGTCTCTCGGGATCCGGTAAGACCACACTCATGAACACGGTCCCGCGCTTCTGGGAAGTGACGGACGGCGCAGTACGAATTGACGGCTACGACGTCCGCGACTGCACGCTCTCGAGCCTCAGGAGTCAAATCGCCATTGTCTCCCAGAACGTGACGCTCTTTGACGCCACCATCCGCGAGAACATTGCCTACGGGAAGCCCGAAGCCTCGGACGAGGAAATCACGAAGGCCGTCAGGGCGGCTGCGCTCACGGACTTCATTGCTTCTCTCCCTGAAGGCCTCAACACCCGCGTCGGCGAAGCCGGCAACCTCCTCTCAGGCGGTCAGAAGCAGCGCGTTTCGATTGCGAGAGCATTCCTCAAGAATGCCCCAATCCTTATTCTCGACGAAGCTACGAGTGCGCTCGACAGCGAGTCCGAGCACCAGATCAAACTCGCCATTGACGAGCTCATGCAGGGCCGCACCTGTCTCATCGTCGCGCACCGTCTTTCCACGATCGACAATGCAGACCGCATCGTCGTGATGTCGAAGGGCGAGGTCGTGGAGTCCGGGACGCCGAAGGAACTTCTCGACAAGGGCGGCGCCTATGCCGATCTCTACAACCTTCAGATGAGGAGCGGGCAGAATGCGTAACGCTTCCGGAATTCGTTATTCGTTGCTCTCAAGCCTGATTGCTGCCACCGGTTACCTGATGACTGCCTCTCCCATGGCAAGTGCGTCGGAAGAGCTCTCACTCAAGGGGCCTGTTGAGCTTCCACCAGGCGTACAAGCAAGTGACGTTGAGAAGATCGCTTCCATTATTCAGAAGCGCTTCGACTCGATCTCCTGCGAACGCGTCAATTTTGAACTCTTTGATCTGCTGCGGCCTAAGGTAGACGGTTATCCGACGAGCGGACTTCCCTACATCGTCAATGCCTCCAACAGACATGCCGTCGAAAGCTACAACGCGCTCGCTGATCTAGGTCTTTTTACCCGATCCGAAATGTCCGTGAACTCAGACGGCTCTCAGGGGAAAGATGCGCTGTCTTCTAAGGTCTACATCTATGCCCAGACGCCTTTGGGCAAGGAAAGCGAAGCACTGGAAGCTCCCGGCTACACCTGCGTCTGCAAGACTGAGCTCGTGAGCATCGATTCGATCACGCACAAGCCCCCGGCCTTCGGGCAGGATCTATATGAGGTGACGTACACCATCCGCCGCACCGCGATCGCACCCTGGGCGCTCGACAATCGGGGGCAGTCATCGTGGACGGATGTCGCCAGACTCATCAATGGTTCCATGCACCGGCGCGAATCGTTTTTGAGAAGCGCAAGTGGTTGGACTCCAGGGAGCCCAACGCTCTTTGCTCCGCACAGGTAGCGGAATCACTTCTTTGATAAAGGAAGGATGAAAGGCCGAACTTGTGGAAGAGGACGTCCGGCCATGTAGCAAACCTGAGCGAAGGTTTTATTTCGCCTTGAGTTCCTCAGCACGCTTCTCTTCGAATCGCCATGCGTCGCGGCACATGTCGTCGATGCCTAACATCGCCTCCCAACCGAAGAGTTCCTTTGCCTGCGCAGGATCGCACCAGTTGGCGGCAATGTCGCCCGCACGACGGGGGCCAATTTTATAAGGTACCTTGCGTCCTGAGGCTTTCTCAAAAGCTTTGACGACCTCGAGCACGCTGTAGCCTCTGCCGCAGCCGAGATTCACGGCTTTCCAGCCGGTATGGCTCATGGCGTAGGGAAGCGCCGCGGCATGCCCGTGCGCCAGATCCATCACGTGGATGTAGTCGCGCACGCCCGTGCCGTCAGGCGTTTCATAATCGCCGCCGAAAACGTTGAGGCAGGGAAGCCGCCCGTTGGCGACGCGGGCCACGTAAGGAAGGAGATTGTTGGGAATGCCGTTCGGATCCTCGCCGATCAGTCCGGACGGGTGGGCTCCGATCGGGTTGAAGTATCGCAGGCAGATTGCGCTCCATTCCGGATCCGCCCGGCAGAGGTCGGAAAGGATTTCCTCGATCTGAAGTTTTGTGCGTCCGTAGGGATTCGTGGCTTCACCCGTCGGATCGGATTCGCGCAGCGGGAGGCTCTTCGGCGTCCCGTAGACCGTGGAGGAGGAGCTGAAGATGAGGCGTTTGACGCCCGCCTTCTTCATGGCTTCAAGGAGCCGGATCGTGCCGATCAGATTGTTGTCGTAATACTCAAGGGGCTTTACCACGGATTCGCCCACGGCCTTCAGGCCGGCGAAGTGGATGACGGCTTCGATTCCTTCGTCGCGAAGCGTCTTTTCAAGGCGCGCTTCGTCGCGGATGTCGCCCTCAATGAATGGCCTTTCGACGTTTAGTGTGGACATGTAGCCCGACCGCTACGGTGGCGTGATACCCTTCCAAGGCATGGGAACGGCGGGGAATAACCGGTTATCAGC
>NZ_WEHX01000113.1 GCF_009183815.1 Sutterella seckii | reverse complement strand
AACGAAGCCATCATTTAGTTGATGCAACTCAGATAACATTATTGATTAACTTGAATTTTCATTGATCCATACGTAACTAATGGATGATTGCCTTAATATCTGGCTCGCTACGGCGTTCCCAAGCGTTCGGAAGATCTTCAGCGCTTTGCCGGCGTCGCTTTCTGCGGCAAACAGCGCGATCACGTCGAATATTTGGAATATCGAGGCGAAAAGGTTCACTTTTCCTGGAAGAGCGTGATCCGGTTCAACAACATTCTCTCGGTTAAGGCAGTGATCATCAAGGGCGGCGGGATTGCGCTCGACATTCCCCTTCACCACTGTTACGAAGAGCTCATGAACGGCACGCTCGTGCCGGTCTTCAAGACTTGGCATCCGCCGGTTTTGCAGAACTACGTCGCCGTCACGCGAGCCGCATCCCGTCTGAAGCGCATGCAGCTCTTTATCGAGTGGTACCTGAAGCAGAGGCAGGCCTTTGATGAAGAGCAGCGCATCGCCATCCACAAGCGATTCGGTATCACCTTCAACTTATAGCCATGAAGCCTCCTTCGACTTGTGCTGAGGGAGACTTCACATATTGGTAGTTATGCAACGAGGGCGAGGATGATTCCTCTTGGCCTCGTCAAATATTGTCTGGCAGACGCTCGGCGTTATGACACCATCACCCCGAAATCCCGTTGCAACCGCTGAATCATTTCTCCCTCAATTTATCGACGTCGACGGATATACCAGTCGACGAAGGTCGTGACGCGCTTTAACGTGGCAGATTCCTCTGTGGTGCCGATGTAATTTTCCAAGTTGGGTACGTGCCAGCCGTTGAGAATCGGTACTAGATTTCCCTTCAAGATATCCTGATACCCGTGGATGCGGCTTTCGGGGCAGAATTCCTGATGATCCGGCTCAAAGCTTTGAAGCATCGTCGGGCTTTCTCCAGGATTTACACTCGCTTTTTCTTCTGAGACGGGTAATATGCGGGGCGCGGCATCAGACCGTCAGAAATAAGCACGCAGGATACAAGGAGAAAAAGCATGGCCCTCAAGAAAATCATCAAGGTCGAGGATCCCGACGACATCAGCTCCGGCTACGCCGGGAAAGTCATGGAATCGGTGAAGTTTGCCGCCCTCATCGCGAGCTTCACGGGCTTTGTGATCGGCATCGTTCTGAAGACGAGGCTCACGGAATTCGGCTCCGCCTCCTGGGGCGCGGACGCCTTTACGCTGGCGCTCTTCTTCATCGTTCTCTTCCTCGGTCTCTGGTTCACTGTGAAGGATCTCCCGGTGCTTTGCCGCGAGAAGGCGAACTTCAAAAATGCTGAGAATGTGGCTGATGTCACGGTGGCGGGCTTCGTCTTCATCCAGTATGCGGTCTCCTTCAGCTTCTGCTTCTTCTTTGCAGTGACGGTGGACGCTGCTACGAATCTCATCAATCCGCTCTTCGCGGGCGACTACATGCTCGACTTCCCGGCTGCAGTCTTCTTCTTCTACGGCGTCGTGCCCGCGGTGATCGTGAATCTCATTGCCGCCGCCGTCATGCGCTCGCAGATCAGAAAGAAGCTCCCGCAGGATTGAATTTCAACTGATCACTGAAAAGAAGCCGCCGGCGACCTTTGATGAGTCCCGGCGGCTTTTTAAATTGAGGAGAAGCCCTCCCGGGCTTTCTTCAAATCGTTATTTGGCCTGAGCCTTGGCTTCGCGCGCGGCATGGCGGTCGCGAAGGATGCCGATCACGTCGGCAAGCTCAAGGTCCTGATCCTGGAGCAGAACGAGGAGGTGGTAAACAAGGTCCGCGGCTTCGTTCTTCAGCTCCTCGCGGTCGTGAACGGTTGCGGCAAGCGCGGTTTCAACGCCTTCCTCGCCCACCTTCTGGGCAATGCGCTTCGTGCCGCGGGCATAGAGGCTCGCGGTGTACGAGGTCGCCGGATCGGCCGTGCGGCGGGATCCGAGAAGAAGCTCAAGGTCGCGCAGGAACTGCCACTTGGGCTCGAGGCTGCCGAAGCAGCTCGTCGTGCCGAGGTGGCAGGTGGGACCGTCCGCATTGACGAGAACGAGAAGCGTGTCGTTGTCGCAGTCCGTGCCGATGTCGACGAGGTGGAGGAAGTTCCCGGAGGTTTCGCCCTTCGTCCAGAGACGGTTCTTCGTGCGCGAGAAGAAGGTGACCTTCTTTGTTTCAAGGGTTTGCTTAAGCGCTTCCTTATTCATGTAGCCCAGCATGAGAACGCGTCCGGAGACGGCGTCCTGCACGATAGCGGGAATAAGTCCGCCCGTTTTTTCCCAGTCAAGCTTTGCCTGTGTTTCTTCAGTCAGCATGTTCTAACCTCAATTCCATTGTCGGCGAGATAGCGTTTGAGGTCGCCGATATCAATGATTTTTTTATGGAAAACTGATGCGGCGAGTGCGCCGTCGACATGGGCGAGGCGGAAGGCATCGAGGAAATGCTCCATGGTGCCCGCGCCCCCGCTCGCAATGAGAGGCACTTTAGAGACGCTTCTCACGAGCTTCAACTGCTCGATGTCGTAGCCCTTGCGCACGCCGTCCTGATTCATCATGTTGAGAACGATTTCGCCCGCGCCGCGCTTCTGCACTTCCTCAACCCAGCGAAGCGTCTCCCACTCGGTCTTGCGGGTGCGCTTTTCGTCGCCCGTGAATTGGTTGACCCAGTATTTGCCCGTCGCTTCATCGTGCCAGGTGTCGATCCCGACCACGACGCACTGGACGCCGAAGCGGTCGGCAAGGCGCGTGATGAGCGTGGGATCGGAGAGCGCAGGGGAGTTGATGGAAATCTTGTCGGCACCGAAGGTGAGAAGGCGCCCGGCGTCCTCAACCGACTTGATGCCTCCTGCAACGCAGAAAGGAATGTCGATCGCTTCCGCGACGCGTGAAATCCAGCTCTTGTCGACGACGCGGCCGTCCGACGAGGCGGTGATGTCGTAGAAGACGAGTTCGTCGGCGCCTTCCTCGGCATAGCGTTTGGCAAGCGGCACGATGTCGCCGATGATTTCATGACCGCGGAACTGCACGCCCTTGACGACCTGTCCGTTTCGGACGTCGAGGCAGGGAATGATGCGTTTGGCGAGCATGGGTCCTCCTTCTGAAGGGAAGCGTGGGTGCGGCATGAATGGATGGCGCGCGGAATTCTCAGCGCGAAATTCAAGCTTATCGTACGGGAAAACGTGATGCTCGCCGAAATCGGGAAAAGGCTATGGAGAAATTGCTTAAGAGAAGCCGGGTGGCGATGAAAAAGAGCGATAAAGCCGGGCCCGGGTTCTCAAAAGAGAAGTCCCCGGAAAGCTCAGGCGGCTTTCCGGGGACCCTTCAGGCGATGACGATTCTCAGATCAGAATCTTCGGGTTTCTCAATCAAAGAGGTAGCTCGCGTAGAGCGACGCCGCCACGCCTTCCGTCCGGCCGATGTAGCCCTTGAGGCTGCCGTCGAACGTCCAGCGGCTGTCTTCGGAGGGATTGATCTTGATGCCGATTTCGCCGACTCCGGTGCTGCCCTTAAGGCTGTCTTCGGCGAGCTCAAGCCCTTCAGCGCGGCCGCGGACCCTGGAATCAAATTCGTATTCCCAGGCGGCGCCGATGTAGGGAACCATGCCTCTGCGGCCCGTATAGTTGAGGCGGAGTCCGAGGTGCGTGCGGTGACTCTCGAAATCATCGATCTCATAGCGGTCGCACGCGATCCGGTCGTTGAAGCCTTCGAGCGTGAGCGCACGGTAGCGCGCCGCAAAATCGAGGCGCGTCGACTCGTTCATGTCCCACTCGTAGCCCGCTTCGAGACCGTAGCTCCAGTAGGTGCGGTTCTCGTCGTATCCGACATAGCCGGTGCCGGCGTCGTAGACGAGGCCCTTATAGTTCGAAGAGGCTTTGCCGATGCGAGCCACGGTCTGCGTGCCATAGAAGACTTTTCCCCCAATCTCGTTCTGCTCGATGTCATGATGCCTGGTGTGGACGGCTTCACCACGCTTGCTCAGATCCGAACTAAATCTGACATTCCCGTCATCATGCTCACGGCCCGCGACCAAATCGAAGACAAGGTGAAAGGGTTCGAACTTGGCGCAGACGACTAACTGCCAAAGCCCTTTGCGCTCGAAGAATTGTTCGGGCGCGTCAAGGCTGTATTGAGAAGAGCTAAACCCTCGACAGACATTGGTGTGAACAAGCTCTCCCAGCTCGTCAATGGGCCCCTGGTTCTCGATCAAGCGGATCTCACGGCCATGGTTGACTCACGCCCGATTCATCTTACCGGCACTGAATTCAAAGTCCTTGCCACGCTGATGCGCCACAAGGACAAGGTGCTCTCCCATGAATATTTGCTCCGAACCGTTTGGGGGCCGGAATATGTCGGCGAAACACATTACGTCAGAGTCGTGATCGCGCGCCTTCGTCAGAAGCTCAAAGAGGTTGGATTCAACGCAGAGCTGATCCGCGCCGTATCCGGCATCGGATATGTGATGGAGACCGCAGTCGCAAAAGGCGAGCCCATTTCCTAAGTTGGTTCGACTTACGGCAGTACGGAGGATTGTGGCGTCTAACCCTATAAACGAATGCCGCCTGATGGGCTCTGCACCACGAGTACTCCCATGAGACGGCATTCACAATCAAGCGCCCGGTGATACCTGCGGTGGTGCCCGGTAGCAGCCGACCAGCAACTCGATCGCCTTTCTCATATCCTAAGCCTTTACGCAGAGGGATGCAAGGAAAAACCGAGGCCAGTGCAAGATCCGCAAGAGGAGGAAGAATCGCCTATTGACGGCGATGGCGCGAAGTAGTCGGGCGCAGAGCTCAAACGCCGATGCATCGAAAAAGGCCGCTGCACGAACGCCGTGCGCGGCCTTTCGCGTCATGAATGACTCGAAACCTAGGGGGTTACTTCACAATGCGGACGACGTCAAAACCGCCCTTCTTTTCGCCGTCGATCTCGCCGAAGAGCCAAAGATCGGTTCGAACATCGGCAAAGCCGTATTTGACGGCCTTGTCCGAAGCGAAGGTCAAGACGAGGTCCTTGACGCCGTCGCCGTTGACGTCCTTCACCGTCATCTTCTCAGCTGTGGCGCGATCCTTATAAAGATCGACATCCGGATTCGGATAGGTCACGCCGAAGATGAAGCTCTCCTTTTTGGCCTTCGTAACGTCGAGGTCCTTGTTCCCGAAGACGACAACGTCAACCGTTCCCTTCTTGGAGAGGGACAGACTGTCGGCCAGAATCTGCACGTCGAGCGGCTTCATGTCGTGGAATTCGTTTTCCAGCAACGAAACTGAGGTGTTGTAGGCGACAGCGCCGTATTGATGCAGGAAGGCTTCTGCCTTGCTCGGGGAGACAGCCTTTTCAAGATAAGCCGCGGTCTTGAGAACAGCATCGCCTTCCTTGACCCATTTGGCCTGCTGTTCGGCTACGGCCTCATGTAGATCCTTCTGCTGTTCCGCATCCAGATAGTCGACCAGATTTTGAGCGGTAAGGGCCGCATAAAGACCAAAGTCAGGCTTGAAGTCGAAGCGATCCGGCGCCGCATGGAAATGTTCTGCTGTCGCCACTTCTGGCGTCATGAAGGCCTGCGCTGCACTCGGTTTTGCCAGCGGGAAGAACGGGACGTAGGGCATCTGGCACGGCCGACCGGCGGTGCGCCATCCGCGCGTGAACAGCGGATTCGGGTTCATTTCATAGACTACCGATTCAAAAGTGCCGATGTTGCAGATATCGCGCATGGATTGATGGAAGAAGCCTGAGGTCCTCTCCTCACGCTTCCAATGACCCGAGAGAATCTTCTGCACGTCGGCCACACCGAGCTTCTGCGTCGGCTTGATCGAGTAGGGGAACGCTTCCTGATCCGTCGTCTCCTTGCCCATCAACAGCTCCCAAGCGGTCCTTGTTCCAGTCGGCGGCACGCCGTGACACGGGCTGATAGGCCTTTCGGAACGAAAAGTCGGAGTAATCCCCTGCCTTGGCGGGCTTGTACTTCCCGGTCTTGATCGCATGCTCGATGAGATCGGGGGACATAATGACGTCCTTGGAATTGACGTCCACCTTGTCGAAAGCGAAGGCATTCGCGATGTAGGTCACTTCATCGTCTTGGATCTTGCGAGCGATGTAGCGATGGCCCTTGAGGAGCATGATCTGCCAGGTTTCATTCCGATCGGCAACGGTGTAGGTGCGACCGCCGGACGTGTAGCCATATTTGGTCACTAGGCCAATGGCGACGTCAACGGCTTCTCGAGCCGTCTTGGCGCGCTCGGCCATCAGACGACGAATGCCGTAGCCAACGCCGCCGTCAACAACCGGATTCTCTTCCTCGAACGTTTCGTTGCAGTTGTTGGAAACAATCGCAAGGCCGTGCTCGTTCACAAAGCCGTCCGAGAAGGAATAGCCGGCCGGATGCAAAGTCTGAGTCCAGTAATAGCCGTAAGTATGCTCGACCTGCGGAATCTTGGCGGCCGTGGGTTCGTACCATTAGATGTCATACTAACTTTCGCCACCCCTTCAACCTTTCATGGAGTGGCAAAACATGCGATATTCGCAGGAGTTCAAAGACAACGTCGTAGCGCG
>NZ_WEHX01000112.1 GCF_009183815.1 Sutterella seckii | reverse complement strand
CGTTAAGCCTTGATACTAGGAACCGCCGTATACGGAACCGTACGTACGGTGGTGTGGGAGGACGGCATGGGAACTAATCCCATGCCTCCTACCCGATTTCCAATAAAATTGCGGAGTTGACTACTTCGACCGCATCTCATGCTTCAGTTCATTCTTTCCGCCGGCATCATCGCGATGCCCTTCCTCATCCCGATCGTGATTCTCATCTGCCTGCGCTTCTGGCCGATGAAGCATGACGGACAGCGCACCGCCATGAAGCTTGCATGGGGCTTCTACGGCCTCTCGCTCGCAGCCTTTCTCGGGCACGCCGCGACGCTCGGCGCCGGCATGCAGGAATTCTTCCTCGCTTTCTGGGGCGCGCCCGGCACGATGGGCGCCTGGTGTTATGCGGGCTACGCTTTCCAGGCATTCGCCGTCATCGCGCTGATGGTGGTCGTCAACTGGGATACGATCATGCTCTTCATTGAAGCGAGACGCCTGCGCAGGGAAAGAAAGAACGCGGAGGATCCGACTCAGAAGCCCTGATGCCGGGAACGGCTTCCCGGGATGTAGAAAAAAGCCGAAGGCTGTGAAGCCTCCGGCATTTCATAGAAACAGGCAAAAATGCGGCTGAACGGTCATTCCGACGGATCGGCCGCTCTTCGCATCATTTATCCCTGAGCGCTTCCTGAAGCGCCTCCACGCGGTCCTCCATCCGTTCGCGCTGCCGGATCAAATGAATCTGCCACTTGGCGAAAAGGAGCCCGAAGCCTGCGAGCGCAAGGAAAATGCCCGGCATGGCCGCCCAGTTGGCGGCTTTGCCGGCTTCGATCGGAAGACCTCCCAGCCAGGCGCCGACGGCATTTCCGGCATTGAAGGAGCATTGCGCGAGGGCTGCGGCAAGGAGTTGTCCTTCGCCCGCGTTCTCAATCATCATGACCTGTTCGGGACCGGAAATAAAGAAGACGCAGGCTGCCGCGAGCGCGGTAAGCAGGACGGCTGCCGGCGCCCAGTGTGCCATGAAGAAGAGCGCGACAAGCGTGATGAAAAGACACCCCTGACCGGCAGCGGCAAGGGAGGGATCCGAGAACCTTGACGAGATCTTCGCGCAGAATAAATTGCCGAGCACCATGCCGGCGCCGGCAAGCGTGATGACCAGGGACATCATGCTCGCGGGAATTTCCGCCACGTGCTCGATCACCGGGTTGACGTAGGAATAGTAGGCAAAGAAGCCTCCGTTGCCGAGACCAATGGCGCCGAGCACGAGCCAGGGCTCAAGCGTGCCGAGAAAGCGGAACTGCGCTTTGAATCCCCGGTCCGGCAGAGGTTCCGTCTGAGGAACCCACAGGCGGATTGCAAGAAGCGCGAGGAGGGCGAGCAATGCCGCTATAACGAAGGCGGCTCTCCAGGAAAGCGCCCACGCCAGAAAGCTCGCAAGTGGTACTCCGCCGAGGTTTGCGATCGTCATGCCGGCAACCATCATGCTTACGTCGTGCGATGCCTTCCCCGGTCCTGCAAGCTTTGCGCAGACGATGGATCCCACGCCGAAAAAGGCGCCGTGCGGCAGGCCCGCGATGAAGCGCGAGACGATCATGAGGGAATAGCTCGGCGCAAAGATCGTGAGCGTGTTCCCGAGACAGATGAGCGCGGCGATGATGAGAAGAAGGCGCTTGAGCGGAATCCTGCGTGCGATGGTCACCATCAGCAGGACGCCGGCGCAGACGCCGGTGGCGTAGGCGGAAATGAAGTGTCCGGCCTCAGGAACGGTGACCGAAAGATCCTCTGCCGTCGGCAGAAGGATCGACATCATTGAGAATTCGGCGATGCAGAGCGCAAGCGTGCCGAGCGCGAGCGCTAAAACGTGTTTGGGCATGATTGAGGGTGCCGAAACAGAAAATCTGGAGAACAAAAAAGGGCGCGATCATCATTGATCACACCCTTCGTCTATTTGTGGCCGGCGGTTTTCCTGAAGGAACTTCATCCAAGCTCAGCGTGCTTCATATAGAGCTTGCTGCAAGGACTCCCTCCAACGACTTGGTTCAGCTTCTTTCGGAAACGAAAGACCACCAGAACCACAACGAAAAGAATTATGCCTTGATCCCTGCCCGGAAGCAAGCTTTAAGACGTAACACTTTGTTTCCCGAAGGAAGTTTTTTCACGCTTCCTTCGACTGAAGGGCCGCTGCCGCCTGCAGGGTCAGACGATAGCCCTTGCCGTGGCCTTCGCCCGAGCAGCCGCAGTCTCCGCCGCAGCAGCTGACCTGATGAACCACTTCCACGTCGCTGCGGGAAACGAGCTTGTCGAGCATCATTTCCATCATCGGGGCGGAAACTTTGAAGTGCCAGGCGAGGTCGCGGAGGCTGATGCCCGGACGGTCGTAAATAAGTTGGCGCACTTCGGTTACGGAAACCATGAATGAAATCTCCTCTATGGTCGGGCCGCCTTTCTCATGAGCGCGGCCCTGGAAGCATGACAGGGGAACATTCTAGCGTTGCGAACGAAAGTCGTTCGCAATTCCTTTGCTCAGTTGCTTCTGCGTCAAAGCTCTTTTCCGGGAGCGGGCGGAAGCGGCTTCTGATAAGCCGAGGAGCCCCAGAGCGGCACCGTGGAGATGGAGTGCTTGAAGCTGCCGCTCGTCTCCTTGGTTGAGTAGGAGAGGTAGATGAGCGTCTGGTTGGCCGGATCGTAGATGCGGCGGATCTTCATGGTCTTGAAGAAGATGCTCTTGGATCGTGTGAAGATCACCTCGCCGTCGCGCGACTTGTCGATCGCATCAATCATCGCCGGCGTGATGTCGCCTGTCTGGCGGCAGGAGATGGCGCTGTCCGAGGGGTCTGCGAGCGTGAGCGGAGACTCGATGCTCGCGACGTGACAGGTGACGCCCGGGATCTTTTCGTCCACGAAAGCGTCGAGCTTGATGTTTTTGAAGGTGAGGAAGCCGAGCGAAACATCGGCAACTTCAGAATCAGAGCAGCCGGAGAGAAGGCCGGCAAGGAGGAGCGCAGAGAGGCCGAGCGCGGTTCGGCTGCGGAAAGTGCGGATGTTCATGGTGCTTTTATGAAAATGGTATTCGGAGAAGAACGTCGCACTCCATTCTGCACGAGAGAAGCGTCCGGTGCTGAAAACCGGACGCTTCAGCGCTACTCAATCAATAGCGCGCTTTCTCAGCTTCAATGCTGCTTGCGAGCCCCGCCTTGACGGCCAGCGCGGCAAAAATTACCGAAGTAAACCCGGTGACGGCAATGGTGCCGGCAGCTACATGCCAGAGCCCGGAGAAATACCAGAGGGCCGGGAGCAGGGAAATAAGCGCGGCTCCTGCGGCGAGCACAACCATCGGACGACGGGACTTCCACACGCCCGCCCTGGTGAGATGCACGGCGCTCACGGTGCTTCCGAGCGCGAGCACGGCAAACACGGTGGAAATGACGATCACGACCGGCACGAAGGCTTCTGCAATGAAGGGCGATACCTGGTCGGTTGCAAGCGCAAAAAAGGTGAGCGCGGCAACCCAGGCGCAGAAGGCCGCGCCGCCCATGTCCTTCGACATGGCAGGGCCGGCATAAGTGATTTTCGTTGCGGTGATCATGAGGACCTCTGTGGTTGAAGTCTGAAGAATCCGCTGTTCAGTACTTGTTTCTGAGCGGGCTTCAGGAATGCAGAAATGAACCAGCCCCAGGCGCTGCGCAGTGAGGATTCAGGAATGAATCGCAAAAACGTAGGATGGATGCGCAGACGTCGAAGGCGTCGTAAAAGTGAATGGATTCTAGGGGGATCGGAATGATTTCGTTTTCACCCCGGGAGCTCGCTGAGGGGCTCTTCTGACTGTGAGGCCCTGTATTTCATGGAAAAAGCGCAGGAAGTAATAAAAATATAAAAATTTCAACTTGTTGTGAATATCCATCACTTCATTAAAAGTCGCAGATTGAATATGTGAGATTTATATATTACCTCATAAAATGACCGTCATGAATTCGTATGATTAATAAGATATAAATATGATTATTATTTTTCGCAACACTGATTATATTTATAAAAAAAGACGCCTGCAGGAGGCGTCTTTTTCGAAGTGCTTCAAGGCATTGAATCAGCTTTCGGGCTGCTGCAGGCGGTCGTAATAGCCCGAAAGGCTTTCGAGCACTTCCGCACGCAGTCCGGGGAGGCGATTGCCGAACTTCTGTCCGAGCTTCCCGATCAGGGTCTCGAGTTCAATGTCCGCATCGGGTACGGCATCAAAGGACTTCTTTTCAACATGCAGAAGCGTTGTCGTCTTGTTGGGCATCCGGATGCGGAAGCGCAGCTTTGCGCCGAAGGGATCGTTTGCGACAAAGAGTTCTGCGTCGGCGAGGGCTTCAAGTTCGCCCTGGGTCGGAGTCGTACCGTAGGGGAAGCGCGTGAGAAGACACGGGCGGGCAGCCTGTTCGGGGTTGGGGAATCCGACCGCGCGGCCGATTTCACGGATGCGGGGCTTGGAGATTCCCGCCATGGCGAGAGGTGAAAAGACATGAAGCTCTTCGAGCGCCTGGATGCCGGGGCGATACACGGCAAGATCCGACGTGTTCGTGCCGTCGCAGACGGGGCCTTCGCATTCCATCTTCCGGGCGATGTCCTTGAGCGTCTCGAAAAGATGGCGCTTGCAGACGTAGCAGCGGCGCGTGCCGGCGCGCGCGAGCTCGGGGAGCGAGAGGGAGCTCGCCGGCACAAGAAGCGGCTCGTATCCGAGCGCTTCAGCGTCCTTGAGGGCGAGCGCAGTTTCGTCGGGCGCAATCTGCGGTCCGATGATGTGAAGAAGATGCGCTTTAAAGCCGAGCTGCTTCGCGCAAAAAGCGAGGAAGCGGCTGTCGAGGCCTCCGGAATAGGCAATGCAGAATTCGCGCGCCGGGGCAATGTCGAGGAGCACGTCCTTAAGCGCCTGAATCTCTGGAAAATCGAGGAGGCTTTGCTCTTTTTCAGCGTTCGTCATGAGGTCTGAAGTAGGGACTGGAGAAAAACGCAAGCCCGCTTTTATCGAGCGGGCTTGACTCTTCGGATGCGAAGCTTAATACGCTGCAGCGCGCTTAGCGACCGCACTTGCAGGAGCAGTTGTGTTCAGGTGCAACGCGCGGCACCGTGAGCGAACCCTCCGGCATCATGATGGTCGAGGGATGGTCGCCGAGGTACTCGTGAGCGATCTTGAGCGCCTCCTCAACCGTGTCGACGGCAGCCGTGAAGTGCATGCTCTTTGCGAGATCGCGGTTGAGCGCCGTGACGAGGATGAATCTGGCTTTCCCGAGAGGACGCGTAATGGCGAAAGCCTTGTTGGCGCCGATCTGGAAGTTGTCCTCAAGCTCCTTCTTAATGGCTTCAGGCGTGCGGAGACGACGGAAGGTTTCCTCGAGCTTGGCCGACCCGGAACCCTCAATGCATTCGGCAAGGAGAATGACGACGCCGCCCTTGCGCACGGCGCAGGCCGCGTTGTCCATCGTCTTCTGCATCTGATAGACGTTGATGTCCTTCGGGTAGCCGCCGCAGGAGGCGATCACGAGATCGGCTTCCTTCGGGATTTCGCAGCCGTAAACCTCGTCGACGAACTTGCAGGCTTCCTTGTGGGCCTTGATGTAGTCGCCCGCAAAGATCTTGAGGAACTCATGCTTGGCGTTGAGAATGGCGTTGAAGAGGAAGAGGGAGCGGCCCTTCGCAAAGAGCGCCACGCCTTCCATCTGGTCGTCGTAGCAGGGGTTGCCTTCCATGCGGCCGAGGCCGGCCTTTTCGGAAAGCATGTGGCTGTGGTTCATGCGGACCGTTTCCATCGCGGCGCAGCCCGGAAGGATGGCCTTTCTGCCGCCGCCGTAGCCGGAGAAGTAGTGGTGAACGATCGTGCCCGTGAGGAAGATGTGGTCGACGTGGCAGAGTTCCTTGTTGATCCAGACGGGAGTGCCGAGCGACGTCGTGCCGAAATATTCAAAGTCGTCCTTGTTGGTCGCGATGCTGTTGTACATCTTGATGCGGCGGGCAACTTCGGGGCTCACTTCCTTTTCCATCTCTTCGGGCGTCATGGCGCGGTGCGTGCCGAGCGCGAAGACGATCTTCATGTTTTCGTCGGGAACGCCGAGCTTATTCATCTCGTTGACGAGAATCGGCATGAAGATTTCGCTGTTGGCGATGCGGGTCGGATCGTTGCAGATGAAGGCAACCGTGTCGCCGGGCTTCACGATCTCATTGACGGGGGGCAGACCGATCGGATGGTAGAGCGCTTCAAGAACATGCTCGTGCACGTTCTGCATGACTTCAAAGGGTTCGGTGCGGACGACCTTCAGCACATCGTCGGAGTCGTATTGAAAGGTTTTCCGGCCGTTGCCGTAAGCGAAGTCATAAGTTGCAAGCGTCATGTTTTTCTCCTTTGCTTGACCGCGGCCGGCCCTTCCGAGGTATGGCCGCAGGCCTCAAGTCATGAACCGCGCCGATTATAAAGTTTTGCGGTGCCGGAATTTGTCTTCCCGCGCCCGGGACAATGCCGTCTTCTGTCCGTCAGGAACGAGAGGCAAATTTTTTTTGCAGGCCTCTTGACAAATTTTTATTTGTGCGTAGAATTCCACTCCTCACAACGACGCGCTCTCAGCGAGACGCAGCGAAGTGAGAAAAATCTGGATGGTGGGTGTAGCTCAGTTGGTAGAGTCCCGGATTGTGATTCCGGTTGTCGTGGGTTCGAGTCCCATCTCCCACCCCATCCACAGAATTCGAAAAAGCTCCTGATTCTAGCGGTCAGGAGCTTTTTTATTGCCGTGTGCCCGGCATGGGCGATTTCTATAGGGTGAAAGTCCCGATGAGCAGGAGGTAGTGCCAAGCTCACAGCCAGAGGCAAGGGTGTCCGTCGT
>NZ_WEHX01000111.1 GCF_009183815.1 Sutterella seckii | reverse complement strand
CGTCAACCACAACCTTAAGTCGACGGGAAAGTCGAACGCCGTCAATCACCTTTTCAACATACGGCGTAACGGCATCAACACGTTCGATAGAGCCTGGTGCAACGGCAGTAAGCCAGTCCTCGCGTTCAATTCGTTCACGAACGTTTTGAATTTGATCCGCAAAGAGCGTGACGCCGGCCACCATCATTTTGAGACCGTTGTATTCCGGCGGATTGTGCGACCCGGTGACTGCAACACCCGTGCCGCAATCAAAGTACTTGGTTGCGTAATAGAGAACGGGAGTGGGCACGGCCCCGACATCCAGAACGTCCATGCCTGTTGAGGCAATGCCTTCCACCAGAGCGTTCTGAAGCCGCTCGCCGGTCAGCCGACCGTCACGGCCCACACAGAACCGCCCGGCGCCTTTGTCAAGCGCCAAGTTGCCGAGAACTCGGCCAACCGCTAGAACCGCATCCTCCGTGAGCGTCTGGTCGACCACGCCGCGGATGTCGTAAGCCTTAAAGATAGAGGCGTCGACTTTCATTTTGCTCCTCCTTTTCCATATGACGCCTTAATCTGCAGCTATTGTGAAGCCGCGTTTTCGAGCGAAATGGACCGTAGCGTCGACAAAGCCCTGCTTGGAGCCGCAGTCGAAACGCCGGCCTTCGAAGCGATAAGCCGAACAATGCACATTCCCGAGAGAGGCAGCAATCGCGTCGGTGAGCTGGATTTCGCCGCCCGCACCGGGCTTCTGCTTCGCGAGGTATTCGAAAATGGACGGTTCGAAGACGTAGCGGCCGATCACGGCTTCAGTCGAAGGTGCAACGGCCGGATCGGGTTTTTCAACGATGCCGGAAACGTCGAACCGACGTTCGTCCTCAGTTGCAGATGCGGACACAATGCCGTAGCGCTTGGTGTGTTCGCGGGGAACCTGCTGCACGGCCAATACATTGCCGCCGCCGGCACGCTCGCGGGCTTCGACAAGCTGTTTGGTTACGGAGACGTCGGCGTCGACCAGGTCGTCGGCAAGAATGACGGCAAAAGGTTCATTGCCGACAACAGGTCGAGCACACAGAACGGCATGACCAAGTCCCAGAGGCTGCGGCTGACGAATGTAGACGCATGTAACACCGGCCGGAACAATGGAGCGGAGCGTTTCAAGAAGTTCAGTCTTGCCTTTTTCCTCAAGCTCACGCTCAAGTTCCGGGCGGTAGTCGAAGTGATCTTCAATGGCCCGCTTGGTGCGTCCGGTTACGAAGATCATTTCGGTGATGCCAGCTGCTGCCGCTTCTTCAACCGCATATTGAATCAGCGGCTTATCGACGACAGGGAGCATCTCTTTGGGCATGGCCTTGGTGGCCGGGAGGAAACGGGTACCCAAACCGTTTACGGGAAATACTGCTTTCATTATATTTCAACAGAAGGAATACTTAAACCAGTTTCAAAAGAATATATATTTCTAATATCCCAGTTTATTGAACGTTTGACAATTTTTGCCGGAACGCCAGCCACAATAACTGAGTCTTCTTTAAATTCCTTTGAAACTACAGCTCCCATTGCAACAATGGAATTTTTGGATATGTATGTATCCTTTAAAATAGATACATTTTGCCCAATCCAAACATGATCTTCAACGATGATTCCATATTTCGGTCTGTTAATTATTTCACCTGATGCAGTATCGAATATGGTGTGACCATCTGAGGCTCTAAAGGTAATCCCTGTAGAAAACAGACAGTCATTACCAATTCTTACTGTCAAATTAGGTTCATTATCAGCAAATACCGAGAATTGGCGCAGAAAATTTCTATCACCAATACTAATCAATGAATTACAAGCCCCTGCACTTAATGAAGCTCTATTTATTTTATTTTTTTTGCCGATGAATACAATGGCATTTTCTCCACAAGTAATTCCTAGTTTTTCCGTTATTTGCAAATCCTCGTGAATTATTATTGTCCCATTGTTTCCCGTAAATCTATAATTTAGATTGGTAAAATGATCTATTGGAGCTTGCTGTCCAATTTCGTTGATCAAAATAAGATTATTTGCCATTTTTTTCAAAACTCCCATCTTGATATTTAAATTGCAGGGGCTGGTACGTTAAAACATTAAATTTTCTCTTATTTTTGATCAAAATAATTAAGTACAAAGAATACAGCTTCATGAACAGAGATAGAATTTCTTTATTTTTCTTTTCAGCCTTTGCCTGTTTGAAGTAAAGATATAAATCTCGTATTGCATCTTCATTTAACAATTCCTCTTCCGAAACAGCTCGCAGAAGATCTGGAATCTTGTCGTACAAAACTGGAATAAAAGTATCATTCTTTGAAAATGAAGATGAATTCACAAGATCATAGTTGTACGGAATAAACATATCCTGCGCCTTTTTCCAATCGGTCGAAATTTCCTTGACTGATTTTAATTTCTCTTTACATGAAAATTTCGCAGCTTCAACATTATCTTTAAAGCTCTCAAATTCATAATTTGTCAGGTCTTGATTGATGTTCTTTAAAATATCGAAAGCAATTTTATAATTAGACTCTTTTAGATTTTTATAGAGTGCAATGAAACCAGAAACTGTTTGAAGGGGACTCAGATATGGTGTCGAGTATGAAATTCTTGCGGTATTATCAAAATGAAATCTGTTTCGAAATTGCAATAGAATTTGCTCGTAATTTTCAGGAAACCCTTTGTCATTATGAAGACGCTGTAATAAATAGGCTTTTGCAAATTCGATGTTTTTTCCTGTGAAATTCATTCGACTAAAATATGAGTGATAGTATTCATCTACAATTTTTTTGTCATTTTTTTCTTTGGTGTTAAATAGTCTTAAAGAGATATACGGTCTTGTACAAGCTTCACCACTACATCCTGTAATTCGACAATAATCGTTGAGGTGAATAACAGGGAATGTTCTAGATGGATCAAAACAGGTTCCCAGATCGTAACTGACAAGCAAGTCTAGAAACTCACTAGGAGTAAGAGTTTCTGGTAAGTTAAAGCCAAATTTAATTTTTCTGAAAGAGGGGAAAATTTTATCGAACTTAAAGTCGAAATCCTCAGCAATTCGAGAAGAGCATTGAATTTCTCTTTCAGCTCCGCCTGTTAGAAGAGTAAAAATTGTATTTGCGTTTGTTTGCTTTGTAAGGCCAGCAAACACTAATCGAGAATCAAGTCCACCAGTCAGGTCAGCGGTGAATTTAGAAAACCGTTTTGATTCTACATAGCCTTTAATGTTATTTTTGATTTCATTGCTTGCTTTACGAATCAGTTGATCGTATGTCTCATGGTTATTTTCTAAACTTTCAGAAATCCCATCAACAATATTTATTTTTCTTTGAGAGAAATCAAATTCAAAATATTCACTGGTTTTTAAGAAATAAAGGTTTTTGACCATGCCTTCTTGACTGAAAGGTTGGTCAGTCAACATACTATTTTGCATTGAGAGTGAGAATAATGCAAAATCAGTATTGATTTCGATATCAAAATCGAGCGCTTGCATTAACATAAGCGCAAGCGAATACCGGTTCGATGCAACGAAATAATTATCGTTTTCGGAAAAGAAAATCTTGGAATGACCAAAAAAGTCTGTCCCAAAATAATATTTTTGATTTTTTCTAAAAAGAAAGAGAAATTTCCGGTCTTAAGAAATATTTCAGATCTGTCATTTTCAGACAATGAATCAAAATCCTCGCTTCCCCAAATTAATCGATCATTAAAATGCGCATAGCCTGAAAAGAAATATTTCTCATGTTTAATGGGTACGCCAACAAAATATGCGTTTTCGTGAATTTTTGTGACTTCAAAACCTTCTAACTTCGATAAGTTAATTTCATTTTGATTCCGATTTATTATGATTGCAAAATCGGAGAAAGGATAATTAAGTTTATAAAACGGAATCGTTTGAGTTACTTCATTACATAATTTGTTGTTGAACTGGTTAAAAGATAATTCATCATTGGCAGAGAATCTGCGAAATATTTCGGATACAAAGAACTTATTAGTTCCAACAACTTTACCAGCAATTGTATAGAAACCAGTCTCTTTAAGAGTCCAATTAATCATTGAACTTGTATGGATAAAGTTTTTTAGAAGTTTGCCGTTTCTAAACAACGAATACTGATACTTTGATTCTCCACCTGAATTTTGGACAGAACTCAATACTCTATCACGTCTGTTCGTAATATGAATCGGAATAAATTCTTTTTCCTCTTTATTAAATAGATCATTAATCCCTGGAATTTGTCGAACATCATTAAATGTGCCATATTTGAGCAAAATTTTTACAAGTTCTAATTTAATCCATCTGTGATTTTCCCCTTTTTTATAAGATTCTATTGCCTTAGGTATATCGATATTTCCGTCCAATCCGTCCCGATAGAAATTCCCGAGTCTTCCTGCTGCCAGAGTATCACCTTTGTCAACTAAATCTATCAAAATTTTTTTCGCATTTGCAATATTAGACGGAATTTTAGTTCCAAGAAGGCAATCAATATACTCACGATAAACGTTATTGCTCACACTTGCATTTTTCCGTGATTCAAAATATTTTTCATAAAATCGAATAGCTTCTTCAAAATTTTGGTTAGATCGACTGAGTCTTGCGGATTTCAGGTTTTCCATTTTAGTTTTCCTTCGTGATGTAGAATGGGCTCTTTTCTGCATATTCCCAATAATGAGCAGCTAACCATGATGTCTTATCATCCCATGGCTTAATTTTATCTGCGTAATGGATTATGAGTGGGCATTTTATAGCCTCGTCAAATTCAGATTTATCGATTTTTCCTTCAGATATGAATCTCGAGAAAGTATTCTGATATTTAGTCATTAAATTATATTTAATCGGAAGTAATGTAATTTTACCAAAACCAGCAACATTAATAATGTCTTGATCTTGACAATCATAAGAATTATTCAATAGCTCTTCGAACTTCTTTTGAACCTTATCTTTAATAAGTAGTCTATTGTTTACGAGAAGTACACCAGCATTTATATATTTAGATGTATCAATTCCCAGTCTATTTCGATGTTTTTTATTGTCGAATGCAGGTGCTTTAACGCCTCCAAAATAACTGTCTTTGATGTCGAAGTCAAATAAGTCTCCTATATCTCCTAGTACAATAGTATCACCATCAATATATATAAGTTTATTTAGATATCCTAGTATCTTTGGTAATTGCAATCTGTAATATGTGTGATGAGAGATGTGTGCAATTTTTAAATTTTCTTCTTTATATGCATCTTTCATATTAACAAAAACGATATTGTGTCCGTATTTTTCAACTTGATTTGTTAAAAGCTCCTTGTTTCTTTCACTAAATTCATCATCAATTAAAATATAGAAAATAAGAAAATTCCTTTGGGCCGAGTTCTCTAGAATGCTTTGGATTGAAACTGAAGTATATTTTGCATAGTTATTGTCCGAAGCATATACAATCGGTATGTATTTCTTCTGTTTAATTTCTATATACTGTTTCCTAAAATTTTTATTGTAGATAAAGTTCGGAACCTCTGCATATTTATTAATATCGAGGAGCTTGAAATATTTATTGTTTAGAGAGCATTCCATAATTGCCCTCGTCTTGTCGTCAATAGTACTTAAATAGTAAAGATTAGCTTGCAATGCTTTATTTATAAACGTACGCTTCTGAGATTCATATTGGCCGGTTTCTATGAGCTTCTTCTTAAGTTGGAAAAAAGCAATGCAAATACACTCCCAACTCTTGGCTTTACTTCTTTGTAGTGAGTTAGGATTTCCCGTTCTATAATTTACAAGAATCTCATTTACTAAAGTAATTCGTTTAGCAAGAGATAGGAGGGTATAAATAAAGACCGTGTCGTTTGACGATTTTGTTGAGGAGAATTTTACTCCAACCTTATCAATAAATTTTTTACTTATTAATTTATTCCACGCAATACATGAGTTTGCTTGAAATAATTTCTCTCCAAACTCGCCAGCACTAATGACCGCTTTATTAGGGAATAGTTCAGGACTTAATGGGAATCGACAGTTTTTAAATTCTTTTGTAACGTCGTTATATTCGCGACCTTTAAAAACGACTATATCGGCATCAACTGATTTAGCTCTTTGATAAGCTAACATCAACATATTAGGCTCAAAAAAATCATCTGCATCTAAAAATAGTACATACTCACCTTTTGCACGGCTAAGACCGTTATTCCTGGCCACTCCTGCATATTTATTTTTTTGTCTATAAATGTATAAGTTTTTGTTCTTAGTTTTATATTCATTTAGAATGCTGTATGTGCGATCAGTCGAGCCATCATCTACTACAATAATCTCGAAATTTTTGAAGCTTTGATTTAATAGCGAATCTATGCATTGATTGATATATTTATCACAGTTATATGCTGCAATAATTACCGAAACCAATGGTGCCTCTTCGTTGAATTTATAAAGTTTTATATTTTCCTTTTTTTATGTTCTTCCTTGTATTGTTTGTATACCTTTAAAAGGCGCATAGGAATAGATAGTGCTTTTAATGGATTATCAATATTTTCGACAATTACATTTCCAAGTCGATACCTCAGATGATTTTGATACTTTAGTTTTGCTTGTTCTTCAATGAGAGATAGTCTATGTTTTAATTCTTGGTTTTCTTGAAGTAACTCTTCGATGTTCAACTCATTGTTTGCTTTCATTTTGGGTTTCCTTAAAGATCTACAGCAACCTTAGTAGCCACCGCAATTTGATAAACAATCGTCATCAGGTCCTTCGCCAAAAGCATCGATTTCACGTCTACCTTCGGCAAAACCAAGATCCGATCCCCTGCATTAATGCCGAGATGTTCGGCAAGCCCCACTTCCCCGTTCTGTTTCGCTACGAGAATGTGCTTTTCATCCCCGCGGTCGGACACACCGCCCGCCGCTGCCAAGTAATCGTCGAGC
>NZ_WEHX01000110.1 GCF_009183815.1 Sutterella seckii | reverse complement strand
GCTCGACGATTACTTGGCAGCGGCGGGCGGTGTGTCCGACCGCGGGGATGAAAAGCACATTCTCGTAGCGAAACAGAACGGGGAAGTGGGGCTTGCCGAGCATCTCGGCATTAATGCAGGGGATCGGATTTTGGTTTTGCCGAAGGTAGACGTTAAGTCGATGCTTTTGGCAAAGGACCTGATGACGATTGTTTATCAGATTGCGGTAGCTACAAAGGTAGCTGTCGATTTATAAGGGGGGAGAAAGATGTTTGTAGTGGCAATTCTTGCGGGAGGTAAAGGCACACGACTTTGGCCTTTTTCTAATCGTTATCATCCCAAACCTTTTATAGAAGTAGATAATGGAATAACTCTCTATTCTGAAACGTTAGAAAGAATTAAGAGTTTAAATCCAGATAAAATTGTTTGTATCAGCAACGAAAAATATAAAAATTTTACTAAAAGTTCTCTCGTAGATGAATATATCTTTGAGAAGGACGGCAAGAATACTGCGGCGGCGATTTTATTTACAAGCACGATTTTAGAAAGAAAATTTGGTGCTGATACCGTGGTTCTATTTGTACCAGCAGATCATTGGATAAAAGATAAAAAAGAATTTAATCGAACAGCTTTAGAGGCTGCAAATCTTGCTAAAAAAGGCAATATTATTACTTTAGGTATTAAACCGAAATACCCAGAAAATGGTTTTGGGTACATTATTCATAATAATGGCAAAGTAAGTCGTTTCGAGGAAAAACCGAAGGTTAAACGTGCTGAAGAGTTAATTAAGTCCGGTGCACTTTGGAATTCCGGGATATTTTGCATGAGTTGCAAAACAATCAACGAAGAAGCAAGCAAACACTGTTTTGAGTTAGTTCAAAAGAAAGATCAGATTCAAATCGAAATCCGTTCCAATGAAATCTACGTTGATTACAAGGATTTTCCGGACATATCAATTGATAAAGCGATAATGGAAAAGAGCGAAAGACTGTTAGTTATTCCAGCAGATATGGGCTGGGATGATATTGGAAGCCTTACCTCTTTCTTCAATTTAAAGAAAACAAAAAATCTAATTTCGCAAGAAAATGGCAATGAAATTGAAGGAAAAGGAATTACGATCGATTGCGAAAACCTTTCCATTTCAACCAATAAAAACTTCATAGCCGCAATTGGAATTTCAGACCAGTTTATTGTTTCCAAAGACAATACGATTTTAATCGTAAATAAGAAAAATGTACAAGATGTAAAGAAAATAAAACAAGAAGAAATTGCGGATATGCTTGAATTCGAAAAAGTTTACCGCCCTTGGGGAACATATCAAATTATTGAAAAGGGACCTAATTTTCTTGTCAAAAGAATTGAAGTACATCCTGGTGGAGCCTTATCTTTGCAACTTCATAATCATAGAGACGAACATTGGATTATTACGAAGGGATCTCCTTTAGTTGTTATAGGCGATAAAACTATCGAGACTAAGGAGAACCAGCAGTTATTCATCCCTAAAAAAATTAAGCATCGGATGATTAATAAGACGAATGAAACGGTTACATTTATTGAAGTTCAGTTTGGAAATGTTTTAGAAGAAAGCGATATTGTGCGCCTTGAAGACAACTATGGGAGAAATTAAATGAAGATATTTAGTTTTAAAGCGCAACAAGATCGCCTGACCGTTTTTTTCTGTGGACTACCGATCTACTATAAAAGATATCTAGATAATAGCGTACGGCACCGTTTTTTATTTCTAAAATGGGAAAGCCCCCTACCATACGAAATCTTCAAACTAAATGAGTTAAAAGACAAGATTGAAAAGATCGTCGCAAGTAAAACTAGGGATAATCAAAAGGAGGAAAAGAACTTTCCCTTCGAGACTATTCCCGATAACACAGTTCTTTTGATAGAAACTAATAACTTTCACTCTGAATTGCTTCCTGGTATCGCACGATATTTTGTCGATCTCGGATACAACGTTGATATTCTTTTGTCTTATTACGAATCCAAGCTCAATCCGTTTAGTAGATATTTGTTCAGAAAGATAAGGATTAAAACAATTGAAAGTGGAAAGATTTTAGAAATATTGGATAGTAAAAAAATAAAAAAATATTCATTTATTTATTTCAATTCCGACAAGGTTAATTATCAGAAGAGTTTTGCGACAGATTATTTTTCAAAGATCGATTATCCGGAAAACAGAAAAATATTCATGCTCCATCACCCTGATGCATCTAGCTATCAAGGTGAAGGACATGTTTGTATGCTCGGTGATTTTACTTTTAAAGGAAGAAAGCCATTTATCGTTACGCCAACCTATTTCGGGAATATAAAGATAAATCCCAAAAATAATAAGACGAGATTTATCGTCATTGGCAATGTAGATCAAAAAAGAAAAAATTTCTCACTATTGCTAAAGAGTGCAGAGGAACTAGTAAATGAAAACAAAAAAGATTTCGAGATAGTTGTTGTGTCTAGGCAAGGTGATATTTCGATACCCCCATCGATTAGTGAGCAAGTTCGCTTTCTAGGAAAACTTTCTTACGAAGAGATGTATTCTGAAATCGAAAAAAGTGATTTCTTTTTGGCATTGCTTGACACTTCAATTCCAGAGCATGAACGGTATGCTTCAAAGGGAATTTCTGGCACCTTCCTTTTGAGTTGGGGCTTTAGAAAGCCATGCATAATCGAAGAGTATTTTGCAGCGAAATATAATTTCGACATAAATAATTCTGTTATCTATAAAAATAGTGCGTCATTCACTGATTCACTCCGTAGTGCAATTGAAATGGATAGAAGACGATATCTAGATATGCAAATGTCTTTGTCGGAAAACGTGATGAAGATTGCGGAGAAATCGATCGAAAATTTAGAAAACTTCATTCCCGATTTAAGGAGCAAAAAATGAATGCATTAATCTCTATTGTAATGCCGGTATTCAACGCTGGAGACTTTATCGAGCAGACCTTTAAATCGCTCTTGAATCAGAGTTTTCGGGACTTCGAATTGATAGTTGTCGATGATGGATCTACAGATGAAAGTATAAATATTGCAAATAAGTTTGCAACAAAAGATAATCGTATTAAATTGTTGAAAAATACTGGAAAAGGAGCTGCTACTGCAAGAAATCTTGGCATTCGAGAAGCGAGTGGGAAGTTTATCTCTTTTGTAGATGCCGACGATTTGTATAAGAAAGAAATGTTTTCATCTATGTATTCTAAAGCCGTTTCCACTAACGCCGATATTACAGTTTGTGGTTATAGAAAATTTGATAACAGTAGTGGTAAAACATTATGGGAATTCAGGCCGCTCGGTAAATTTTTAATTCATGAACGAATTAAAAGTCGTGACCATTTGAGCGATCTTTTTTCGGTAGTTCCGCCTTCCCCATGGGGTAAACTTATAAAAAGAGATCTTATAAACAAAAACAATATTCTTTTTCAAGAATTAAGCTCTTGTAACGACTTCGCATTCACATATACGGCTATATCAAAGGCAAGGGTTATTTCATTTTGTCCAGAAGTTCTTCTTTACTATCGTGCTAACACTGGCAAAAATATATCTTCCAATAGAGGGTCGAAAGCTATAAATATTCTCGAAGCTATAAAGCGTTTAAAAGATAATATGGAAAAATTGGGCAATTTTAAGGAAATGAGACAGACTTTTCTAGCGAGATCTAAACAAAGTTTGCAATTTGAACTCAGTAACTGTTCTGAGGAGGAGAAAAAAGCGTTTTATTCTTATGCAAGGAGTAATTTAGATAATAATCTTGCTAGAGATTTAGAACTGCTATGATTAGAGAAATTGGGATTTAACATGAAAGAAATATGCAACGAGTTGTTTCTCGCCGTTGAGAAAGATAATTTAAATGAAATTATGAATTTTAGGGAGAATGCCCTGAGAAACCAATATGACGAACAGTTGTGTGCCGATATCCTATCCATATGTGAATCTTATTTAGCTCGTAATTTTCAATATACATTTATTAATCAAGATGGCAAAAATGCTATAAAAAATTACTGCTTCCGCCTACGTGTTAAAGACAGCCTTAATTATAGAATAAGCATTCAACTTTCTGGAAGTATCAATTCTGCTTTTCTGGTAAAAAATAAGACACTGGTAGAAGTAGAAATTTGCAATTCCATAATAGAGATAAACGAAGATTTAAATCAATTGGACGGTATTTTACTTGATGGCGATTTTTATAAGCTAAATAAAGTAGAGATACCTTCAGTAATGTTTGGAAAGGATGACTGGCTCTTCTTAATTAATGATCGCAATGATTCTCTAGGGCAATACTCAGGTAAACGTTTTATTTCGAATGAAGAAATTGAACGTTGGTCACAATTCTTATCGGAAACGAAAAAGATTAAAAATCTTAAAGTTATCATTGCACCGAGTAAAGAAACCGTTTTTAATAAATTCTATCCCTATGCTGGATTTGACAGCAAAATCCTGCTGCAATTAAAGAAGGTGGATAGAAGCACAAATATCGTAGTGGATCCAACCCAAGCACTTCAAAAAGACTCGCGTTCTTACTCTAAAACCGACACGCACTGGAGCTTTTATGGTGCCTTTATAGCACTAAAGGAAGCATTCCCCGATCTTATAGAAGGTACGAATTTTAAATTCGTAACAGGACAAAAAGTTGGTGATATTGGAAGTAAATTTTTACCGAATTTAAAATCTGATTTTGAATATATTTTGAACCCGGAAGATTCAAAATATAAAATATTTGATAACTTCCTCTCTCAGGATGGCCACATTTCTGTTTACCATAACGAAGCTGCAAGTTCTAAATATAAAGTCGTTCTTTTTGGAGATAGTTTTTCGCGCTTCTTTTACCCAATCCTTTGTAAAACGTTTAGGAGGGTTGTATGTATTAGATCGGCAGGTTCAATTATTCGAGACGTACTAACACACGAGAAACCTGATTTTGTAATTATTGAGCGAGCGGAACGCTTTTCTCTTACTGCACCATCCATTCATAGGACCATTTCAGAGTGTTCTGCAATGACAAAGTATGCAGACAACATGAAGAATAATAGAGAAAGAATCTTTGAAAGTATCAAATTTCTAGATAAAGATAATCCAATTGTTTCTTTTATTGAGGAAATTTTAAAATGATCAATTTCGAAAAATTTTTTGAAAGCAATGAGCCTAATTTGGATTTTTTGATCGATACGACAAACAATTCAAGAATTCGATCTTTTCTCGAATCGCTCAATTTCCGTTGTTTCGAATTTAATGGGGTAAACCTATTTTATAATAAGATAACTCAGAATCCGGCAAGAGGAGATATTCTTTTTAGTGGATTTAGTTATACCGATAAATCAATAATTAAAGGGCCCATTATCTCGAATAATATAGATTTCGATGCCTCAGGTAATTTTATATCAATAGAAATAACACAAAAAGCCTTTGTTGTACGAAATGATCTTTTCGGACTTTCTCCTATTTACTTCGGGAAGGGACTAATTGCCAATCGACTTCAACTCATTTTTCTTGTATTAAAAGAAATTGGTGATTTGTCGCTCAACAACAACTACACACTGACGCCTTTCTTGCTTTGGAATGCATTTTCTCAACAAATTGCAAGTTTCCAAACAATTCTTTCCGGTATAAGAAAGCTTCAGCAAAACAAATTTCTCATCGCATCTCAGAACTCAATTCAAGAAGAGACTGATGCTTTAAAAGATGTTCCATTTTGCGAGCAATCTTCGACCACATATCACACTTATCTTTTGCGCGCTGCCGATGATATTGTTAAAAATCTAACAAAAATCATCTCTTTTGATAGAAATTCTTTTTTGGCAGTTACTGGTGGAAAAGACTCGCGTGTTTTATATGCAGCATTGGTCTCGATGGGCAAAATAAACGACGTGCAAATAATTACAAATGACGTTGGCAGAGACAGATATATTTCTACAGGTTTAGTTCAAAAATTTGGTGGACATTTTGGTTTTCCTGAAGAAGAAAGCTTGTTATATTCAAGTTTAAGCAACAATTTCGACCATTATTTCAGCCATTATTTTTTCAATAAAATTAATATCCCTGATATCTATATTAGAGAGAATATGTTTCTTTCGAATAAGGCTATTTCTCTAATTGGCGGATATTGTGGCGAAGTTTATTACGACTTTTATCAAAATATCGGTATCAGGTTCCAATCTGAAAAATATTCGGAGAATGAACTTATTTCAATGTTAAAAGCAAATAGCTTTTCAGAAATAACAGAGAAAGATCTTGCTGATATAACATACACTTTTTCAAATCTCCAGGGTAGAACATGGTCGCAAAAACTTGCCAGTCACTATCTTGAATTTAGAAATACATTTCATTTTGGTTCCAGAATTAATAAGTTGAATCAAATTGATTTTTCGCCTCTGGTTTCGCGGAATCTATTTTTGGCATCTCGTTGCTTGCCAGACGCGGTTCGAGATACTTCAAGAATTACTTTTGACTTAACTAAAATATTTAGTGAAGAAATTGCATATTCACAATACGAAAACGTTCTACCTGATTATTCTAAGATTCCATACAATAAGCATTCAAAATACGATGGCATAATTCTTCCTCTTCAGCCAAATTTGTCCCTGATAAAATATAAAAAATTGCAGATTCCTCAAATTTCAACAAAGCCTCTGTTCCAAGAGAAAGTAGATTTTCTCACTAAACTCTTAGCCGAAAATAAAGCTAATGGGTTTATCCCTGACATCAATGGAAAGAAGCATACAGAAAAGATTGTCTATTTCATGAGAAAGAAATCTCCTAATATTGATAAGTACATAACCGCCGTACTTATGTCTTTGTTCTATAAGTTATATAATAAAAATGAAAGCAGTTTTTCCCGTTAATGGTCTCGGTACTCGTTTTCTGGCCTTTCGACGTTTAGTGTGGACATGTAGCCCGACCGCTACGGTGGCGTGATACCCTTCCAAGGCATGGGAACGGCGGGGAATAACCGGTTATCAGC
>NZ_WEHX01000010.1 GCF_009183815.1 Sutterella seckii | reverse complement strand
GGCGGCGGTCGCCCTCGTCGCGCGGTTCGCGGCGTTCACGGGCGGCGAAAGCCGGAATTTCCATTTCATCCTCGGCGGCGCCTTCGTTTTCAAAGGCGTAGCGCACGGCGGCGGCCGCAACGTCCATCGGGTCGTGTTCTTCGCAGAGCGACTCGACAATGACGCGGTAGCGGTCGAGGTTGCCTTCCGTGAGGAGTTCCTCAATGGCGCCGCGCGTCACTTCAAGGCGCTTTGCCTGCACATCGGTAGCGGAGGGCACCGTGCGGATCTCAATCTTCGAACGCGTGAAGCGCTCGAGCGCACGGAGCTGACGATGCTCGCGCGGCTCGATGATCGTGATCGCCGTACCGGTGCGTCCGGCGCGGCCGGTGCGTCCGATGCGGTGGACGTACGTTTCGAAGGAAGCTGGAATGCCGAAATTGATGACGTGCGTGAGATTCTCGAGGTCAATGCCGCGGGCGGCAACGTCGGTTGCCACGATGGCGTCGAGCTGTCCGGCGCGGGCACGGCGCATCACGCGGTCGCGGGTCGGCTGATCGAGGCCGCCGTGGAGCGCTTCGACGCTGTAGCCGCGCACGCGCAGCGCTTCGGTGAGTTCGTCCACTTCGTTGCGGGTGCGCGCGAAGATGATGGCGAGTTCCGGATCTTCAAGGTCGAGAATGCGGCCGAGCGCTGCGGTGCGGTAGTTGCGCGGAACGACATAGGCGATCTGCGGCACTCTGGGTGCTTCTCCCTCAGGCGTCTCCTCGCGGGCGATGGAAATGCGTTCGGGATTCTCAAGGTGTTCGTCGGCAATCTTGGCAATCCGCGGGGGAAGCGTGGCGGAGAAGAGCGCCGTCTGGACGTGGCCCGGGAGCGCTTCGAAGATGGCGTCAAGCTCATCGGCAAAGCCGAGATCGAGCATCTCGTCCGCTTCGTCAAGCACGATGGCCTGGATGCTTTCAAGGTGAAGCGTGCCGCGGTTGATGTGGTCGAGGGCGCGTCCCGGAGTGGCGACGACAACATGAGTGCCGCGCTTGAGCGCGCGGATCTGGCGGCCGTATTCCTGTCCGCCGTAGATGGGCGTCACCACGATACCGGCATCGCGGCCGTAGCTGTGGAAGGATTCGGAGACCTGGAGGCAGAGCTCGCGGGTCGGCGTGAGGACGAGGATGACGGGTTCGCCCGGTTCATGACCGAGCGCCCAGCGTTCGATCAGAGGGAGCGCAAAAGCTGCGGTTTTGCCCGTGCCGGTAGCGGCCTGGCCGAGAACGTCCGACCCCTTGAGGATTGCCGGAATGGCGGCTTCCTGAATGGGCGTGGGTTCTTCAAAGCCGAGGGCGGAAAGAGAAGAGACGAGCTGGGGCGAGAGGCCGAGTTCGGCAAATGTAGCCATGATTTTTGAGATTCGGTGTAGGAGATGGCGCTGAACGGCCTCGCACATCAGGTCTCGAAAGTCATGGAGAATGAGGCGGACAGCAGGAGAAAAGTCTTTGGCGAAGTGCGGCAGGAAGCGAAATGGGGAGAGATGAGTTCCCGGTCCTGCCCCGCATTCGGGAATTTTGAAAAATATAAAGGCATAAAGGCCCGCCCCGGCAAATTTGTCGAGCGGGCCCTTAAGTGTAAATCAGGCTGTGAAAACCGGATTACTTGGCAGCGTCAGCGGCGGGAGCAGCAGCGGCGGCAGCGTCAGCAGCCGGAGCAGCGGCGTCGGCAGCCGGAGCGGTGACGACTTCTTCAACCGGCGTGATGACGGAGGCGACGACGGTGTCAGTGACAACGCGAACGCCGGCCGGGACCACGAGCTCGGTGGAGTGCAGCGTCATGCCGTCTTCCATCTTCGAGAGGTCGACCTCAATGAATTCCGGAAGATCGCGCGGCAGGCAGGCCACTTCGACGTAGGAGACGGTGTGCGAGATGATGCACTTCGAAACCTTGACGGCCGGGCTGATTTCGTCGCCCGAGAAGTGCAGCGGCACGCGCATCGTGACTTCCTGATCCGGCATGATGCGCTGGAAGTCGATGTGCATGACCTGCGGCTTGTAGGGATGCATCTGGAAGGCGCGCAGAACAACGAGCTGCTCGACGCCGTCAAGCTCCATCGTCAGGATCGAAGCGTGGAACTTTTCCTTGCGAAGGGCAAAGAAGATCGGATTGTGTTCGAGCTCGATCGGCGCAGCGGGCTGGTTGCCGCCGTAGACGATGCCCGGCAGCTTGTCCGCACGACGCAGACGGCGGCTCGCACCCGTACCTTGCGCCTTGCGCGTGGTGGCGATGACTTTCATTGGTAACTCCTCAGGAGTGATGATTGATTAAGAAAAAGAGCGCGGCGGGAATCGCGACCAACTCCGCGCCGCTTTGCTCATTACTCCGCGAACAGGCTGCTCACGGAGGCTTCGCGCGCGATGCGCGAGAGGGTTTCGCCGATGATGGCCGCGCAGGAGACCTGGCGGATCTTCGGGCAGGCCTGGGCGGCGGGCGAGAGCGGAATGGTATCCGTCACGACCAGCTCGTCCAGAGCGGAATTGGTAATGCGATCGATCGCGGCGCCCGAGAGCACCGGATGCGTGATGTAGGCCACAACGCCGAGCGCACCGCGTTCCTTGAGGGCGCCCGCGGCATTGCAGAGCGTGCCGGCGGTGTCGACGATGTCGTCGGTAATGATGCAGGTGCGGCCCTTCACGTCGCCGATGATGTTCATGATCTCAGCGACATTGGCGCGCGGACGGCGCTTGTCGATGATGGCGAGATCGGATTCGATGGCCTTCGCCATGGCGCGGGCGCGGACGACGCCGCCGACATCGGGAGAGACCACGATCGGGTTCTCGAGGTGACGGGCGTGCAGGTCGGCGAGAAGCACCGGCGTGGCGTAAATGTTGTCGACGGGGATGTCGAAGAAGCCCTGAATCTGGTCGGCATGCAGGTCCATCGTCAGGACGTGATCAACGCCGGCGGACTGGAGCATGTTGGCGACAACCTTCGCCGAGATGGCGACGCGGGCCGAACGCGGACGACGGTCCTGACGCGCATAGCCGTAGTAGGGAATCGCAGCCGTGATGCGGCGGGCAGAAGCGCGCTTGAGCGCATCCACCATGATCAGAAGCTCCATCAGATTGTCGTTCGTCGGAGCACAGGTGCTCTGCAGAACGAAGACGTCCTTGCCGCGGACCGTATCCAGCAGCTGAACGCTGACCTCGCCGTCGCTGAAGCGGGCAACCGACGCGCGGCCGAGGGGAATGTGGAGATATTCGGTGACGGCCTGGGCAAGCTTGGGATTGGCATTGCCTGCAAAGACCATCATGCTTTCCGGCACCATGGGGACCATGATTTCTGCTCTCACTTGGGGTTGGGTTGAGACTGGCGAGGGTGTCCGCCAGGGCGCTCCGCCGAGACATCAGTTTTCTGATGATCCCGGGGATCTGGCAGGGGTGGAAGGAATCGAACCTTCGGTAGCCGGAATCAAAATCCGGTGCCTTACCGCTTGGCTACACCCCTGTGCTTTCTTCTTCGGCACTGCGCGTCCACGCGCAGAGCGGATGTTCGGGGAGACTGCGAACGCTGAAGAAACGCCAGTCAACAGGGATGCGTTCCATCAGAGATGCAGGTTCGGCCGAACCGGTCCTGTTCAGTGCGAAGACAGCGCTTCCGGAGCCGGTCATGCGGGCTTCGCCGAAGGGCGCAAGGGCGTCCAGGGCTTGAAGGATCGCAGGCTCAAGACCGACTGCAGTTTTCTGCAGGTCATTATGTCCGGGGAGCTCAGGCCAGCGGTTCCGGAGTAAGTCGGAAAAGATGGCTATTTTCAAGGATTCACTATCCCTTGTCAAGGAAGGTGAAGAGAAAATTTTCGCAGTGGAAACACCGCGTCCGGGCCAGAGGACAGCGTATTCGGCGGGAGGAACATCCATCGGAGTGATGATTTCTCCGATGCCCTCAACGAACGCATTTTTCCCTCTGATGAAGAAGGGAATGTCGGCGCCGAGCGTCTCGCCTATAAGGGCAAGCTCCTCCCGGGGAAGGTCCAGTCCCCAGAGCTGATTGAGCGCAATGAGAGTTGTTGCAGCGTCGGAACTTCCGCCTCCCATGCCGGCTCCGGCCGGGATGCGCTTCTTCACGTGAATTTCCGCGCCCGCCAGAGGCTTCCCTGCGGCGTCCCGGAGGGCGGCAGCGGCGCGGACGCAGAGGTCCTTTTCAGCCTCGCACTCGAGATCTCCCGTACGAACGATGGCGCCGTCATCGCGGAGCGTGAAGTCGAGCGCGTCGGCGAGATCAATCAGTATGAAAATGGATTCGAGAAGGTGCTTCCCGTCTGTGCGGCGGCCGATGACATGGAGAAAAAGATTGAGCTTTGCCGGGGCCGGAAGGCCGATGAATCTGCGCGGCACCTGAGTAGCAGTGGTCATCAGTGAGCCTCATCAATGAAAAGCGTGACCTGGAGGGCGTTCGGGGCGGCGCGCTCGATGCGAAGACGCTGCGGAGCGCCGTCGGGGAGCCTCGAGAGAATGCGGCACTGCCAGTTTCGGGATGAAAGATCCCGGGCCGCCGCACCCGCTCTCAAGAGGTCGAGAAGATCGTGAACCGGCAGCGTGAATCCCAAGAGCGACTCCATGAGCGCTTCAAGGTTTTTGCCCTTGATTCCCGGATCCGAGAGGCTCTTCATGAAGACTGCACCGTCAGACGTTTCCTCAATGCGCGCGAGGATGCCCGAAAGCGGCGTAAGGAGATCAAGCCGCAGAAGATCCGGAGCCTCTGTGAGCTCAAAGCGTCCGGAAAGGTTTTCCTTTTCGCTTCGGAGCGCGAAGCGCCCCTTCCACGTATGCGCATTCGCGAGCGGTGCGGCGCAGCCGCCAACGAGAAGCGCTGCGGCCAGCGCGGAAAGGACGAGTCGTCGCTGCATCATTTCTTTGTCTCAGGAAGGGACGGCAGCTTGAGGGACAGCCGGTCGGCCAGGGCCTTGGCTTCCTCCGTACTGGTGCGGGCGGCATAGTCCGCCAGCATTCTTTCCGCTTCGGCAGTGCGCCCGTCCCGTGCGAGGATCTCGACCAGATGGGCGGCTACTTCAGCATCCCAGAGGCGCTTGAGCGAGGCGCTCGTAAATTCCGCGGCGGCCCTGAGGCGGCCTTCCCGATAGCAGAGCCAGCCCATGGAATCCAGAATGAAGGGATTGAGCGGCTCGGCCTTGTAGGCGCGCTCGAGAAGTTCTCTGGCCTCCTTGAGATTGCGGTTGCCGTCCGCCCAGAGGTAGCCGAGAGCGTTGAGCGCTTCGGCATGATTGGGACTGAGCTTGACAAGCGCTTCAAGGTGCTTTTCTGCGGCGGCAGTATTCCCGGATTCCTCCTCAACCATGGCGGCGTCGTAGAGGATGCCGGGTTCCGACGGGAGCTTTTCGACGGCCTCCGTGATGAGCTTTACCGCATCATCCCGGCGATTGAGTTCGAGAAGAAGCTTCGTCTCTGCCGAATAGAGGGCGGCGGCATCCAGAGGAAGCGTTTCCCGGGCCTTTTTGAGAACAAGGAGCGCCTCATCGGGCCTGCCCATGTCCGTGAGAGCAAGCGCCTCGCGGATGCGCGCCTGAAGCGCGAAGGGACCGCCCTGAAGTTCATGGAAATACTCCGCGGCGCGTGCGGGCGATTTCTGCATGAGCGCGGCGTTGCCCATCTGAAGCCACACTTCCAGGCGTGAAAGATCAATCTCTTCGCTTTCCTCCCGCAGAAGCTCCACATAGCGCAGAAGGAATTTTTCCGTTCGGGCGGCGTCATTGAGATCGGCGGCAAGCTGCCCTGCGTTGAGCGCAATGCGGGCGTCCTTCGTGCCCTTCTTCATGGCGCGGTCGAGCGTGGCGAGCGCCTGAGCGCGTTCGCCGAGCCGCTGCTCGACGCGGCCGGAAATCAGGAGCACAAGACTGTCGTCCGGGTGGCGCTTGAGGTACTGACTCAGAAGCGCGCGCGTCTTTGCCGTATCGGCAGGCCAGCAGATGTCGGCTGCGCGCCCCAAAAGTTCAGGGTCGTCGGGCGCCTGACGGATGGCAGTTTCGGCACGCGTGCAGGCGAGCGCCAGTTTCCCTGAGCGCGAAAGAAGCTGCGCATAGCCGATGCCGATGTCGGCGCGCTTCGGATAGCGGGCGGCATAGGGAGCAAGCGCATCGCTGAGTTTCTGAAGCCCTGCGCCCGGCTTGGCCGTATGGCCGAGCACGTCAAGGAGACGTTCAATCCAGTCTCCCTTCTTCTCGTCGCCGGGGGAAAGCGCTTTTTCCATTTGGGCGAGCGTGTCCAGGATCCCCTGCTGATCGTTCCGCTCAACGGCGTCAGCCAGAATCGTCTGAAGGGCTTTTTCGGATTTGGGGTCAAGGCGCAGCCAGAGTCTGGCAGCTTCGAGCGCCTTTTCAGGCTGCCGCGAGGCTACAGCCGCCTGCCAGGCGAGTTCGGCGATTTCAGGGTTGCGCTCTTTTTGCGCCGCATCCATCCAGGCGGCATACGCAAAGTCCGGATCATTGCGATGAATGGCGACGCCGGCGGCAATGAGTTCAAAAAGCGTGCGGTCGGGCATGGAGACGGCAGGATGTCCTGCCGGCATGCCGGGCATGGCGTGCGCTGCAGTCATGGCGGCAGCGGCAAGAACTGCGGCGGAGAGTGAACTGAATCTGCCCGTGGGCATAATGCGTCCTTTTGTAATTCTTTCGGAGTGGCCGGCAGGATCCGGGAGTGCCGGCATAAGTCGGATCATTGTATCTGCCGATGCGTCATCGGTACCTTATGCCGTTCGGGTCGCGAAAGTCTCAAGGTGTTTCATCGGATTGCATGAGAGAATGTGCGGCCCAATATTTCCCTCGGATCCCTTCATGACTCAGACGACCTTTTCCCGCACGCTTGTTGAATGGCAGCGCTCATGCGGCAGACGCACGCTGCCGTGGCAGGCTTTTGATACACCCTATGAGCGGCTTGTATCCGAAGTCATGCTGCAGCAGACGCAGGTAGCCACGGTGATCCCCTATTACGAGAGGTTTCTGGAAAGATTCCCGACGGCAGAATCGCTCGCAGAGGCTCCTGAAGAGGAGCTCATGCGGCTTTGGGCCGGACTCGGGTATTACGCCCGGGCAAGAAATCTGCAGCGCGCTGCCGCGCATGTCGTATCCAATCTTGCAGGAAAGTTTCCGACACGCGTACAGGATCTGCTGACGCTTCCGGGCGTTGGCCCCTCAACAGCAGCGGCCGTGGCGGCCTTTACGAGTCATGAAGCCAAATACCCGATGGTCGACGGCAACGTCAAGCGCGTCTTTGCAAGGCTTAGGATGATCCCCGGTCGGATAGGCCAAAAGACCTTTGAAAAAAAGGTCCGGCAATGCGCGAAGGCGCTTCTGCCCGGAAGCGACCTGATTGCGGACTATACGCAGGGGCTCATGGATCTCGGAAGCCAGATTTGCTGCAAACGAAATCCAAAATGCACGTTGTGCCCGGTTAGGACTTTCTGCCGGGGCGCGGATGCTAATCCGGAGGATTTCCCAAAGCCCAAGAAATCTCTCGAGAAAAAAGAGCGGCATCTGCTTCTTGGGTTTGCTGTTTCTACTGAAGGACTTTGGCTGCGCCCGAACAGCGACTCAATCTGGCGTGGGCTTTGGGTACCCTGCGTGCGGGAAATTCCTGCTGAGGAGTCGAAGGGGCTGTTATTCCCTTCGGATTTTGGTCTTGATGCCGAGTGGAAGACGGTTTGCCTGGGAAATTCCCAGCGAGAGCTCACGCATCAGCGGCTGTTCATTCAGGCCGCAGCGTTTATTTCCCATGAGGGAGCGTTGAAGGCCGAAGGCTACAGCGCATTTCTCCCCGGGCGGGATGAGTTGCCCGGGATGCCGGCACCCGTACGGACGCTTGCAAAGGCCGCGCTCCAGGTTGCCGGCTACTCCGTCTGAAGCTTTGCTTCCTGAGGTGTATTGGCTTCGATTGCCCGGTGACGGACAATCGTTCCCGCACGATCGGCAAAATGCCGGCCGAGCGCTTCTGCAACATAAACCGATCGGTGCTGACCGCCCGTGCAGCCGATGCATACCGTGAGGTAGTGCCTGTTCTGCGCGGTGTAATGCGGCAGCCACTTTTCGATGAAGTGCGCGATGTCGGCAATCATTTCTCCGACAAGAGGCTGTCCTGCGAGATAGTCGGCAACGGGCTTGTCCATGCCTGTGAGGGGCCTCAGTTCCGGCAGGTAGTAGGGGTTCGGCAGGCACCGCACGTCAAAGACAAGGTCTGATGCGAAGGGAAGGCCGCGCTTATAGCCGAAAGATTCAAAGGTGAGCGTCAGCTTGGCGGACGGCGCTCCGATGAACTGCTGCACCCAGCGGCGCAGCTGCGAAGGCAGCAGACGGCTCGTGTCCATGACGTGAGCGATCTGCGCAACGGGCGCGAGGAGCGCCCGCTCGAGCCGGATGGCTTCCTGAAGCGTCAGCTCCTGGTCGAGATGCTCTGCATGCGTGCTTAAAGGATGCCGGCGGCGGGTTTCCGAAAAGCGCCGGATGAGTTCCTCATTCGAAGCGGTGAGAAAAAGCACGCGCATGTCAAACCCTTCGCGCTTCAATTCCTCGAACGCCTCGAGCGCTTTGTCAAAGGTCGCGTGCGAGCGTGCATCGATCGCCACGGCCGCAGCGCGCGTGCCGCTTGCGGCGAGGCTCTTCGCAACGGGGAGAAGGAATTCGCCCGGAAGGTTGTCGATGCAGTAAAAGCCGCTGTCTTCAAGCTGCCGAACGGCAATCGATTTGCCGCCGCCGGAGAGTCCCGTGACGATGATGAGCTGCATGATGGTGCCTCACGCTTCTGGAGTTGAGAGAACGCCTTCGTTTTATCAGGAATGGCCGGCCCAGAGGAGGTTTTGCTCAGGATAATTTTTCGGATTCTGATCCGGGCGACCACTGCGAGAGTATTTCAAGGAAGCTCATCGCGTCGGGCGCCTGAGGAGCGCTTCTCGTGTTTTTTCGTCGCCGAAAATGCCGGCGGTTTCCCTGAGGAGCGCCAGATGATCTCCGGGATTTTCTGCGGGCACAAGAATGGCGAAAAAGAGCTGCACGCCCAGATTGTCGGGGGCGGACACCTTGAGGGGCGTCAGGGTGCGCAGGAACACAATCGCCGGGCTGTCGAGGTCGGAGAGTCTGCCGTGCGGAACGGCGCAGCCGTGACCTACGGCGGTCGAGCCGATTCGCTCGCGGTCCATGAGAGCTGCAAACGCTTCGTCGTGCGGTACGCCGTAGGCGCGCTCGAAGGCGAGCGAAGCTTCCTCAAAGAGTCGTTTTTGGCTGGCGATATCGAGGTCAAGCCTGACGGACTCAAGCTTGAGATAGGGTGTGAGAAGAGTCATTCAGAAAGAACAGAGGTCTTGTCCCTGCGCAGACGTGCCGTAGGGATGCCTTCAAGATCACGGTACTTCGCTACTGTGCGGCGAGTGATGTCAAAGCCTTCGGCGCGAAGCAGATCGGTGAGCGCCTGATCGGAAAGCCGCTTTTCAGGGTTTTCCTGGGCAATGAGTTCAGAAATGCGTGCGCGGATGCGCAGAGGCGTGACGGAGGCGCTGAGGCCTTCCGCATCAACTGCCTGCACTGCGGGAAGAAGAAAGAGGCTGCGAAGTTCAAATGTGCCGAGCGGGCACTGAAAATATTTTCCGGAGATTGCGCGCGAAACGGTTGAATCCGAGAGCCCGAGCGCGGCTGCGGCTTCTCCGATGGTAAGCGGCAGCAAGGCGGCGCGGCCTTTTTCAAAAAAGGCCTGCTGACGCTCGGTCGCAAATTCTGCGGCGCGAAGAAGCGTGGTCTGCCGGGCTTCTATGCCGGAAATGAGACGTCGCGCTTCCGAGAGGTATCGCCCGAACGGCGTGGACTCATCCACTGCAATGGTCTGCGCGACGGCGGAAAGCCGAAGCCCGGGCTGTGCTCCGGGATTGAGGAAGGCCTGCCAGCGGCCGGCTTCGCGACGGATGGAGATGTCGGCGATGATGTACTGCGTGGCTTCGCTTGCATAGTTGGCGGCCGGGTGCGGGTTGAGGGTCTTGAGAAGCGCGAGCGCGCTCCCCAGCCTCTCGCTGTCGCCGTCCGCAACCGCAAGGAGCGCCTTGCTGTCATCGGCCGCAATCTCCCTGAGGTGCTTCAGGATGAGTTCGATGAGAAGTTCGCCGGTCTCTTTGTCGACGGATCCCGATTCCATGCGGCGGCGAACCTGTAGCGCGAGGCTTTCTGCCGGCGAAGAGGCGCCGACTCCCGGAGGATCGAAGGTCTGGAGCAGCGCGAGGGCTTTCTTCCAGGCCTCGAGCGGCGCGGAAACAATTTTTTTGAGGCTTTCGGCGGTTTCAGCGAGGGATTGCGGCAGAAAGCCGGAGTCGTCAAGTTCCTCAATGAGCGAGATGACGAGCTCATGCGTCAGTTCATCGGTATTGAGGGAATTGAGTTCGGCAATGAGGTCGTCGCGCAGAGACGATTCCGCCGCAACGCGCTCCACTGCCGGAGTTTCGTCGGCATGTTCGGCGCCGGAACCGGACCAGCCGGAATAAATGTTTTCGAGCGGGCCCCGATCCTCAGGAAAAGGCGTCTCATCCTCGCTGCGCACCGCATCGCTTTCCTCGTGCAGCGACGGGGCGGATTCGGCTGGGGCATCTGCTTCCGGCGCCTCACGCTCAAGAAGCGGGTTCTCCTCGGCAGCAAGATCGGCCTCGGCAAGGAGTTCGAGCGCATTCATGCGCAGGAGCCGGAGCGCATACTGCTGCTGCGGAGCGAGCGTCTGCTGCTGCGCGAGCTGAGCGGCGAGAGAAGCGGAAATGCTCGGCGACATGGCGCTCCCTACATGCTGAAGTTGTCGCCCAGATAGAAGGCGCGCACGTCGGGGTTGTTGATGATGGATTTCGGTTCGCCCGAAGCAAGAACGCGGCCTTCATTGATGATGTACGCGTGGTCGCAGATGGCGAGCGTTTCGCGCACGTTGTGATCCGTGATGAGAACGCCGATATTGCGGTCCCGAAGGAAGCGCACAATGCGCTGAATTTCAATCACGGCGATCGGGTCGACGCCGGCAAAGGGTTCGTCGAGCAGAATGAAGCGCGGATTCGCGGCAAGAGCACGGGCGATTTCCGTGCGGCGGCGCTCGCCGCCGGAAAGCGAGAGCGCAGGATTTGTGCGGATGTGCTTGATCTGAAGCTCGTCAAGGAGCTTTTCAAGCCGCTCCTCAACCTCATAGGACGAAAGCGGGCGGCCCTCGTCGTTGAGCTGCATCTCAAGAATGGCTCGAATGTTGTCTTCAACCGTCAGCTTTCTGAAGACGCTCGCTTCCTGAGGCAGATAGGAAAGCCCCATGCGGGCGCGGCGGTAGATCGGCTGGTGAATGATCGATTTGCCGTCGAGTTCAATAGTGCCGTCGTCGGCAACAACCAGGCCCACCACCATGTAGAAGGTGGTGGTTTTGCCCGCGCCGTTGGGGCCGAGAAGCCCAACGACTTCGCCCGACTTCACGGAAAGATCCACGCCCTTGACGACCTGGCGGGAGCCGTAGTGCTTCTTGAGGCCTTTGGCAACCAGCGTGTGCTTGACGGCGTCGGCGCTCTGAAGATTTTCAGTTGCTTCCATTGGAATTCAAGACGGAGAAGAGTATGGGATCAGGGCTTGGCGGGGGTGGAAAGCGAGGGAGCGCTCTGAAGCTGGGCGCCTTCGCGCTGGGCGGGCTGAGCGTTCTTCGTGCGGGGCGCAATGATGGTCGTCACGCGCTCGCGCTGACCGGTCCCCGACTTGACGCCGCCCTCCACGACCGAGCGGGCATTCCGCATGTCGTAGACGATGCGTTCGCCCTGGGTCATGTCTTTTTCAACGCCGTTTTCCGAGCGTGAGAGTCTGGCGCCGCCCGTGAGCGTCACCTTATCAGTCTCTTCGTCGTAAACAATGCGCTTCGCTTCCGCATGCATCCATTCATCCACCGGGTTCTGAGCATCCGGATCGCGCTGCTGGCGAAAGCGTGCGGGAGCTCCGGTGATCGTCGCCTGACGATAGCCCTTGGGCGTAATTCTGAGTTCAAGCACGTCGCCCGTGAGGCGCATGGAGCCCTGATCGACCACTACGGCGCCGCTGTAGACGGCAGTCTGCTTCACTTCGTCGCCGTTGAACTGGTCGGCGTGAACCTCGATCTGCTGCTCTCGGTCGGATTGCAGCGCCCAGGCGCCGGAGGCAATGCTGGCGGCGATGGCGGCGATGAGAAGCTTCTTCATGAAGAAAGACTCCGTAGATGGCCTCTGGATGAGGGAGGCGGGAAAATGGGTGTCAGGGTTAAATCAGGATTGTCCGGACTTCAGGGGGCATCGGCCGAAAGACTTTTCGGCTGGAGAATCGTAGTGACGCGGTCCCGGAGTTCAATGGTGCGGGCCACATTATCGTATATTGCACCGCCCTCAGATTCGGTCGTATTCTCGCCGCGGCGCATGAAGACGGGTTCGTTCGTCTCAAAGCGCAGCGTATCGAGCCAGGCCCGCAGGAAGTTTGTTCGGAAGTAAAGCTCGGGCTCTGTTCCCCAGGGTTCGCGGGTTACCTCGACATTCCCGGAAAATTCCACCGTCTCCATGCCGTCGTTGCTCCAGAGCTCATCGGCACGCGCGCTTGCAACGGCTTCACCCGGAGCAAGCGACAGCACAAGCGCTTTTTCCGCATGCATGCGTTCATCGGAGAAATGCTGCAGATTTTCTGAGAAAGCCTTGTATTTGGGCTGGCCCGTCTCATCGAAATCCGTGAGTGAAACATTGCGGGCGAGAAAATCCGGGCTCTTGTCGCTCGGGATGTATTTGAGTCCGGCAATTTCGGACTGCACGGAATACCAGTAGCTCAACAGCACCAGGCCGAAGAGAATGACGGAACCGACGATGGCGGTGATGCGCTCGCGGAAAATGAGACGGCGGTGAGCCATGCGCTTACTCCTGAGAGAGGAACTGCTTTTCGATGAGTTCCTCCCAGCGTCCCTGGGCCTGCAGAATCTTTTCAGCGAGGTCGCGCACCGCCCCACGGCCGCCCTCATGCGGAGCACGCCAGTGAATGTAGGGATCAAGCTCGCTGCTGCCGTCCCTGGGCGTAGCCGCAAAGCCGACGGTTCTGAGGCAGGGAAGGTCAGGGAGATCGTCGCCCATGTAGGCGCAGTTTTCCGGCTTGAGTCCGGCCGACTCAAGCATCTTCCTGAGGGTAGGGAGCTTTTTGAGCTTTCCCTGCTCAACTTTCGTCATTCCGAGTTCGTCGGCGCGGTAGGCGACGATCCCTGACGTGCGGCCCGTAAGGATTGCAACTTCAATGCCGGCGGCCTGCAGAAGCTTGATGCCGAGGCCGTCGCGGACATGGAACTTTTTGGCGAGCTCGCCCTTGTCGGTAAAGACAAGAGAGCCGTCGGTGAGGACGCCGTCCACGTCGAGGACGACAATGCGGATTTCTTTAAGGCGGTCAAGCGTCGTCGTCATCAGATCACCTTCGCATCCATGAGGTCGTGCATGTGCAGGGCGCCGAGAAGCTTGCCGTCGGCGTCCACCACGAGAAGCTGATTGCACTGATGCGCTTCAAGCGCCTTGACGGCGGATGCCGCAAGTTCGTCGGGGCCGATGGTGTGCGGATTGGGCGTCATGACGTCCCGCATGATCAGATTGCGGACGTCGCCCACTTTTTCAATGAGGCGGCGCAGGTCGCCTTCCGTGAAGATCCCGATCACGTGGTCGTCAGCGTCGACGACAGCCGTCATGCCGATGTGCTTCGCGGTGATTTCGCGAATGGCGTCAAGAAGTCGAATGTCCGCCGTGACGCGCGGAACCGCATCGCCCTGACGCATGATGTCGCGGACATGAATGAGGAGTCTGCGGCCGAGCGCTCCGCCCGGATGACTCCGCGCGAAATCTTCCTTGCTGAAGCCCTTCGCTGAGAGGCAGGCAACCGCGAGGGCGTCGCCGAGCGCAAGCGTCACGGTAGTGGATGAAGTCGGCGCAAGATTGAGCGGGCAGGCTTCACGTTCAACATGGCAGTTGATGTGCAGGTCGGCGTGCTTGGCGAGCGTTGAATTCGGGTTCCCGGTCATCGCGATGAGAGTCGCTCCCTCGCGCTTCAGGATCGGGACGATCATGAGGAGCTCCTGCGTCTCGCCGGAGTAGGAGATGCCGAGCACGATGTCGTCGCTCGTGATCATGCCGAGGTCGCCGTGGGCGGCTTCGCCCGCATGAACGAAAAAGGCCGGCGTGCCGGTCGACGCAAAGGTGGCGGCAAGCTTGCGGCCGATGTGGCCGGATTTGCCGACGCCTGAAACGACGAGGCGGCCGCGGCAGCCGAGAACAGCCTTCACGGCCAGGGCAAAGTCCGGCGTGTCGCCAAGACGCTTGGCTGCAGCAAGAATGGCGTCGGCTTCGTGCGCAAGGACATCGCGGCCGAGGCGGACGGCAGCATCAGCGTCGTAATGCGTTTCGATCATGGCGGTTAAGCTCCAGAATTTAGGGCAACTCTCTATTTTAAAAGAAAAACGCTCCGCCGGTTCCGGCCCGTTTTGCCGGAACCGGACGGAGCGTCCGGAAATCCCTAAAATTTCTTTCGTCAGGGAGTTTTCTGTAAAGATCAGTGATTAAGGATCTTCGAGAGGAACTTCTGCGCGCGTTCGGTATGGGGCTGGCTGAAGAACTGCTCAGCCGGCAGGTTCTCGATGATTTCGCCGGCGTCCATGAAGATCACGTGATCGGCAACCTTCTTGGCAAAGCCCATTTCGTGCGTGACGACCATCATCGTCATGCCTTCCTTGGCAAGGCTCACCATCACGTCGAGCACTTCGTTGATCATTTCCGGGTCAAGCGCGGACGTCGGTTCGTCAAAGAGCATGCAGATCGGATCCATGGCGAGCGCGCGGGCGATGGCGACGCGCTGCTGCTGGCCGCCCGAGAGCTGGCCGGGATACTTGTCGGCATGGGCGAGAAGACCAACGCGGTCAAGAAGCTTGAGGCCGCGGGCAAGCGATTCCTCGCGGGAGCGGCCGAGAACCTTCATCTGCGCAAGGATCAGATTCTCGCGGATGGAAAGGTGCGGGAAAAGCTCAAAGTGCTGGAAGACCATGCCCACGCGGCTTCTGAGCTTCGGCAGGTCCGTCTTCGGGTCGCCCACGGAGACGCCGTCGACGATGATTTCGCCCTTCTGGAAGGGTTCGAGCGCGTTCACGGTCTTGATGAGCGTCGATTTGCCAGAACCCGACGGGCCGCAGACGACGACGACCTCGCCTTTTTCAACGTTGACGTTGCAGTTCTTGAGAACCTGGAAGTTGCCGTACCACTTGCTGAGGTTCTTAATTTCAATCATTGCCATGAGAGGGATCCTTAAGGGTGAGCTCTTCTTCTAGTGTGTCAGCGTGCAGCGACAGCCATCTTCGCCTGCAGGCGGCGAATGAGCATTGAGAGCGAAAGCGAGACTGCAAGGTAGCAGGCAGCTGCAAAAGAGTACATCAAAACGAGCTGTCCGTCGCGCTGGGCGATCTTAACGACTGCGCCCATGAAGTCGCTGCCGCTGATGACGTAGACGAGACTGGTGTCCTGGAAAAGAATGATCGTCTGCGTGAGAAGCACCGGGAGCATGTTGCGCACAGCCTGCGGAAGAATGACGTAGCGCATCGTCTGGGCATAGGACAGACCGAGACCCGTGGCGGCAAAGTACTGCCCGCGGCCGATCGACTGGATGCCCGCACGCATGATTTCCGCAAAGTATGCCGCCTCAAAGAGCACGAACGTGATGATTGCGGTCAGGTTGGCGCCGATCATCACCGGATGGTCGAGGCCGAAGATAAGGCGGAGTACTTCCGGCATCAGGAGGAAGAACCAGAAGAGCACGAGGACGAGAGGCACGGCGCGCATCAGATTGATGTAGAGGCGCGCAATGAGCGAAAGCCAGCCGATGGAGGAAAGGCGGGCGAGCGCCAGAAGCGTTCCAAGCGCAAGGCCGAGGACGGCGGTGATGGCTGTGAGCTGAATGGTGTAGCCGGCGCCGGCAAGGAGGAAGTCCACCGAGCCGGAGATTGAGGAAAAATCAACGGACATGATCGGTGCTCCTTACTTGGCGGCGATGAAGCCGGGAATGACGCTCTTCTTCTCGACCCAGGCCATGAGCTGATTCACGACGAGAGCGATGATGATGTAGAGAATCGTGGCCCACAGATAGGCGGCGAAGAAGGTGAAGGTGTTTTCACCCATTTCGTTGGCGCGCATCGTGAGTTCCGGGAGACCGATCGTCATGGCGACGGCGGTGTTCTTGACGAGGTTCATCGATTCGCTCGTGAGAGGCGGCACGATGAGGCGCATGGCCATCGGGAGCACGACCTGGACATAGGCCTGAACGGTCGTGAAGCCGAGCGCTTTTGCTGCGTTGGGGAGCCCCCGCGGGAGCGATGAGATGCCGGCGCGGACCTGCTCGGCAATACGCGAGGACGTAAAGAGCCCCATGCAGATGAAGGCGGTGACGAACTGTCCGACGGCAGGATCGACTTCAATGAGCCAGTCCTTGTACCAGGGAACGAGTTCGGGGACGACGAAGTACCAGATGAAGATCTGGACGATCAGAGGGATGTTGCGAAAGAGTTCAATCCAGGCTTCGCAGAGGCCGCGGACGAATTTATTCGGCGCTGTTCGCAGGGTGCCGACGATGATGCCGATCAGAAGCGCAAGCGCAAAAGCGGCGATGGTGAGGCCGATCGTCCACCAGGCGCCGTTGAGGATGTAGACCCACCAGGGGTCCTCTGTAAGGAGGGACTGCTCAAGGAGCGAGTCCAGACTGAAATTGAGCGCCATGACGCAATCCTCTTTTTATCTCTCAGACGGTGCTTCTCAAGGGGGTCTTCCCGTGAAGCCCTCAGTCAGGTGCCTGAGGGGGAGCTCCGTCCGGGGCGGGAGTCTGTGACGTTTGAAGAAGATCCCGGATGCAGCCAAAGTGCTAGCAGACCGCATCCGGGATTGAAAAAGATCAATCAGAGACGGCAGGGCCGGATCAGATGCCCTTGTCGCTCGGGTTCTTGAAGAGCTCCTTCGTGTAGGAGTTCATCTTGAAGTTGAGGTTGGTGTTCTTCGGGGGGATCGGCGACTCGAACCACTGCGTGTAGAGCTTTTCAAGCTCGCCTGACTTGATCATGTCGGTGACGGTCTTGTCGACGAGAGCCTTGAACTGAGGATCGTCCTTGCGGAACATGGCGCCGTAAGGTTCAACGGAGAGCGCAGCATCAAGAATCGTGAAGTCCTGCGGATTGGACAGGTTGGCGATCTGGCCGGCGAGCAGCACGTCGTCGATGATGAAGGCGTCGGCACGCTTGTTGGCGACGAGCTGCATCGATTCCGCGAAATCCTTCGTCATGAGGTAGCGGAACTTGAGCTTGTGATCGCGTTCATAGGCCTTCGTGAGCGCAACGGAGGTGGTGCCGGACGTGAGCGCGATGGTCTTGCCGTTGAGGTCGTCGATCGTCTTGATGCCGCTCGACTTCCAGACAGCTGCGGAGACCTGAATGCCGAAATAGCTCACCGAGAAGGCAGCTTCCTGCTGACGCTTCAGCGAATTCGTGGTCGAGCCGCATTCGATGTCGACGGTGCCGTTCTGGATGAGCGGAATGCGGTTGGCGGAGGTGACTGCCTGATACTTGATGTCAAGCTTCGAAAGACCAAGCTCCTTCTTGACGGAGTCCGCAACGCGCTGGCAGACCGTGAAGGCGTAGCCGGTGGGCTTGCCGTCGGCATTGAGGTAGGAGAAGGGAACCGAGCTTTCGCGGTAGCCGAGCGTAATGGAGCCGGTTTCCTGAACTTTCTTGAGCGTGCCCGTCAGTTCTGCCGCGCTCACGGCGGTGCTGGCGGCAAGAAGGCATGTGGCAGCGGCGATGGCTGTGCGGCGGGAAATCTTGAACATATCTGGCTCCTGATCTCTGAATGGTCTCTTGGAATGCTGCAGGTGCCGTATACGTATCGGGGCGAACCTGTAATAACTATTGAAGCAATAGCCGTGCCAAACACGGGGAGCAGAGGAAATGGGGTCCGCACAAGAAAAAATGCCCTGCATTGAGTCTGCAGGGCATTTTGTTATGCATCATTACGGTGCCTAAGCACCAATTTGGTGCAAATTAATCTTCCGTCTGGAAGACCGGGCGCCGCCCTTCAAGGAAGGCTTTGAGCGCTTCTGCCGCCTCAGGCGTTGCGCTCTGGCGGGCATAGATTTCTTCCTCAAGACGGATGCTTTTTTCAATTTCCTCGCTGCGGGCGGCCTTGAGAACGGCTTTGGTGCCGGCCACGGCAAGGGGCGGCAGCACGGCAAGGCGCGCCGTCTTGGCGGCGACGACATTGTCGAGGTGCTCGTCCTCAACGACGCGCGTGATGAGGCGCATCGCTTCCGCTTCATCCGCGCTGATGGGCTCGGAAAGCAGGAGCTTTTCGGCGGCTTTGGGGAACCCTGCGGCGGCCGTGATGATGGCGCCGGCGCCCCAGCGCGGCGTGCGTGCGAGCGCTACCGAGGGGAGAGAGAAAAGTGCATGAGGACCTGCATAAACCAGATCGCAGTAAAGGAGCGCCGTGAAGGCTTCGCCCACGCAGGGACCGTTCACCTGAGCGATGACGGGCTTCGTGAAGGCCCGGATGGCAGCAAAAAATTCGCCGGCGGCAGCTTCCGCATCTTCCGGTGCCGCAAGCATTTCCTCAAGGTCCGCGCCGGCGGAAAAGACGGAACCTGCGCCCTTAAGCAGCACGACGCGGACTTTCGGGTCGCTTTCGGCATCCGTGAGTGCCTTTGCGAGGGTGCGGAACATGTCGCACGTCAGTGCATTGCGCCGCTCCTTGCGGTCGATGGTGAGATGAAGAATCCCGTATTGAAGGGTGGTCTGAATGCTCATGATTTCACTTGTTTCAGGAGTTGCGGAGCGTTTTGCTCCAGGCAACCGTCGGGGAAACCGCCGGAGCGGGAGCGGCTTCGTAGCCGCTTGACCGCATGAAGCTTTCCATCGGTTCGTTGCCGCGCAGAACGTAGCCCGTCATTTTATGGAAACCCTCGAGGAATGCTTCAGATTCGAGCCAGAGAAGAAGTCTGCGGGCGATGCCGAGGCGATGCATGTCGTCGCGCACGCAGATGCCGAATTCCGCTTCATCTTCGGCAAGCGCCGACCATCGCCCGCAGGCGGCGATGCGCGCGGACTTGTCCGGCGATTCGGCCAGCACCCAGGCGCCGCCTGCCGACCAGTCCGGACGGCTGAGTTCTGCGATGCGCTCGTCGGAAAGCGCGGCATTCGTGTGGAAGCGATAGTAGCGGGAGGTTTCCGAAAGCTCGTGAATGAAGTCTTTCAGAAGCGGGAAGTCGTCTTCAATGAGCGCGCGCAGATAGAGCGTCCTCCCGGAACGAAGCTCGATGGGGCGCAGAAGCTCCCATTGGGCAGGCTGGAGCGCAAGATGACTGAAGCTGCGGTCGGCGGCGAGCGGCGCATCATAAAGCGCTGCTTCAGCGTCAAGCACGAGAAGGCCTTCAGGCACCGGTACCACCGGTTCAAGGCGGAGTTCCCGGAGCGCCGGGACTGCGGCGGCGAGATCCGAAAGCCGGCAGATCGCACCGAAAAGGGTCTCCCAGTTGATTTCCGGAAGACCTCGGTAGTCGCCGAGCGCCAGGGCCGCTTTCGGGGCTCTGGCGATTCGTTCGGCTGCGAGGCGGGAAATGGGAGGGAGCCCTACGGCGCGGTCGCCGTAGAGGGAAGAAGCGAGGCCGGCGCCGCCGAACTCCACGACGGGGCCGAGCACGGCATCGAGCCGGATTGAAAGCCTCAGCTCACGCTCAAGGGAGTGGGACGCCATTTTTTCGACCAGCACGCCTTCGGGACGGGCAAGAGGAGAAAAATCCTCAAGATTTGCGGTGAGCTTTTCCCAGGCCTGAGCCAGTTCGTCCGGTCCCGAGATGGAAAGAAAAACGAGACCTGAGGCGCTTCGGCTTCCGAGGCCTTCGCTTACGGCCTTGATGGCGACGGGCCAGCCGATTCCCTTTGCAGCATCAATTGCCTGCGCAAGCGACGTGGTGAGCTTCGCCGGGACCGGCAGAAGTCCGAGCGCGCTGATGAGTTCCCGCACTTCCCTGGGGCCGAGTACATGCCGGCCTGAATGAAGAACGTGCTCAAAAAGCGTGCGGATGCCGTCAAGCTTCTCTTTTTTGAGCGAGCTCCTGCCGTGCTGAGGCGGCGAGCGGCGCTCGCGGATGAGGTCCTCGCGTTCCGCAAGAAGACCGAAGGCGCGCATTGCGAGCTCGGGCGTCCGTACGGGGATGATGCGCGAATCGGGAAATGCCGCGAGCTGCCGGCGCACGACCGGCGTGCTGCGGCTGGAGATCCAGGAAACAAAGACCGGCTTATAGGTCTTCATGGCTGCGCGGGCGATTTCAGAAAGCGTCGGATCGAGCGTTGAAACCGGGCTCGGTCCGACAACCACGGCGGCGCCGTGGATTCCGGGGTCGTCAAGCACCATGCTGAGGGTCCCGGCAAAACGTTCTCCGGGAGCGCTGGCGCCGAGAACCACGGGGTTGACGGGAATGTGCTCTTCCGGATGCGCCTTGTGGAGCGCCTGAATGGTTCGATTGGAAAGCCCCCGGATGAGGATCCCCGCGGAGTCGGCGGCATCGGCCGCAAGCGCGGCTACGCCGCTGTCGTTGGCGATGATGGCGGCAGAGCGGCCGGCAGGAAGCGTGCCCGAGGAAAAGGCAGCGGCTGCGGCGCAGAATTCCTCATAGGAGCGCACGCGCAGGGCGCCGGAGGCGGCAAGAAGCGCATCGAATGCTCTGTCGTCGCCCGCATCCGTGCCGAAGCGGCCGGCGGCGAGTCTGTCGGCCGCATAGCCTGAGCCCGGACCGGCGCGAAGCACGATGACGGGCTTTGTTTGAGATGCCTTTCTCACGGCGCACGCAAAGGCCCTCGGGTTCCGCAGCGCCTCAACTTCAATCGCAATCACGCGGGCAGCGGCATTCGCAGAGAACCATTCAATGCATTCGGCCATGCTGATGTCGGCTTCGAGTCCGGTGTTGATGATGCCGGCAAAGCCGAGGCGCGATTCCTCTGCATGATCCATGAGCCCGGTCGCAACCATGGCCGACTGGGTGATGAGCGCGATTCCGCCCGGCTGAGGCATGCGAGGCCAGAAGCTCGCATTGATGCCTTTGGCGGGATTCAGAATGCCGATGGAGTTGGGGCCGATGAGTCTTGCCCCCATCGCGCTGGCAGATTCGAGGAGTTCTTCAATTTCAAAGCGGTCGGAGAGCGGACCTTCCTCCTGGGGTGCAAAGAGCACGGCTTCGGGCGGCTTCTCGGCGAGCTGCCTGAGTGCGGCTGGAAGGTGCTTTCTTCCTACGCAGAGGATGGCAAGGTCGATTTTGTCCGCCGGAATTCTGGATGCATCCGCAAAGCAGGGACGCTCGCCGATGAAGCGGTACTTGGGATTTACCGCCCACAGGCGTTCGAGTCCCGTTGAAAGAAGAACGGAGCGCCAGACGTAATAGCCGCGGCTGCCCGGGTTGCTGCTCGCGCCGATGACGGCGACCGAGCGCGGGGAAAGTGCGGCGGATAGCTTTGAGCTCAACATGAATCGGCCATGCGGAAAGTGCGTGCACTCGAGAGTGTAGCCGGAGAGACCTTCCGGCAAGTGCTTGCTAAACTGCAATATAGGGGCCGGAGGATCGGTTTTTGCGAATATTTCCGGCTCTTCTCTGCTTCAAAGCGCGCAAACTCTCAACTCTCTGCAGGTCTCTTTTCAGAGAGCGGTCCTGCACGCGGAATGACGCTTTCCGCAGCGGAGCAGATTCCCCGGAGGTAAATGTATGAAGGTCAATGGCATCCCCACCCGCACCATTCGCGCACTCGACGACGGAACGGCCGTCGAGATCATCGATCAGACGCTTCTGCCCTATCGATTTGAAAAGCGCGTGCTGTCAGACTGGCGCGACTGCGTGGAGGCGATTGATGTGATGCGCGTTCGCGGCGCGCCGCTGATCGGCATTACCGGCGCCTGGGCTGTTGTGCTTGCGACCAAGGAAAATCCTGAAAATGCCGCGCTCCTCAAGGCGGCCGAGCAGATTCAGAATGTCCGCCCGACAGCGGTGAATCTTTCCTGGGCTGTGCAGCGGATGCTCGCGGCGCTTCTGCCCCGGGAGCCGTCCCTGAGGTTTGCGGCTGCCATGAAGCTCGCAGAAGCGATGACGCAGGAAGACGTCATGCTTTCGCGAGCGATCGGCGATGCGGGCTACGGTCTGATTGCCGAGCTCTACAGAAAGCTTCGCCGTCCGGTCAACATCCTCACGCACTGCAATGCCGGGTGGCTCGCTACCGTCGACTACGGCACGGCGCTTGCGCCGATTTACTTCGCCTTTGAAAGGGGCACGCCCGTACACGTCTGGGTAGACGAGACGCGGCCGCGCAATCAGGGGCTCCTCACGGCCTGGGAGCTCGGGCAGCAGGGCGTTCCCCATACCATCATTGCCGACAATGCCGGCGGCGAACTCATGCAGAAGGGTGCGGTCGACATGGTGATTGTCGGCGCCGACCGCATTACGCGGCGGGGAGACGTTGCCAATAAGATCGGCACCTATCTCAAGGCGCTCGCTGCCAAGGACAATGAAATTCCCTTCTATGTGGCGGCGCCCTCGTCGACGATCGATTGGAAGTTGAATGACGGCAAGCGGGAAATCCCGATTGAAAACCGCTCAGCGTCCGAAGTCCTTTCGCTTCGAGGCATTGACCGGTCGGGCGAGGTTGCCACCGTGCAGCTTGCCTCTCCCAATGAGTCTGCGGCGAATCCGGCTTTCGACGTGACGCACAACCGCTTCATCACCGGCATCATCACCGAGCGCGGCGTTTTTTCGCCCACCAACCTTGCTGCGGCCTTCCAGGATCAGATTGCAAATGCAGGACTCTGAGGAATTTGCGCTGAGGCGCGCCGTGATTGAAACGGCGCGCGAACTCAATCGCCGCGGCATCAACGTCAACAAATCCGGAAACATCTCCGCGCGCTTTCGGGAAGGCTTCCTGATTACGCCTACCGGGATCCCGTATGAAGCGCTGATCCCTGAAGACATCGTTTTTATTGATCTGAAAAGCGGCGGATGCAGAGGCAATCGGCTTCCGAGCTCCGAGTGGGAGATGCATGCCGAGGTGTACCGCATCCGTTCTGATGCAGGTGCTGTTGCGCACTGTCACTCGGCCTACGCTACGGCTCTGGCGTGCCAGAACATGCCGATTCCGGCCTTCCACTACATGGTGGCGGCGGCGGGTGGCGATTCGATCGACGTGGTTCCCTACGAGACCTTCGGCACGCATGCGCTCGCCCTGCGGGCGGCAGAGGCGCTTCAGAAGAAGAATGCCTGTCTGCTCGAGCACCACGGATCGCTCGCGCTCGGGAAAACGCTTGCGAAAGCCATTCAGCTTCTGGCCGAAGTAGAGAATCTCGCCCGGCAGTACTGTATTGTTCGTTCGCTGGGCGAACCGCGCCTCATTCCGGCTGATGAGATGGCGCGGGTCGTGCAGAAATTCAAAACGTACGGACGTCAGCCTGGAGACAAAGAGTGAAAAAGCCCATACCCGCCCCTCGCGAATGGCTGCGCTGCGACGGTACGACCGTTTCCTGCACGGAATCTGTGCGCGTGCTTGAGGAAAACTGGCACGAAATCGCTGAACTGCTTGCCGAAAGCTATGAGGATGCCGTTCTCCTCGGCGTCGGCAAAAAGGAATTCAAGGACGCGATGAAGCGTCTGATTGATGATCTCGAGTGCGACTGGGCCGAGAAGACTGCTCCGGTGGAGTCGCTCCCGAAAGGAAAGGCAAAATGAAGAAGCGTCTTTGCAGAGCGCTTTGCGCTGTGCTGGTTCTTCCCTTTTTTCTTGCTGCCTGCGCGCATCCGCAGCTCCTTGACATGGGAGAGAGCGACAGCCAGATTGTTGAATATCTCGGCAATCCCGATGCCCGCGTGACGCTGCCTGACGGCAGTACGCGGCTCGTTTACTCCGGCCAGGGCGCCGCGCAGGAAGTCTGGTGGCTTACGCTCGACAAGGCCGGGAAGCTTGTGAGCCGCATCAATGCGCTCGATAGCGAACACTTTGCACTCATCAAGCCGGGCGTCTCTACTGAAAAGGATGTCTGGAATCTCTTCGGCAAGTGTGCGCAGAAGTACGAGTTCGCCCTCTCGAACCAGCATGCCTGGATGTACCGCTTCAAGGATGAAGGCGCTTTCGACATGGCCTGCTGGGTGCAGTTCAACCCTGAGGGCATTGTGACGGAAGTGGGCTATACGCTTGATCCCTGGAAAGACCAGGATCACTGGCTGCTTTCATTCTGATTTTTTTTCATTTCACCCGGGAGCGCCCTGAATGGACTCTGCCCTCAACCGCATCAAACATACGGCTCAGGGGCGCTGGCCCGAAATTTTCGCCGCTGCCGGGATGGATCCCGGGCACTTTGTAAAGTCAAATCGTCCGTGCCCGCTTTGCGGCGGACGAGATCGCTTCAGTCTCCTCAAAGGAGAGCGCAACGAGCCCGACGGGCGCTGGTACTGCAGGGGCTGCGGGTATGGCGACGGCATCGAGCTTGTGAAGCGCTTCAGGGGGTCAACCTTTCCGCAAACGCTGCGCTGGCTGGAGGCATATCTCGGGATTGAGCATCAGCGTGAAAGCTTCTGCCATCGTCCGGAGGGGCTTTCGGAAGCAGAAAAAACCGTTCGCAGAAGGGAGCGCAATCTCGCTTTCTGGAATGCGGCTGTGCCGCTCAGGGACCTGAGCCGCGAATCGCCTCAGTGGAAGTACCTCGCTTCGCGCGGACTCGGGGCCTGCGACGCGAGCGCAATGCTCCGTGCGGAAGCGGAGACTGAGGCCTGGGAAACGAATGAGGACGGAGAACGCCGTTCTGCCGGAAGGTACCCTGTGCTTCTCGCGGCAGTGACGGACGGGAGCGGCGGGATCATTACCCTTCACAGAACCTTTCTGACGCCTGACGGCGGCAAGGCGCCTCTTTCATCTCCCAAGAAGCTCGCCCCGGGCGCAATTGAGGACGGCCTCATCCGGCTCTTTCCGCCTACGGCGATTCTCTGCCTCGCCGAAGGCATCGAAACAGCGCTTTCCGTTCATGAAATGACGGGGCTTCCTGTCTGGAGCGCCATTTCGCTCACAGGCCTCAGAAAGTTCGGCGAGGTGCCCGAAGGCGTGAAGAAGATTCACATCTGCGGCGACAACGACCGTTCTTATGCCGGAGCGGCAGGGGCTTATGAATTGGCCGCCCGCATCCGCAGAAGCCGCCCGGATATCGAGGTAGCGGTCCATATTCCGCCTGAACCCGGAACGGACTGGAATGACGTCCTTCGTTCAGGCGGCAGACTGGAAATCCGCTGAAGCCTTATTTCTGCGGCGTGCGCTTCGTGAGCACTGTGGCCGAAACGCCTGCCACGATGATGATCGCGATGCCGATCGCTGTGGCGGGAGCAATGGGTTCGGCAAAGAAGATGAGGCCGAGTACTGCAGCAAAGACGATGGCGGAGAACTGGAGAGCGCTCGTGAGAAGCATGTTGCCGGCGCCCCATGCGCGGGTGAGGCAAAGCTGCGCGAGGGTTGCCGTTACGCCGATCCCGAGAAGCGCCGGGAGGTCCTCTGTCCGGATTGGATTGAGACCGCCCGCAGTGACAAGCTGCCCGAGGAGCCCGCAGACGGTTCCGAATAGCGTGAAGTAAAACACAATGCGCCAGTCGGGTTCGCCGATTTTGGTGAGCCCCTTTACCTGCATGTAGGCGAGCGCAGAGAAGAATCCGGAGGAAAGCCCGATTGCTGCGGCGAGCTCCTCGCCCGCATGCACTTCCGGGCGAAGCGCGAGGACAACGCCGATGAAGCCTGCCGCAATAGCCGCGAGGAGCCCGAGGCTCGGACGGCGGCCGGCTCGAAGCGCGATCACGGAAACGAAGAGCGCCATATAGAGCGGGCTTGTGTAGTTGAGGGTCATGGACGTGCCGAGGGGCAGAACGCCGAGGGTCCAGAACCAGATCGTGAGGCCGAGCGTGCCGAAGAAGCTTCTCTTCATATGTGAAAAGAAGAATTGCGTTCGGAGCGTCTGCCGCTTAAGAAGCACCCAGAGCGCGATCACAATCATGCCGAAAAGCGAACGGTAAAAGACAAGCTCAAAGGTGGAGAAGTGCTCTGCGCCGAGCTTCGTGCAGACGGCCATCAGCGAAAAGAGAAAGGCTGCGGCGAGCATCCAGAGGCTTTGCATGTGAGGGTGTCCGGGCGGAGAAATGGAAGGGAATAAAGAAAAGAAAGCCCCGCAGTTTGGGCGGGGCTTCCGGCGGAGCCTCAGAAATGAGGCTCCCTGAACGAAGTCGTCAGAGAGTGATTACTGCTCTTCCTTCTTCGGTTCGCGGCGAAGCTTGATGTGAAGCTCGCGCAGCTGCTTCTCGTCAACCGTCGACGGAGCCTGCGTGAGGAGGCACTGAGCGCGCTGCGTCTTCGGGAAGGCGATGACGTCGCGGATCGAATCGGCTTCGACCATCATGGCAACGATGCGGTCGAGACCGAAAGCGAGGCCGCCATGGGGAGGCGCACCGAACTTGAGGGCATCGAGGAGGAAGCCGAACTTCTGACGAGCCTCTTCGGGGCCGATCTTGAGCGCGGCAAAGACCTTCTCCTGAATGTCCTCGCGGTGGATACGAATCGAGCCGCCGCCGATTTCCCAGCCGTTCAGAACGCAGTCATAGGCCTTGGCGTAGCAGTGTTCCGGATCCGTGAGGAGCTTGTCCTCGTCGCCGTCGAGCGGGCAGGTGAACGGATGGTGGCAGGCAACCCAGCGGTCTTCCTCTTCCGAGTACTCGAACATCGGGAAGTTGACGACCCAGAGGGGCTTCCAGCCCGGCGTAAAGAGCTTGTGCTCCTTGCCGAATTCGGAGTGGCCGATCTTGAGACGCAGGGCGCCGAGGCTGTCCCAGACGATCTTCGCCTTGTCCGCACCGAAGAAGACCACGTCGCCGTCCTTGGCGCCGACGCGTTCAAGGATCGCCTTGAGCTCTTCGTCGGAGAGGTTCTTCACGATCGGCGACTGGAGGCCTTCGCGGCCGCGGGCGAGTTCATTCACCTTGATGTAGGCGAGGCCCTTGGCGCCGTAGATCTTGACGAACTCGGTGTAGGTGTCGATTTCGGAGCGCGGCATGGAAGCAGCACCCGGGACGCACATGGCTACAACCTTGCCGTTGTGGAGCGACTTGACGCCGGAGAAGACCTTGAAGGCCGAGTTGGCGACGATGTCGGTCACTTCGTGCAGACGCAGGCTGATGCGGCGATCGGGCTTGTCCGAGCCGTACATCGCCATCGCGTCGTCGTAGAGCATGACGGGGAACGGATCAACGAGATCAACGTCGATCGCTTCCTTGAAGACCGTGCGGACGAGCTTTTCCATCAGGCCGCGGATCTCGTCCATGTTGAGGAACGAGGTTTCGATATCGACCTGGGTGAATTCAGGCTGGCGGTCGGCGCGAAGGTCTTCGTCGCGGAAGCACTTGACGATCTGGTAGTAGCGGTCGAAGCCGGCGATCATCAGGAGCTGCTTGAAGAGCTGCGGGGACTGCGGCAGAGCGTAGAAGCAGCCTTCCTGAACGCGGGACGGCACGAGGTAGTCGCGGGCACCTTCAGGGGTGGAGCGCGTGAGGGCCGGCGTTTCGATGTCGATGAAGCCGTTGGCGTCGAGGAACTTGCGGAAGGCCATCGCCGTGCGGTAGCGGGTGCGCAGGTTCTTCTGCATGACCGGACGGCGCAGGTCGAGCACGCGGTACGTGAGGCGGGTCGTCTCGGAGAGGTTCTCGTCGTCGAGGTGGAACGGAGGCGTGGACGAGGCGTTGAGAATCTCAAGCTCGTGGCAGAGAACTTCGACGCCGCCCGAGATCAGGGAGTCGTTCTTCGTGCCTTCAGGACGCGCGCGGACGACGCCGACGACCTTGAGGCAGTATTCGTTGCGGCAGCGGTCGGCGGTGGCAAACACTTCCGGACGATCCGGATCGCAGACAACCTGCACGAGACCCTCGCGGTCGCGAAGATCGATGAAGATCACGCCGCCATGGTCGCGGCGACGATGGGCCCAACCGTAGAGGGTCACAGTCTGGCCGATGAAGGACTCATCAACCAAGCCAGAGTACACGGTTCGCATAAAAGCTCCCAGAGTTGCTGGCCGCAGGGCCAGCAGGGTATGAAAAAATAGCGCGCCCCAAACCCTTTCGAGGCTGGGGAGCTGCCTTGAAATCTGTCGCGCTTGGGGGTTGTCCGGCGTTCCGTCGTTTGTAGCGGCAGCGCTCCGGGACCAAGCCGTAGCATGAGTTTAGCTCGAAAGACCGCCTCGCGAGCGCGTTTTCCCCTAACCGGCGGGCTTTTTTGCCTGATTTTCTGCTGAAGCGTCGCGCTTTTCGGACGCTCCCCTGAGGGCGCCTTCAGGGGTCATGACGCCGAGGGAGACATGGAATTTAAAGGCCTGCTCGATGGTGGCAGAGGTCTTATGGAGCTTGTCGCGCTCGACCATGATGACGTAGCCCGATGTGGGATTGGGCGCCGTCGGCACGAAAACCGTCACCATCTCCGTGGCGGAGAGCGTTTCGAGCGTCTCCTTCCCGGGAGTCGCCACGATGAAGCCGTAGGTCCAGCAGCCTGAGATCGGGAACTCAATGAGCACGACCTCCCTGAAGCTCTGCGTCCGGTCGGAGAGGACCGTTGCAAGGATCTGCTTTACGCCCGAATAGATCGGCCGCACCACGGGGATCTTGTCGAGGAACCACTCCCAGCGCGAAACGACCCATTGTCCGAGCATGTTGGCGACGAGCACGCCGGTGATGAGGATGACGGCAGCTGCGAGAAGAAGGCCGAGCCCCGGGATCTCGAAGCCGATGAGTTTTTCGGGATTGAGTTCGGGCGGCAGAAGATTCAGGACGACGTCGGACCAGCGAATGAGGCTTTCGAGAACCCAGAGCGTGATCGCGAGAGGCACCCAGAGCAGAAGGCCTGCGGAAAAGTATTTCTTGAGCATGATGCGTTGCGCGAAAAAAGCCGCGCTGCGAAGGTGGTCGCGGCACGGCTTTCTGGAGCTGCGCCGCATATTGGGAAGCTATGGCGCAGCAAAAGGATTTCCGGGGATTATTTATCCGAATGCACGTGAGCAGCCGGAACAGCCTTGGGGCCGCTGTTGAAGTCGGTGGCAGCCCAGCCGGAGCCCTTCAGCTCAAAGCCAGGGGCTGAAAGCTCCTTTCTCAGGGTGTCCTTGCCGCACTTCGGGCATTTTGACAGGGGCTTGTCGCTCATCTTCTGCAGGAAATCCTTTTCAAATCCGCAGGAAGTGCACTTGTATGCGTAAATGGGCATGATCGCATGGTCCTCGCTAGAGGACCGAAAAAAGTTCAGTCAATCGCCACGCATTATAGGAAAGAGGACGGCAGTTGTTTTTCCTGTCGTCCTCTTCTTTGAAGCGGAAGGTGACCGGGCTCCGGGAAGAAAGCATGAAGGCTCCGTCCCGAAGCGTCAGGTCACTCAGTCTTCATCGGTGCGCTTGAAGTGGGCCGCAAGCTCTGCCTGACGGGCCGCCGGCACCGGCTGGTAGCTCGAAAGCTCCATGCTCCATGCGCCGGTGCCCTGCGTGAGGGCGTGCAGGCGCGTCGCATAGTTTTCGAGTTCAGCAAGCGGCACGAGCGCCGTCACCTCGATGTCGCCGCCCGGAAGCGCTTCGGTGTTGGTTACCTGACCGCGGCGGCTGGCAAGGTCGCCCGCGATGTCGCCCATGTAGGCTTCGGGAGCCGTCACCTCAACGGAGACGATGGGTTCGAGCACCTGGGGCGCAGCCTTGGCGAGCGCGTCAAGGAAGGCTTTCCGGCCGGCGGCCACGAAGGCCACTTCCTTGGAGTCGACCGGGTGGCTCTTGCCGTCGTAAACGGTAACGCGCACGTCTTCAATCGGGTAGCCTGCGACGAAGCCGGTGGCGAGAACCTCGCGCACGCCTTTTTCAACCGCCGGGATGAGGTTGTAGGGAATGACGCCGCCCTTCACCTGATCGACGAATTCGAAGCCCTTGCCGCGTTCGAGCGGTTCGACGCGCAGGTAGACCTCGCCGAACTGCCCGGCGCCGCCCGTCTGCTTCTTGTGGCGGGCATGGCCTTCCGCCGGAGCGGAAATGGTTTCGCGATAGGGGATCGAGGGAGCGGCCGTTTCAACCTCAAGCTTGAAGTTGGCACGCATGCGGTTGAGGATCGAGCGCACGTGCATGTCGGTGAGGCCGCGGATGACGGTTTCATTGAGGACCGGATCGTGCTCGACCGACATCGTCGGGTCTTCGCTCTGCATCTTCGCGAGCACTTCGTTCATGCGGCTTTCGTCGCCCCGGCGTGCCGGACGAATGGCAAGACCGTACATCGGACGCGGGAAGTTGATGGGACGCATGCGGACGCCGCCGTCCATCGGATCGCCGTGAATGACGGAGCCGTACTGAAGTTCGTCGATCTTGGCGAGAGCGCCGATGTCGCCCGGCGAAAGGAGATCCGTTTCCTGGGTGTTCTTGCCCTGCAGAATGAGCGGACGCGTCGCCTTGATCGGCTTCTTGCTGTCGTCGACATAGAGGACGGAGTCTCTTCTGATCGTGCCCTGATGCACGCGGAAGACGCCGATCTTGCCGATGAAGGGATCGTTCACGATCTTGAAGACCTGAGCAATGACCGGAAGGTTCTTGTCCGGATAGGTGCGGAAGGGCGATCCGTCCTTCTTCTGGAAGAGCGCTTCATTGGCTTCGCCGGGATGCGGCAGGTGGCGGATGATCACCTTCATGAAGTCGCGGATGCCGATGAGGTTCTTCGCCGAGGTGAAGCAGACCGGGATGACGTGACCCTCGCGGAGCGCCTTGGTGACGAGCGGGTGCAGAAGCCTCGGGTCGACATGGCCTTCCTCGAGGTAGCGCTCGAGCATTTCGTCGTCCTCTTCAACCACGCGCTCGATGAAGGCGCGGTGAACGTCCTCGACGGTCATGATGTCGCTGTCGCCGTCCTCGCGGTCGAAGCAGTCGATGACGTGCGTGCGGTTGCGCGTCGGGAGATTGATGGGCAGCACGCCCGGTCCCCACGTTTCGCGCAGCTCCTCGAGGCACTTTTCAAGATCGGCATCCGGGAGATCGAACTTATTGATGACGATCATGCGGCAGAGCCCGCGCTCCTTGGCCGCTTCCATCATCCGGCGCGTGAGAAGCTCCGGGCCGCGCGTCGGGTCGATCACTGCGCAGACCGATTTCACGGCGTCGAGTGCAGAAAGGTCCTGACCGAGATAGTCAGGGTAGCCCGGGGTGTCGAGGATGTGAATGCGGACAGGCGTAAGGTCCGCCATGGCCGTATCCACGTGCGCAACCGCGAGGCGGATTGAGTGACCGACCTCTTTTTCGAGTGCGTCGTTGTCGCACATCGTGTTGCCGCGTTCAACGCTGCCGAGCTCCGGAATCATGCCGGAGCGGTAGAGCATGGCCTCGATCAGAGAGGTTTTGCCGCAGGAACCGTGGCCGACCAAAGCGAGGGTGCGCAGATTCTCGGTGGAATAGTTGCTCATGGCTGATCCTTTATTTTCAGGAAAGATTCAAACCATTCTGCACTTTCATGCCGGGAAATCGGAGAAAAGCTGAAGGGAGCTTGATCAAAAGCGCAAGACAGAATCAAGCTGTGGCCGCGAGTCCGCGATTGTGTGATACTTAAGAGTTCCCGGTCCGTCGTCAGAGGCTCTGAAGTTCCTCAGGAGAACGGACAATCAGCTGGTATCCCACGCCGCGCACGCTTTCAATGGCGAGCGCCTTGCCTACAACGGCGCTCAGCTTGTGGCGGATTGAGGAAACATGCACGTCGATGGCGCGGTCGTACGGACCCATCGACCGTCCGAGCACCTTCGGATAAATTTCCTCCTTGGAAACCGGGCCGCCTGCATTGCGGGCAAGAAGCTCAAAAAGCGAAAACTCAGTGGTGGTGAGCTCCACCGGCCTGTTGCCGGCCTTGGCCACCCGCTCCGCGGGGTTGACGACAATCGGTCCGACGACAATGGGCGTTGCCGTCGCTCTGGCGCTCGAGGTGCGGCGCAGGATGCCGCCGATATGCGAATAAAGGTCCCGGGGCGGACAGGGCTTGACGACCGCATCGTCGGCTCCGGCTTTTTTAAGCGCTTCGGCGCCTTCCTCCGTACCGGCCAGCATGAGGACCGGCGCATCGGAGCGGAGTCTGAGCGCCGCGAGCATGGCCTCGCAGGTCATGCCGGGCAGGACTTCGTCGCAGATGATCAGATCGAGCGCTTCATTTTCAACAGCGTTAAGCCCTGCGTCAACGGCATGCGCAGGAAGCGCATGAAAGCCCTCAAGACGAAGGTAGTCGACGAGCAGCGTGCACCGTTCGGCGTCGGTGTCGATGATCAGAATGCGGCGAGGATTTTTAAACATGTGCCAACTGATGCTAAACAAAGGTTCCGCCTATCTTAACAAACCTTTGCGGCTAAATACGGTTGACGAAAGCGTTGATGAGCCATCGACTTAGAAAGCGCTTAGGCCTGAATGAGTCTTCTCTGAAGCTGAAAAAAGTGCTAACCGGAAAGTTTTGAAATGTGCGGCATTTGCCGCTTCTGAGCGCCTGTTTCAGCAGACAATTGCCTCAATGAAAAGCATTCCTATCGGAGAATAAAAAATGCATGCAGGTCTGCGGCCTCTCTCACTCGCTGCCGCGCTCTGTCTCGGACTCGCCGGATGCGCCGTCGAGCATCCGGATCTTGATCGAATGACGGCGGATATGACGCCTGGGAATTGGCAGCGTTCCTCCCTGCCGACCGGCAGCATTGTTGCCTGGGACAATTTCTGGGCGCGTTGGCAGGATCCGGTTCTTACTGCGCTTCTTGAGAAAGCATTTGAAGCCAATCCGGATATCGCAACGGCTGCGGCAAATCTGCGTTCAGCCGAGGCGAGCATCACTTCTGCCAATGCGGCGCTCTGGCCGACGGCTTCGCTGGGTGCTAATGCCGGGAAAAATCGGTCCGGCGGAACGACGCGCGATTCATTCTCGCTAGAGGGTTCGGGCGGACTCGCACTCAATCTTGCCGGGGCTGAATTCTGGAAAGCGGATGCGGCAGAGCTTTCTGCGGCCGCGTCGCGCTATTCGCTCGAGGATGTCCGCGCGGCAACTGCTGCAGCTGTCGCTGAAGCCTACGTCAATCTGCGTGCAGCAGAGGCGCAGCTCGAAGTGGTCAAGAAGTCGCTCGCCAATTACATGGAGACGGCGGAAACTTCCCGCTGGCAGTTCGAGGCGGGAACGGGCGCTGCGTCAGAAGCAGAGGACGCCATGGTGCAGCTCGCTTCCGCACGTGCCCGCATTCCGACGCTTGAAGGAAGCATATTCGAATACCGGAATGCGCTGATGCGGCTTACGGCGACACCGGTGGAGGAGCTCGAACTGGGGTCGTCCAGCGTCATTCCATTGCCGCCCGATGATGCAGCCGTTGCCATCCCCGCAGAAACGATTGCCAACCGGCCTGACGTGCGCGCGGCGCGCCTCAATGTTGAGGCTGCGGTTCTGCAGCTGAAAAGCGCAAAGAGCAATTTTTCCCCTTCGCTCAATCTTTCTGGGAATATCGGCACGACGGCAGCCACAGTGAGTGCTCTGGGTACTGCCGGCACGGGCGTGGCGGGACTTGCCGCAGTGCTCACGCTTCCTGTTCTCAACTGGGGATCGCTTATCGCGGGAGAAGAGAGTGCGGCGGCGGAGGTGGACAGAAATGTAGCCGTCTACCGCTCAACGCTTCTTGCGGCGCTTGAAGAAACCGACAACGCCATCGCGTCGATCGCCAATGCGGAGCGGCGCCGCACGGATCTTGCCCGTGCTGTTGAGCATGCAAGATCTGCCGAAATGCTGGCGCGCCAGGAATATGAAGCCGGAATCGGCGACTACACGATGCTCCTCTCGACGCAGCGTTCACTCCTTTCCGCAGAGGAATCCGAATTAAGCAACCGCGCGGATCGCGCCGCGGGCTACATACGTCTTTATCGCGCGCTCGGAGGCGCATGGGCAGTGGATGCCGCAAGAGAAGACGGCGCTCAGAAGAATTAAGAACAATAAGGAATTTTGGTCATGACAGACGATAAGAAGACGCCTCAAGCGAATGAATCCGTAAAAGAGCTCCTGGGCGAGGTGCACAGGCCCTGGTATGTCCGTGCGCTTCCCTGGGTTGTTGTTCTGGCGATCGCCGGCGGGGGCGCCTGGTATTGGCAGCAGAATCGGGCGGCAGGAAGCAAGGTGCAGTATGTGACTCAGCCTGTGACCAAAGGCGAGATTCGCGTGACGGTGACGGCGGACGGCACGCTCAACCCCACGCGTACGGTGACGCTTGGCTCCGAACTTTCCGGGATCGTGCGCAAGGTGAATGTGGACGTGAATGATGAAATTCACGCGAACGACGTGCTGATTGAGCTTGACACCCGCAACCTCGAATCCAAGGTGGCGAGCGCGAGGGCAGCGCTGGCGAGCGCCAATGCAAAGCTGGCGGAAAGCCAGGCGACGCTTCGCGAAGCCGAGGTGAAGGATAAGCGGCTGAAGGAGCTCAACAAGCTCTCGGGCGGCAAGATGCCTTCGCGGACCGAACTCGATCAGCAGGAGGCAGCGGTGGCAACCGCCAAGGCTGCTGTTGAAGTGTCCCGCGCTTCGATTATCGATGCGGAGGCTTCGCTGAGTCAGGCTGAAACGGATCTCTCGAAAGCCATGATCCGCTCGCCCATTGAGGGCGTCGTGCTGGCACGCTCGGTGGAGCCCGGCTACGCCGTAGCGGCAAGCCTTCAGGCGGTTGAACTCCTCACGCTCGCCACCGACCTCACCAAGCTTGAGCTTCAGGTGAAGGTGGATGAAGCTGATATCGGGAGCGTCAAGTCCGGGCAGCGGGCCTACTTTACGGTGAGCGCCTATCCGGACAAGCGCTTCCCTGCCACTCTGCGCAAGGTGGCCTTCGGTGCGACGACGACGGAAAATGTTGTGACCTACACCACCTATCTGGATGTGGAGAACGCAGATCTGCAGCTTCGCCCCGGCATGACGGCCTCGGCAACCATTTCCACGGCGCAGCGCCAGGATGTGCTTCTCGTGCCCAATTCCGCCCTGCGGTTTGTGCCGCGCGAGGCTGCTCAGAAGGAATCTTCAAGCGCTCGCTCAGCCTTCATGCCCGGGCCTCCCCGTCACTCAGGTTCGCAGAAGTCGGCTCGCGAAGATTCCTCTCAGGGCCAGGCTGAACGCGTACGCACGGTGTATGTGCTGAAGAACGGCGTTCCGCAGCCCGTGACCGTCCGCACCGGACTTACGGACGGCGCACATACGGAAATTCTCTCCGGAGAAATCCATGAAAAGGATGCGGTCGTGGTTGATCAGCAGCGCGCTCAGAGATCCTGATGATCCGGATAGGGAGTCTATGAATGACGGATATTCCGCTTATTGAATTCCGCGGCATCGGGAAGCGCTACGGCACCGGGGAGGCGGCCTTTACGGCACTTCACAGCATTGATCTCACGATCCATGAGGGTGAGTTTGTCGCCATCATGGGGCCGTCGGGTTCTGGCAAATCCACCGCCATGAACATCATCGGCGCGCTCGACAGACCCTCCTGGGGGGAATATCTCTTTGAGGGCGTGCACGTGGAGAATCTCAGCAACGATGAACGGGCGATGCTTCGCCGCCGCTATATCGGATTTGTCTTCCAGGGATTCAATCTTCTGCCGAGAACGACCGCGCTCGAGAATGTTGAGCTGCCGCTTCTTTACCGGGGACTCAAGCGTACCGAGCGCCAGAAGCTCGCCTTTGCGGCGCTCGATCGCGTGGGGCTCGCCGACTGGGCGCACCACACGCCGGCAGAGCTTTCGGGCGGCCAGCAGCAGCGCGTCGCCATTGCCCGGGCAATCGTCATCAAGCCGAAGCTGCTCCTGGCAGACGAACCAACAGGGTCGCTCGATAGCGCGCGAAGCATTGAAATCATGAAGCTCCTTTCGGACCTTAATCAAACGGACGGCATCACGGTTTCTCTTGTTACGCATGAGCCTGACATGGCGAAGTTTGCGCGCAGACACATCATCTTCAAGGACGGACACCTCGTGCGCGACGACCGCGGGCTTCCGGGCGAGGGCCCTCAGACGCTTGCTAAGGAAGACGGAGGGCAAGCATGATCTGGAACGCATTCCTTCTTGCCGTACGGCAGATCTGGCGCAACCCTATGCGAAGTCTCCTAACGGTGCTCGGCGTCGTGATCGGCGTCGCGGCCGTCATTACGATGGTGACGATCGGCAATGGCGCAAGCGAGGCGATTCGCTCGGAAATTGAATCCTTCGGCAATAATCAGCTGATGCTGCGCCCGGGCATGCGTCTTGGCCCCGGACAAAGGATCGGGGCGCCTTCCTTCAAGATGGAGGATGTGACGGCGCTGCAGACGCAGCTTGCGGGTGTCGTGGCAGTGGCGCCTCAGGTAAGCAAGAGCGTCACGCTCGTCGCAAACGGGCGCAACTGGCAGACCAGCATTACGGGGACGACATCGAGCTACTTCACGATCGACAACCGTACTTTTGCGGACGGCCGAAGCTTTGAAGAGGCCGAGGAAATGGCGGGTTCCGCTGTCTGCGTGATCGGCTCCACCATTGCCAATGAACTCTTCGGACGTACCGACGGCGTTGTGGGCGAACTGATTCGAACCGGGGGCTTTTCCTGCCGCGTGATCGGGCTTCTCGCCACCAAGGGTTCCGCGGCCATGGGAGGAGATCAGGACGATGTCGTCATCATGCCGGTCAAGACCGTGCAGCGCCGTCTGATCGGCGACACGCGCGTCTCTTCGCTTCTGATCCTGATGGACGGCAATTCCGACCGTGAGCGCTTGAAGCAGGCGGTAAAGGACCTGATGCGCGAGAGACGTTCGCTTTCTGCGGGCGACGATGACAACTTCCAGATCATGGATACAGCTGAAATCGCTGAAAAGGTTGCCTCAACGACCGGCATTATGACGACGCTGCTCGCGGCCGTTGCCGGCGTGAGTCTCCTGGTGGGCGGCATCGGCATCATGAACATCATGCTTGTATCGGTGACGGAGCGCACGCGCGAGATCGGCATTCGTCTTGCCATCGGGGCGCTTGGCCGGGAGGTGCTCATGCAGTTCCTGATCGAAGCGCTGATGCTCGGCTGCCTCGGCGGACTGCTCGGCATGGCGGTTGCCTTCGGCGCTTCTTATGTGTTCTGCGCCTGGATGGAAGTTCCGTTTGCGTTCGATCCCTTCATTAATCTCCTCGCCTTTACGGTTTCGGCGCTCACCGGCATCGTATTCGGCTTCTTCCCGGCAAGAAGAGCGGCGAGACTTGATCCGATCGAAGCAGTGCGCCACGAGTAGCTGCCCCGCAAAGCTTTCGGGCTTGCATCAATGAGAAGGCCTCTGGAGAAGCGTTTCCCCGGAGGCCTTTCAGCATGGTTCCTCAGGCTGTCTGATCTCCTTCAGAAGGCGTTCTCAGTAGCCTTGCGGAATTGAGAATGACGATGACGGAGCCGGCGTTGTGCACAAGAGCTCCCAGGACGGGCCCCATCAGACCGAGCGCGGCGAGAATGATGGCAAGGAAGTTGATTCTCATCGCAAGCGTGATGTTGAAGCGGATCATACGCATCATGCGGCGCGAGAGTCGTACTAGCCATGGGATCACGCGGATGTCGTCCCTCACGAGCACGATGTCTGCGGCGTTGACGGCAATGTCGCTACCAATGCCGCCCATGGCGATGCCGACCCAGGCGCGCTTCAGGGCCGGGGCATCATTGATGCCGTCTCCCACCATTGCCGTGCGGATCGTGGCGCGCTCAAGAGATTCAAGGCGGCGGAGCTTGTCCTCAGGCATGCAGCCCGCATCAACAAACCGTTCGTCAATGCCTGCTTCTTTGGCAATATGTTCTGCGGCTTCCTTATGGTCGCCCGTCATCAGCATCGGCGAGACATTTTGCTTTTCCAGACTGCGCATGACATTGGCAATCCCCGGGCGCATCGCGTCCGAGAGCGCGATGAAGCCGACAACCGCGCCGTCAAGTGCAATGAAGACCGTGGTGGCGCCTTCTGCTTCAAAGACGGCAGCTGCGGATCGGGCGTCTCCGGTGCCGGCTGCGCCGATGCGCTTCAGCCAGGAGAGACGGCCGACCGCGACGGCATGATCATCGATCCGGGCGCTCACGCCGCTTCCCGATTCCATTTTGAAGTCGTCCGGGTTCGGCAGCCCTGCTTTTTCGGCATCCTTCAGCCCGCGGATGATGGCTCGTCCCAGAGGATGGCTGCTCGGCTTTTCTGCAATGGCTGCGAAACGGAGAATGTCGTTTTCGGAACAGGTCTTCGAAAGGCTCTTCACGCCGCAGAGCGTGGGTTCACCTGTGGTGAGCGTGCCGGTCTTGTCGAATGCGGCACGATCGATTTCGGCGAGACGCTCAAGCGCATCCCCTTCGCGTACGAGTACTCCCCGCTTCGTGGCGCATCCGATGGCTGCCATGACGGCCGTCGGCGTTGCAAGCACCAGGGCGCACGGGCAGAAGACGACGAGAATCGTAACCGCACGGATTTCCTCCCCGGTCACGAGCCATGTGACGCAGGCCATGGAGAGTGCTGCGGCCACGATCCAGGTTGCCCATCGATCGGCAAGCCGCACGATTTTCGCCCGGCTCGCGTCCGCAGATTCGACGAGCTTTGCCATGCGGGCGATCGTGGAGGCGTCTCCCACGGCATCCGCCCGGAGCTCAAAAACCCCGAAGCGGTTGATGGAGCCCGACATCACATGGTCGCCGGCTGTTTTATCTACCGGCATCGGCTCACCTGTCAGCACGGATTCGTCAACAGATGTGCTGCCTGAGAGGATCTCGCCGTCTACCGGAACGGTTTCTCCGGGATTGACGCGGATGGTTTCGCCTTTCTTCACTTCTGAGGCCGGAATGATGCGCTCCGTTCCGGACGTAACCACGCGTGCGGTTTCAGGCGCGAGCGACGCGAGACGCTCAATGCCTTTTCGCGCCTTGGCGACGGTCATTTCCTCAAGAAGCGCGCCGAGCTGCATGATGACGGCGATTTCGCCCGCCGCAAAATATTCTCCGATGATGATTGACGCGATGAGAGCGAGCGAGACCAAAAGATCCGCCTTAACGTCAAAGCGCGTAATGAGGCCGATTGCAGCCTCAATGACGATCGGCGTGCCGCAGAGCAGAATTGCGACCCAGGAGAGGTCGATGCCGGAGACCGTGACGTCGAAGAAGCCCAAGAGAAGCGCAATGGCGGAGACGACGATCAGAACGATCTGGCGCCGGGTCTCATCCTGCCAGGCGGCGCGAATGAAGGAAAGCGGAGACATTTTTTACATATACCCGTATGGGTATTAGAAAAAGCTAAAAAAACAAGCCGCACAGCGTGCGGCGTGTTTTGAAAATATTGATACCCCATAGGGTATGGGGTTAGCTTATGCCTTCATCTGCGGGCTGTCAAGGCGCGCGCCGGCTTCAGGACATGCGGGCGAAATGTTCAACCGCTTTGGCAAACTTGGCAACCGTTGCATCGGCATCGCCCTTCGCGATGCCGTCGCGCACGCAGTGCTGCAGGTGTCCTTCGAGGACAATTTGTCCCACTTTGTGAAGCGCACTCTTGGCGGCATTGATCTGCACGAGGATGTCCTCGCAGGGAACATCCTCATCAACCATGCGGTCGATGGCCTGAACCTGGCCGATGATCTTTTTGAGGCGCCTGTGAAGATTAGGCGCATCCATGCACTGTTTCATGAAAGTACAGATCAGAACGGAACGTCTTCGTCAAGGCTGTCGATCGGAGCGGACGCTGCGGCAGGCGAAGGCTGAGGAGCGGGTGCCGGGGCCGCCTGGCGAGCCGGTGCGGGACGCGGCGACGATTCAAAATCGTTTGAGGGCGCGTAGCCTGCATCGCCGCCGTTATCCTGGCGATTGTTGCGGCCGCCGACGAACTGCATGTTTTCACTGACGATTTCGGTCGTCCAGCGATCGTTGCCGCTCTGATCGGTCCATTTGCGGGTGCGCAGGCGGCCTTCGATCAGGACGGAGCTGCCCTTGCGCAGATAGTCCTTGGCGAGTTCAGCAGCGCGGCCGAAAAGAATGACGCGGTGCCATTCGGTTTCTTCCACGGGCTGACCGTCGCGGTTTTTGTAGCGGCGCGAGGTGGCGATGCGCAGGGTAGCGATGGCGGTGCCGCCGTCGGGGGTGTAGCGGACTTCAGGATCGGCGCCGAGGTTGCCGAGAACAATAACCTTGTTGATGGAAGCCATATTCGGACAAAAAATTAAAGGTAATGGTGTGAAATAAAACTAATTTAAGGCTTCCCCAGGTTTTCGGCTGGAGCGTTCGGGCTCCTTGAGGCCAATCGCTGAGGCGAGCCACAGAAGCATAGCAAAAGCGCAGGTAAAGAAGACGGCTTCTGCGCTCCACTCACGGGCAATGAAGCCTCCGAGAGCGCCGCCAGCAAAAAGGCCGAAGTTCTGCAGGGTGTTGTAGATCCCGAGCGCAAGCCCTTTGTCGCTTTTGGGGGCTATTTTGGAAATGAGGCTCGGCAGTGTTGCTTCGAGCACATTGAACCCCACGAAGAAGAGACCGAGGAGAAATGCGATTTCCCAGATCGAATGCATGAGATAGGCAAAGAGCACGAAAGCGGCCGTGAGAAAGCCGATCACCAGCTTCATGATGCGCACCATCTTGCCGCGCTTCTCGCCCAGGATGATGAGCGGCGCCATCACGATGAAGCCCGCCGTGACGGCGGGCAGATAAACCCACCAGTGGTGCTCGGAGGGGAGATTCATTTCGAGGAGCCGCGTCGGGATGACGACAAAGACTGCAGTGAGGCATGCATGAAGGACAAAAATGCCGATATTGAGTCTGATCAACTGGTGGTCGAGCAGAATTTCCTGCCAGGGCTTCCCGGATGTTTTGGTTCTCAGATGCTGAGGGGCGTCGGGAACAACGAATTTCGCGACAAGGATCGCAGCGAGCGCAAGAAGGCCGGTGAGCGCAAAGATTCCGGGGACGCCCCAGAGGTCGGAAAGCAGCGGCGCGATGACGAGAGAAACGGCGAACGTGAGGCCGATGGAGGCTCCCACCATCGCCATTGCCTTGGTAATGACTTCTTCACGCACGGAGTCTGAAATAAAAGCAGTGACTGCGGCGGAAATAGCGCCGGCGCCCTGAAGGGCCCGGCCGAAAAAGATGCCCCAGATGGAGCCCGAGCAGGCAGCGATGAAGCTCCCGAAAGCAAAGATCAGGAGGCCTGCAATAATGACGGGCTTTCTTCCGAAGCGGTCTGATGCGGCACCGAAGGGTATCTGCAGAATGCCCTGAGCGAGCCCGTAAATGCCGAGCGTAAGACCTACCATGAACTCATCGTTCCCCCCGGGAAGTTCACGCGCATAAATGGCAAAAACGGGAAGAATGACGAAAAGGCCGAGCATGCGAAGCGCGAAGATTCCAGCGAGCGAAATGCTTGATTTTTTCTCGCGCGGCGTCATGCGCCAGGGGGCTGACTGAGTCATGGAAAAGGTGGGGCGATTGTGTTGTCTGCCGGTCTATGTTGGCCGGTCCGAATGTCCGCGTTATAGTTTTTCCACTTTTCCAGTGCCTTAAAAGCGGTTTATTTCAAGAGTCATGGATGCCATTTCTATTCGGGGCGCGCGCACGCACAATCTGAAGAATATTTCGGTTGATCTTCCGCGCGCAGATACATCGTGTTTACCGGCGTTTCGGGTTCGGGGAAAAGTTCGCTTGCCTTCGATACGCTTTATGCCGAAGGCGAACGCCGCTACGTTGAAAGCCTCTCTGCTTATGCCCGGCAGTTCTTAGAGCGGCTTCCACGACCAGAAGTGGATGAAATCCGCGGACTGCCGCCGGCGATTGCAATTGATCAGAAGACCACCCAGGGAGGTGCGCGCTCGACCGTCGGCACGGCAACAGAAGTATCGGACTACCTGAGGCTTCTTTTTGCCCGTACAGGGGATCTCTACTGCCCGGTTCATCACCTCAGGCTTGAGGTTCAGTCGGTTGCTTATATGACGGATCGGCTTCTGGTTGATGCCGCCGACAAGCGGCTGCTGATACTTGCTCCCGTGAAGCGTCAGCATGTTTTTGAGGCTCAGGAAGCCCGGCGGCTCCTCGATGAACTGCAGAGCGAGGGATATCAGCGCATTCGAGCGGACGGAGAGGTCCTCAGTCTGGACGACGCGGATGGAGAAGTCTGGGCAGACGGGAAGCCTCATGATCTGGAGGTTGTCGTCGATCGTCTGCGCGTGCGGCCGGATGCCCGCGAGCGGATTGCCTCCAGTATTGAAAATGCGCTCTCGCTTGCGGATGGACGCGTGATTGCGCAGGACATGGATTCAGAATGGAGCGCCGCCTTTACTTCCAAATATGCCTGCCCTTTATGCGACTTTACGGCGGGAGAGCTCGAGCCCGCTCACTTTTCAGCCACAAATCCCAGGGGAGCTTGTTCCGCTTGCGCAGGCACGGGAGAAAGAATTTCCTTCCTTCCTCAGGCGGTTGTTGCTGATCCTGCCCAGTCGATCGGGAGCGGCGCGCTTAAAGGCATTGATCCGAAGCGTCTCATCGCTGCTGCAGAGGCGCTCGGCATCGATGTGTCAGTCCTCTGGCGCGATATTGATGCGTCTAAGCAGGAAGCGCTTCTCTGGGGAAGTTCGGAAACAAAAGCGCTTCATCCGCCATTCCCGGGCGCAATCCCAGAACTCGATGAGAGGTGGAGCGAGCTTTCCGAGCCGGAACAGGCCGCACTTCAGGAGGTACGGGCGCCGCAGCTCTGCAGGGAATGCGCGGGGAGCGGACTGGGTCCGATTGCCCGCAATGTCTGGGTGGGAGAGCGGATAGCGGACGGCTTCACCTTCGTCGATGCTTCCCGCATGACGCTTCTATCCCTGCGGGAGCGGCTGGAGGGCCTGAAACTCACCGGAAACAAGCAAGCAATCGGCGAAAAGCTTATCGCGGGAGCCGTGCCGCGATTGAAGTGTCTCGAGTCGCTCGGACTCGGCTATCTCACGATTGCGAGACGCGCCAATACGCTCTCGGGCGGAGAGAGTCAGCGAATTCGTCTTGCAGGGCAGATTGGATCCGGGTTGTCCGGCGTTCTCTACGTGCTCGACGAGCCGAGCATTGGCTTGCATCCGAGAGACGGAGACCGGCTGATCCGGACGCTCAAGGATCTGAGAGACCTCGGCAACACGGTGGTCATTGTGGAGCATGACGAAGACGTCATGCGCGCGGCGGACTGGATTGTGGATCTCGGGCCCGGTGCCGGCAAAAAGGGAGGCCGCATCGTCGCGGTCGGGACGCCCGACGAGATCATGCAGAATCCGGATTCCGTGACGGGGCCCTACCTTTCTCATGCAAAGACCGTCGCGCAGGAGACGGTCGCAAAGAGGTTTTCCGCTGCGAAGTCCGAATGGCTGAAACTTATCGGTGCTTCAGGGAGAACGCTTAAAAATGTGACGCTCGAAATTCCGGTCGGCGCGCTCACGGTCGTGACGGGCATTTCCGGGTCGGGGAAGTCGACGCTCATTACGGATACGCTTCTCCCGGCAATGGCGGGCCTTCTCAATAATGCGAAGACGCCGTCGCTGCCCTTTGTGCGGATTGAGGGAAGCGATCTGTTCGACAAGGTCATTTCCGTCGATCAGACGCCGATCGGAAGAACGCCGCGATCTAATGCCGCTACGTATACGGGGCTCTTTACCCTGATTCGTGACGTGTTTGCGCAGACGCTTACCGCTCGCGAGCGCGGCTACGACGCCTCGCGCTTCAGCTTCAATGCCCGGGGCGGAAGGTGCGAGGCTTGTTCCGGGGACGGCCTTGTGCGCGTGGAGATGCAGTTCCTGCCGGACGTCTTCGTGACGTGCGACGTCTGCGGCGGGAAGCGCTACAACCGTGAAACGCTCGAATGCCGCTGGAAGGGACTTTCAATTGCCGACGTGCTTGATCTCACCGTGGATGAGGCACGCGCAGTTTTCGCGCAGCAGCCCCAGATCATCCGCAAGCTCGATACGCTTGCCGACGTGGGGCTCGGCTACATCCGGCTCGGACAAAATGCTGCGACCTTCTCGGGCGGCGAAGCGCAGCGCGTGAAGCTCGCGGCTGAACTTGCGCGCCGCGATACGGGGGAAACGCTCTACATACTCGATGAGCCGACGACCGGACTTCATTTTGAAGATACGGCGAAGCTTCTCAGCGCCTTGAGGCGTCTTACTCAGCTCGGCAATACGGTGCTCGTCATCGAGCATGATCTTGCCGTTGCCGCTGCCGCCGACTGGCTCATTGACATGGGACCGGAGGGCGGTGATGCGGGAGGGGAAATTGTGGCTGCGGGTACGCCCAGGGCATTGATTCGCAATAAGAAAAGCATTACCGGCCCATGGCTCAAGGCTTATTTCGAGAGGGCTTGAGAATGAGCGGCATTCTGATTCTCGGCGGCGCCGGCAGGCTCGGGCGCGAGCTGGATAAGACGCTCCATCAGCTTGGGGCGAAGACTGTGGTTGCCGCATCGCGCGCTGAGGCGGATGCAGCGGATCCGGCATCCGTGCTGAAGCTCTCGAAGCGTTTTCCCGGCGGGCGCCCCGATTGGATTGTCTGCGCTGCGGCATGGTCCGACGTGCCGCGTGCGGAAGTCGACAAAACGGGCGCGTTTCGAGGAAACGTGCTTGCGCCCCGCGGAGCGGCGCTTGCTGCGGCGCATTGGGATGTGCCGCTGCTGCACTACTCGTCCGACTATGTTTTCTCCGGCGGCGGTCGTCGTTTGCTTCACTCTGATCTGAGGCCGAAACCCCAGGGTGCGTATGGACGAACCAAGCTCGATGGGGAGCGTGAAGTTCGCCGCATCACCCGCAAGGCTTCAGGGAAGGCGCTTATCGTCAGAGCGGGCTGGCTCTATTCAGAAGCGACAGGGGCAGGTTTCCCCCAAAAAGTACTCGAGCGCGCATTGTCCGGAAAACCCATCACCATGCGGACCAATCAGTTTGGGAAGCCTTCAAGCTATGAGTCGCTTGCCTTCTGGTCGGCCTCCATGATGCTCGGAGGAGCAGAAAGCTCGCTCGGGAGGGGCGTGCCGGAAGTGCTTCATTTCGCGCCGCCCGGGGAAACCGTTTCACGGTATGCGCTGGCGAAAAGAATCCTTTCCCGCGCTGCGGAATTCTCTGAAAAACAAGGATTCGGGCTGGGTGTCGTGTTCACAAATGCGCTTATCGGCATGAAGGGCTTCAGAGCACATCAGAAGAGTCAGCCCGAGAATTGCAGACTTTCGTGTGAACAACTTGCATTTTTCAATGCAAGCTATTGTTATTCATGGCAGGAGTCTGTGGATAAGTCCGTGGATAATTTCCTCCTGCCACGATTTGCAATTGGGGAAACTCAGGATTGATTCGACTGCGCCTTGAGTTCCTCGGCGCGCTTTTCTTCAAAGCGCCAGGCATCGCGGCACATGTCGTCAATGCCAAGCTTCGCTTCCCAGCCGAAAAGTTCTTTTGCGAGCGTCGGATCGCACCAGTTGGCGGCAATGTCGCCCGCACGGCGGGGACCGATTTTGAGAGGAACCTTGCGTCCGGAAGCTTTCTCAAAAGCCTTGACGACTTCGAGCACGCTGTAGCCTCTGCCGCAGCCGAGGTTCACGGCTTTCCAGCCGGTGTGGCTCATGGCATAAGGAAGCGCCGCGGCGTGGCCGCGGGCCAGATCCATCACGTGGATGTAGTCGCGCACGCCCGTGCCGTCAGGCGTTTCATAGTCGCCGCCGAAGACATTGAGGCAGGGGAGGCGCCCGTTTGCCACCCGGGCGACGTAAGGAAGGAGGTTGTTGGGGATCCCGTTGGGATCTTCCCCGATGAGACCTGACGGGTGCGCACCGATCGGGTTGAAGTACCTCAGGCAAATGACGCTCCAATCCGGGGCCGCCCGGCAGAGGTCGGAGAGGATCTCCTCGATCTGCAGTTTGGTGCGCCCGTACGGGTTGGTGGCTTCTCCCGTCGGGTCGGATTCATGCAGCGGAAGGCGCTTCGGCGTCCCGTAGACTGTGGAGGAGGAGCTGAAGATGAGGCGCCTGACGCCCGTTTTCTTCATGGCCTCAAGGAGCCGGATTGTGCCGATCAGGTTGTTGTCGTAATACTCAAGCGGCTTCACGACGGATTCGCCGACGGCCTTCAGGCCGGCGAAATGGATGACGGCTTCAATGCTTTCGTCGCGCAGGGTCTTTTCAAGACGCTCTTCGTCACGGATGTCGCCCTCAATGAATTTCGGCGTCTTTCCGGTGATAGCAGCAATGCGTTGGGCGACGCCCAGGTCGGCATTCGAGAGGTTGTCGTAGAGCACCGGTTCGTGACCTGCTTCCTGAAGCACCACAGCCGTGTGGGAGCCGATAAAGCCCATGCCGCCTGTCAGAAGTACGCGCATACAATCATCCTATTGAGTATTTTCGGGAAATCCTGAAGCACGAGAAAATCAAAGCTTCTCCTGCTTCCTTCAGCAAAATCCGCCAGGAGCCCTCGCCCCGGATGGGGCGGGGAGGAATGGCGGCTAATCGGTTGTCTGATTCTCAATGTATTTTTTAAGAACTTCCAGGGAAGCTCCGCCTACTGAACAAGCAAAGTAGCTGCGCGACCAAAACAGCCCTGTTTTGCCTCCTTCAAGAATCCCTGGATATTTCTCGCGTATCTTTCGAGACGAACGCGTTTTAAAGCGGTTCACCATCTCGCTGATGCTAACCTTCGGAGGATAGCTCACGAGCAGATGTACGTGATCCGCTTCCCCGTTGGCCTCCAGGAGGCTGCAGCCTAAATCTTCGGCCGCGATTTTTAGGGCAGCAAGCACGCTTTCGAGCACTTCCGGCGTCATCACTTTTCGCCGGTATTTCGTTGTGAAGATCAAATGCACATGGAGTTTCGTCACGCTGTGACGCGCTCTTTCGTAGTCGTCGAACATCGAAATTCTCCTTGACCGCTAATGCTTAATTATGATAATATCATAATATTATTTAAAAATAAATTTATTTAACCGCCACATGCTCCGTGCTGCGAAATTCCGCATCTACCCAACTGCCGCTCAGGAAGCTTTTCTCTGGGCACAGTGGGGTGCTGTCCGCAAGTGCTGGAACATGGCGCTCTTCCTGAAGAAGCATTACTACCGTACGCGGTGCGTATCGCTTGACCTCATCCACGAGATCAAGCCACTCATCGCCAGAGCCAAGAAGTCGAAGAAGTACGCATGGCTTAGGGAATACGATTCGATGGCGCTTCAGGAATCGGTGCGGAATCTCAACAAGGGCTACCGCGCTTTCTTTGAGGGAAGAGCAGGCTTTCCGCACTACAAGTCCCGCAGAGGGCCGCAGTTGAGCTATCACTGCACCAACGTCTCCGTCGGCCCCAACTACGTGCGCGTGCCGAAAATGGAGCCGATCAAGGCTCGGATTCATCGGGAGGTCGTCGGCAAGGTGAAGAGCATCACGCTTGAAGCCGATGCCGCCGGCGACTACTACGCCGCCGTCCTCTGGGAAGATGGTCTTGCTGAAAAGGAACCTCTGAAGGAGATCTATGAGGATCAGGTCATCGGCATCGATGTCGGCATCAAGGATCTCCTCACAGAATCGAACGGACGCAAGGAACCGAACCCGAGGCATCTGAAGCACGCCCGCAAGGTGCTGCGCCGCAGGCTCGCACGCGCGCATAAGCTCGTGGCGAATGCCCGCACCGACAACCTTCACAAGGTCTCTTCGCGACTCGTGAACGAAAGCCAAGCGCTGGCTGCGGAGAGTTTAAGAATCATCAACATGCTGAAGAACCACCACCTGGCGGAGTCGATTGCTGATGCCGCCTGGGG
>NZ_WEHX01000109.1 GCF_009183815.1 Sutterella seckii | reverse complement strand
AGGCGCGCCGCAGGCTCGCACGCGCGCATAAGCGCGTGGCGAATGCCCGCAACGACAACCTTCACAAGGTCTCTTCGCGACTCGTGAACGAAAGCCAAGTGCTGGCTGCGGAGAGTTTGAGAATCATCAACATGCTGAAGAACCACTGTCTGGCGGAGTCAATAGCTGATGCCGCCTGGAGCGAGCTCTTCCGAATGATTGCCTACAAAATGAAGCGGGAAGGAAAGTACTTCGTGCAGATTGATACCTTCTTTCCCTCTTCGAAGACGTGCTCCTGCTGCGGCTTCAAGCTGGATAAGCTTGATCTGGCGAAGCGCGAATGGACTTGCCCGCACTGCGGCGCTCATCATGACCGCGACGCCAACGCTGCGGCCAATATCCGGGCCGAAGGCATCAGAATATTGAGGGCGGAGGGGCTACCCGTCCTGCGGAGAGAAATGTCCTCTCCTAAAGCTCGCTGAGGTCGTGTAAATCCCGGAGACATCCGGGTTGTGACCGAAGAAGCGAGAAGCCTCGCCCAATTCGAAGAATTGGACGAGGAGTAGTCACGGAAAGCTCAAAGCATCAATTGAAGACGATCGTCATGACGATGAGCATGAGGAGCGCGCCGATGACGGGAATCGCGGTTCGCCTCACGAGCGCGAAGGGAGAGAGCCCGGAGCAGCCTGCCACAGCGACCACGCAGGCCGTGATCGGCGACATGCAGCGCGCAATGCCGGTCGAGAGCTGCATCGGGATGAGAAGGAGCGTCGTGCTCACGCCGAACTGCTCGGCAAAGCCCGGCACGAGGGGCGCGAAGGCGAAGAAGGGAGCATTCCCAGACCCCATCACCACGGTCGCGACGGAAATGAAGGCCGTCATCACGATCATGATGGCGTAGGCGGGGAGACCGAGGTTCTTCGTGCCTTCAATCAGCGTGTCGATGGTGCCCGTTGCCATGAGGCCCTTCGCAAAGAGTTCGCCCGCGACGATGAGCGTGATGACGGTGGCGAACTGCTTGCCCATCATGAGGAAGAATTCCATGCCGGTGTTGAGGACTTCCTTAGCGTTCTTGCGGCAGAGCTCGCAGACGATCGCAATGATGAAGGAAATGAACATCGCCGTCGGGACGTCGAGCTTCACGCTCGCGATCACGAAGGGATTGAAGACGATGAGGAGAACGAGCGGAATCGTCGGAAGGAGACCGTACCAGACCGGAGCATTCTTCGTGTCGACGCTGTCGGCGGTCTTCACGTCGCCCTCGACCTTCCAGGCTTCAGCGCCGTCCTTCTTGTCGAAATACTTCTGCGTGAAGTAGTGGAGCACGGCAATCGTGATGCCGACCGCGATGCCGACCGGGATCTGGTAGTCGATGAAGTAGGTCATCGTATCCATGCCGGCGACCTGGGCCGCGTAGTTCGCGGCGCCCGAGGTCGGGCCCATGTCGAGGCAGGACACCGTGGCGATGAGTGCGGCCGCGGAAAGCGGCGAGTTCCCGAGGCGCACGAGCACCGGGTAGAGCGTCACCATGAGGAGCATCGCGAGGCCCGAGGCGCTCGGAATGAAGAGGTCCGCAAAGGCGCCCACCACGTAGCTTAAGGACAGCACCAGGTAGGGGGACTTGAGGAGTCTGAGCGGGCGCGAGAGGTAGTCGGCCATGATCGCGGAGGCGCCGATCAGCGACATGTAGCGCGAATAGCCGGCGGCCGACATGATGAGAAGACCGATGCCGGCCGTGCGCGACGACATGATCGACGTGATGCACTTCACGAGGTCGAAGCCGATGAAGCCCGTGCTCGAGACGCCCTTGGGAAGGATCTGGGCGCCGTTGGGAAGGAGCCCGAGAAGATCCATGACGACCGCTCCTGCGAGGAGGATGAGGCCGCCCAGGAAGAGGACGAACTGGGCTTTGAATTTTTTAAGTAGGATCCGGACGATGACGATCGTCACGATGAGAGAGAAGATTACGCCGATCATGGCTTTTCTTCCTTTTTTGCTGGGTGGTCGGGTCTGAGAGGAGAGGTTGTCCTGGAACGTCGCCGGGAGATGCCTTTAGCGGCGTCCTTTTCCGACGATGCGCGGCAATTTTTCCAAAAGTGCGCCCCCGCGGCATCGAACCAAGGTTCAAAGACGGATTGAATTGCGCTCCTCAGAATTGCTTCTGGATTTTTTCGGCAGCGCTGACATGAGATCCGCAGAGATTCTCTTCAAGCTGTCTTTTTCAAAGGAGCCCGTTATGTCGACCCAGCCTCGCGAGGAACTTCTTGAGCGCTTCCTCCGTTATGCCGCAATTTCTTCCCAGAGCAGCCTGAAGACCGGATCGGTCCCGAGCTCGGAGGGCGAGCGCGTGCTTGCCGAACTGCTCGCGGGGGAACTCCGCGCCTTCGGACTTGAGGATGTTGAGGTTTCGCCCTATGCGGTTGTGACCTCGAAGCTGCCCTCGAATCTTCCGGAAGGAAAGAAGGTTCCGGCGATCGGCTGGATCGTGCATATGGATACGGTCGACGTCGGTCTCTCTCCCGACATTCATCCGCATGTCGTCCGGAATTACCAGGGAGGCGACATTCTGCTGAATCCGGAAAAGGACATTTGGCTCCGTACGGCCGAGCATCCGGAAATCGAGCGCTATAAGGGCGACGACATCGTTGTTTCGGACGGGACGTCCGTTCTGGGCGCCGACGACAAGTCGGCCATCGCGAACGTCATGACGCGCTCGACATCGTGATCCGTGAAAATCGTCCCCACGGCGACATCTACATCTGCTTCGTTCCGGACGAGGAGCTCGGCGAACAGGGCGCGAGAAAGCTCGACCTCGCGAAGTTCCCGGTCGACTGGGCCTATACGATCGACTGCTGCGAGCTCGGAGAAGTGGTCTGGGAAACCTTCAATGCGGGAAACGCCAAACTGACCGTCAAGGGAATTCCGGCCCACCCGATGTCCTCGAAGGGCGTGATGGTGAATCCGACCCTCGTCGTCCATGACTTCCTCAACATGCTCGACCGTGCCGCCACGCCGGAATGCACCGAGGGACGCGAAGGCTTCATTGTCGTGAAGGGCATCCAGTCGAACCCGTCGAAGGCCGTCCTCACGATGAAGATGCGCGACCATAACCGCAAGCTCTATGAAGAAAAGAAGAATCTTCTCAGGGCCGCAGCGGAATTCCTGCGCGTGCGGCACCCCAGAGCCGGGATTGAGCTTTCAGACTCCTACGCGAACATAGCCGACGCGGTGACGAACGAAAACCGCCGCGGCATCGACTGCCTCTATCAGGCGCTCGAGGAAACGGGCGTTGAGGCGAAGACCAAGGCCATGCGCGGCGGCACGGACGGCTCCTACCTTTCCGTCAAGGGCGTGCTCACGCCCAACTACTTCACGGGTGCGCACAACTTCCACAGCAACTGCGAGTTCCTTCCCATGTCCTCATGGGAAAAGAGCCTCGGCGTGACGCTGAAGCTTATGGAAATCGTCGCTCGCGGAGAGTAAGAGTAGTCCCATAACGGCGGGCGCTGAAGGATGCGGCGTGTTCACGCGCGAAGCTTCAGCGCCCGTAATGTTTATGGAGTTTTTCAGGGATCTAAGTCTCTTTGAAAAAACTGCTGCCGCAGAAGCAATGCTCACCGGCGAATCGGATGGTCCGAGAGGTCGAAGCGGGCATAAAGCGCAAAAAGTCCCCGCAGCCATTCCATTGCCGGGACGCCGTCCATCCGTTCGTGCCAGATGAGGCGCGTATAGAAGGACTTCGGATCCTGTTCGCTCCTCGATGAGGGCATCATGACGGGGATGACGGCAATGGAAGACGCAGCAAGCTTTTTCTGCATGCGGATTGCCGTCTGAAGCGGCAGGATCGCCATGAAGTCGGTGACCTGGAGTATCGACGGGACGCACAGGAAAAACGGCACCGTTACTGCGCAGTCGAGGAAGCTTTCACCGAGGAAGTTTTTTTCGTCAAGAGAATAGAGGAGCGGGTCAGTGGACGTTTCGTTTGAAATCCGGATTTTTCTCCAGCACCTGAGGTCGTCGAGTCCAATCGAGCCTTTTTCGCGCCAGAGGGCTTCGAGCGGGTGGCCGGAGCGGACGCATACGGCGTAGCGGACCTGATAGAGCCTCAGTTCCCGGATGCCCGGAGGAAGCTCTCTTGAGGACGGGAAGATTGCACAGTCGAGCGTTCCTTTTTCGAGCTTTTGCGTGAGATCGTGCGTGAGCTGGGTGATCTCAAGCCGCGCATGCGGCGCGAGCCTGAAGAAGGCTTCAATGACGTCCGTCATGACGGCGAAGATCGCGTTGTCAACCGCCCCGATGCGAAAGGTCCGGGTGAGTGTTGCCGGATCAAAAATCTCGGTCTGCCCGAGCTGGGAAGCGCGGTTGACGAGGTCGATCACCTTGGGATAGAGCTGTGTTGCGCGTTCCGTCGCGATGAGTTCCGGCATGGATCGCAAAAAAAGACGGTCGCCAAAGGTTCCCCGGAGTTTCTTAAGAATTCTCGAGGCGCGCGAAAGGCTGATGCCGCAGCGGAGCGCGGCGCTCGAGAGCGAGAGCTCCTCATAAATTCTTGCGAAGAACCGCAGGTCTTCAAGCGTTAATTCGGAGAGTTTCTCAGAAACCGCAAAAGTCTCAGGCATATCTTGCAAATTCCTTCACGTTTCTCACCATGGTACCGCGTTGAGCCGGTTTCTACACTTCAACGCAATTCAGACAAGCAGTTCGTTCGCCTCGTGCAGCACCACCCTCGGAGCACCGGGTTTTGACCAGAACGCACGCTTTTAGAGAAGCCTTAACTTCAGAAAAGGAGAAGCATTATGAAGACACGCATGACCTGGATTGCCGTAGCCTGCGCCGCGGTCGGAATGGCTATTTCGTCGGGCGCCTGGGCGATCGGCGGCGCATCGGGCCCGCACGTGGGCTACCCGACAACGGGCAAGATTGGCGCAGTCATCCTCAACCCGTACGAACTCGCTCCGCTCACCGCCGTAATTAAGAATGGCGGCTACACGCTCACCGATGTGTCGGTGCGCATTGTTCCGAAGGAAGGCGGTCAGGAAATCAAGTACAAGGTGAGCGACACGCAGGTGCGCACGCACGGCGGCATCCCCGTCTTCGGTCTCTATCCGGACTACCGCAACACGGTTGAGGTTTCCTACACGCGCTACGCCAACGGCAAGTCGGAGCGCGTTGAGAAGGAGACCTACCGCATTTATGCGGGCCCGGCGAACATCCGCACCGCCGGCTATGCGGGCGTGACTTCCGTCTTCCCTAAAGCAGAGGTGAAGAAGATGGATCCGGCTTTCTCGGACCGCCTCTATCTCATCAACAACATGATCGCCGCGACGCCGGAATCGACCCGCGCCGTCTGGAACAACCCGATGGGCGGCGCGCTCGAATGGAACCGCTACCCGCAGAACGCCATCTACGATACGAAGGGCGAACTTCGCTGGTACATGGATCCGTCCACAATCTTCAACTATCACGACATCTACCGCGCCGGCATTATGATGGGCTTCCGCCAGAATAAGGACGGCGCCTTCACCTGGGGCTACGGCCAGCGCTACGTGAAGTACGACCTTATGGGCCGCGAGATCTGGAACCGTCGTCTTCCTGACGGCTACAACGACTTCTCGCACGCCATGGATCCGATGCAGAACGGAAACTACCTGGTGCGCGTGGCCTCCTCCGACCATGTCCGCGCCGACGGGAAGCACGTCCGCACCGTCCGCGACGTGATCATTGAGGTGGATCCCAACGGCAACGTGGTGGATGAATGGCGTCTCTTCGACATTCTCGACCCCTATCGCGACAATGTTCTGAAGGTACTCGACCAGGGCGCCGTCTGCCTCAACATCGACGCTTCTCAGGCCGGGAAGACCCTTTCGGCTGAGCAGCTCGCCGAACAGGACAAGAGCGACAAGTTCGGCGACATCGTGGGTTCGGGCGCAGGCCGCAACTGGGTTCATGTGAATTCCGTCGACTACGACCCGACCGACGACTCGATCATCATCTCTTCGCGCCACCAGTCCGCGCTCATCAAGATCGGCCGCGACAAGAAGGTGAAGTGGATCATGGGCTCGCCCGAAGGCTGGAAGAAGGAGTTTGCCGACAAGGTACTGACGCCTGTTGATTCGAAAGGCAACAGGATCAAGTGCGAAGGGAGCAAGTGCGAAGGCGGGTTCGACTGGACCTGGACGCAACACACCGGCTGGCGCGTCGATTCGATGTCCGACAAAAAGACCTTCATTCTTTCCGTCTTCGACAACGGAGATGCCCGCGGCATGGAGCAGCCGCCCCTTCCCGACATGAAGTATTCCCGCGCGGTCTTCTTCAGAATCGATCAGGAAAAGATGACCGTCGAGCAGATCTGGGAGTACGGCAAGGAGCGCGGCCACGAGTGGTACAGCCCCGTTACGTCGCTGACCGAATACATGCCCGACAAGAAGTCCGTCTTCGTCTATTCGGCAACGGCGGGCGCGTCCTTCAACTTCAAGACCGGCGCCTTTGAGTCTGCGCCCAATCCCTACATTGATGAATTCAAGTGGGGCGAGAAGGAGCCTTCCGTCGAAATCCAGTTCAAGGGAACTTCGGGCTACCAGGCAATGCCGGTGGATCTTTCGAAGGCCTTCAGCCAGTAATGGTGATGTGAACCCTCGGGATCCCTGAGATTCTCTGCCGCTCCGTGCGTCTTCCGGGCTGGTCCCGGGAGGACGCACGGAGTTTTTTTGGTGCGCCCGGCAGCACACGTGTGTTTATGTGGTGAAAGTCCACTGGCCGCCCGAGAAGGGGAAGGTCTAGCGACTCGGCAGACATTGAGTTTCAGAGGCTCTACCCACGCATCAGCTTCGACGTCACGACGTGCAATTCGCCTGACGACTATATGCGGGGACAAACGGACATCATGTTCTACTACGGTCCCGTCGCTCAGCCGCACCTGGTTGCATATTGGGTTTCGAACGCCATTCTCATTTCTTGCGCCTCCCCCAAATATTAACGAAGCCATCATTTAGTTGATGCAACTCAGATAACATTATTGATTAACTTGAATTTTCATTGATCCATACGTAACTAATGGATGATTGCCTT
>NZ_WEHX01000108.1 GCF_009183815.1 Sutterella seckii | reverse complement strand
CTAACCTTTAGATTTCAGTTAGTTGCCTTAAATCAAAACTAAGCCGGGATATGAATTTCTTTCAGACTCTGTTAACGGATTCCTGGGAATTCACGAAGCCATAAGTTCCGTTCGCGCCGGAGGTGTTTCTCAACTCCGTCTCAAGGACCCCAAAATGCTTGAAACAGGAATTTCACGCAGAGATCTCCTGCGCTCATCGCTTGCGCTCGCCGGACTCGCCATGACGCCGCTCGCAAGCGCCGTGGCGGCAGCAGCAGAAGACATTGAATCTTTTTCCTGGTGCGCCTGCGTCATCAACTGCGGCCAGCGCTGCCCGGTGCGGTGCTTCACGAAAGCCGGGAAGGTGATTCGCATTGAAACCGACAACACGCTCCCGGATGCAACGGATGCGCCCCGGCAGATCCGCGCCTGCCAGCGCGGCCGCTCAATGCGCGAGCGCATCTATTCGCCCGATCGCCTGAAGTATCCGATGAAGCGCATCGGGAAGCGCGGCGAAGGAAAGTTCGAGCGCATTTCCTGGGAAGAGGCCGTAAAGACCATTGCCTCCGAATGGAAGCGCATCCGCGACGCCTACGGCAACGAATCGATCTACTGGCAGTATTGCTCCGGCCAGCAGTCGATCGTGAGTTCGCGCCGCGCCTGGCAGCGCCTTATGAACCTCATGGGCGGGTTCCTCAAATACTACGGCTCCTATTCGAACGCGCAGCTCGCCGCCGCCTTCCCGCTCACCTACGGCGGTCGTCCGGCGTCGCTGCCGAGCGTGATTGCGGACGCCGAACTCTATGTTCTCTTCGGCAACAACCCTTCCGTCACGCGTCCCTCGGGCGGCGGCAAGGGCTACCAGATCGATCTCGCGCTCTCGAAGAAGCGCCCGAAGATCATTGTGATCGACCCGTGCTTCACCGATACGGCGACAACGCGCGCCGACGAATGGGTTCCCATCCGTCCGGGCACCGATGCTGCGCTCGTCGAGGCGCTCGCCTACGAATGGATCACGAAGAATCAGGTCGATCAGGCGTTCCTCGACAAGTACTGCGTGGGCTACGACGAAAAGACGCTTCCCGCATCTGCGCCTAAGAATGCCGATTACAAGTCCCATATTCTCGGCCGCGGCCCCGATCGGATCGAAAAGACGCCGGAATGGGCGAGCGGCATTACGGGAATCTCTGCCGACGTGATCCGGCGTCTTGCGAAGGAAATGGCCGAAACGAAGCCGCTCTTCGTCTCGCAAGGCTGGGGCCCGCAGCGTCAGGCGAACGGCGAAGATACGTCGCGCGCCATCGCCATGGTGCCGATTCTCCTCGGCCAGATCGGGCTCCCCGGCACGAATTCGGGCGAGCATGAAGGGAACACCTCCTTCCCTGCGGTGTATCTCCCGGTCGGAAAGAACCCCGTCAAGGCGTCGATTCCCTGCTACCTCTGGACGGATGCCATCGTCCGCGGAAGCGAAATGACCCGCCGCACCGATGCCCTGAAGGGCGCGGAGAAGCTCACGCAGAATATCCGCATGATCATCAATTCGGGCGGCAACACGATGATCAACCAGCACGGCGACGCCAACTGGACGCATGAGGTGCTCGAGGACGAGAAGAAGCTCGAATTCCTCGTCGTCTGCGACAACATGATGACGCCTTCCTGCCGCTATGCCGACATTCTGCTTCCCGATACGCTGGGACCCGAGACGAACGACATGGCCTGCCAGGGCGGCAGCCACGGCGACGTCGCGGAAATGCTCGCCATCCAGAAGGCCTGCGAACCCGAATACGAGCAGAAGTCTTCCTATGAAATCTGCCGCCTGATCGCGCGCGAACTCGGACTTGAGATGGAATTCACCGAAGGCCGCACGCAGGAGGAATGGGTGCGCTGGTGCTACGAGGAAACGCGGAAGAAGGTGCCCGAACTCCCGACCTTTGAGGAATTCTGGAAGGCGGGGCTTGCCAAGGTCTGGCACTACCGCAAGGACCCGATTGCGCTCGAGGCCTTCAGAAAGGACCCGGCGGCGCATCCGCTCAAGACCCCAACGGGCAAAATCGAGATCTATTCCGAGCAGCTCGCGAAGGAAACCGCCGACTGGGTGATCGCCGAAGGCGACCGCATCAATGCGATTCCGAAATTCTGGCGCACCTGGGATATGCCGGGAGATTCGCTTCAGAAGAAGTATCCCCTCCAGTGCTTCGGCTTCCACGGTCACGGCCGCATTCACTCCACTTTCCATAATCTCCCGAAGCTGAGGAGCCTCCACCCGGATGCGCTCTACATGAATCCGGTCGACGCCGGTAAGCGAGGAATTCAGGACGGCGACACGGTTGAGATCTTCAACGATCGCGGCATTGTGCGTCTCCCCGTGCGCGTTACGCCGCGCATCATGCCGGGCGTCGTCACGATGCCACAGGGCGCCTGGTACGACCCGCAGATGATCGACGGCCGCCGCGTTGACGTGGGCGGCTGCATCAACACGCTGACGGCCCATCGTCCGAGTCCTTACGGCAAGGGCAACGCTCAGCACAACATTCTTGTCGACGTCCGCAAGGCCTGATGAAGAGAGGAGATTAAGGAAAATGACACAGAAAGGCTTCTACATTGACGTCTCCCGCTGCACGGGCTGCCGCACGTGTTCCGTCGCGTGCGCCGACAAGAACGGGACGCCCCCCGGCATTGACTTCCGCCGCGTGCTTGAAGTTGAGGGCGGAAGCTGGAAGGAAGACAAGAACGGCGCCTGGCGCCAGGACGTCTTCGCCTACTACGTTTCCATCGGCTGCACCGAATGCGCTGATCCGGCTTGCGTCAAAGCGTGCCCGACCAAGGCCCATATGAAGCGCGCCGAGGACGGTCTCGTCGTCATCGACGAATCGAAGTGCATCGGCTGCGGACTCTGCGCGAAGGCTTGTCCTTACGGCGTGCCGCAGCTCAACACGAAGAAGCGCAAGATGACGAAGTGCGACGGGTGTCTCGACCGTACGACGAAAGGACTCAATCCCGTCTGCGTCGAAAGCTGCCCCGAACGCGCCATCGAATTCGGCGACATCGAGGAGCTCCGGAAGAAGCACGGAACGCTCGGGAGCATTGCGCCTCTCGCTGATGCATCGGTCACGAAGCCGAGCCTTGTGATCAAGCCCTGCACTTCCGCGAAGCCCTCGGGCTTTGAGGGCGCGAGCGTCCATCGTTTCTAAGGCGCAATAGCTGACTGAGACGTTTGAGGTTCTCAGCAATAAAAAAATCCCCGGATGCCGGTGAAAAGCATTCGGGGATTCCTTTTGGACGAAGACGGAATGCCGTCAAATAATGTAGATCACGGCCGACATCGAGAGGATCGCCACGAAGACGGAAAGGGTATTCAGGTTGGCGGCCTTTGAGAGATCGCCTTTCAGAAGGTTCGTATAGATGAGGTTCATCGCGGGAACCGGCGCAAAGCAGACGAGCACCAGAGCGCGCCGGACTTCGAGGTCGAAGGGCAGAAACTCAAAAAGCGCGAAGGCGAGGAGCACCTGAAGCACGAAGCGCATCGCGAGAATCTTGAGAAGATCGAGAAATTCCCGGAAGGTGAGGGAGAGATTGAGCGCCTCGCCGATCATCACCATGCAGAGGAAGGTGTTGGCGGCGGCGCCGATCTTGGTGCAGGTGATCACGGCGTCGGGAAGCTTCAGGCTCAGGAGGCAGAGAATGAGCATGAAGACGAAGGCAATGATGGGGCCTGAGGTCGCAAGCTTCTTAAAAACAACGCCGATCATTTTCGCGGGCGACGTCTTCTCCCTCATCCCGGAGATCGCCGCGTAGGTGCCGCCAGCCGCCATAAAGGCGTTCCCGAGGTCGAAGACGAGAGCGGTGAGAAGGCTCGCGGGCGAAAGGAATGCCTGCACGTAGGGCACAGCGAAGGGGCCTACCGAGAAGCCCGTGAGGTTCAGCCGCCGGAAGTCTCTCTCCTCAATATTCTTCGTTCCGAGGGTGAGGAAAATGGCGATGATGAGAAAGAGCACGTTGGCAAGAAAGCCGATGGCGGCAATGACGGCGTAGTCGGCGGAGAGCTTGAAGCCGTTCAAACCCGTCATCGTGACGCAGGGAAGCGTCACGCACATGACGAGCGCGCTGATGGCGTGAAAGGCCTCGGGCTTCAGAATGTTGAAGCGCCTCAGGCCCCAGCCGAGGGCAATGAAGACAACGAAGGCGAGAACCTTGGCGAAATTTTCGTCCATGGGAAAAGCCGGAATGATGAGTTCTTAGTGAGCTCGCTATTTTCCGCCTTTTCAGGCTTCTTCACCTCCTCCCGCGGGAGGAGTATTGATGACGATGATCAGATGAGGACGATTCTTTGCCGGATTCCTCCGGAATCCTGCATCTGCAGAGAAATCCCATCAATGAAAAGGCATGCCGCCCGAAAAAGAGCGGCATGCCTTCTGAGAAAAACTCAGGACTTAAAACTCGGCATCACGAGAGAAGCAGCGCATTGAGGCGCTTCACGAACCCTGCCGGGTCCTTGAGGGACCCCTGTTCGGAAAGGAGCGCCTGATCGAGAATGACGTCCGCCCATTCGGAGAAGCGGGCCGGATCATTCTCAGCGAGCGCCTTTTTGACGAGCGGGCTCTCGAGATTGACTTCGAGGGTGTACTTTTCTTCCGGAACCGTCTGCCCCGCAGCCTCGAGCATGCGGCGCATCTGTTCGGTGAGCATCTGATCGTGTTGGCCGACCACGCAGGCGGCGGAGTCGACGAGGCGGTCGGATACGCGGACATCCGCAACCTTTTCGCCGAGCGCGGCCTTGAAGCGGGCTACTGCCTTGTCGTCCTCTTCCTTCGAAGTTTCGGAAGGCTTTTCCGCATCATCGGACTTCGCCTTGACGCCCTCGAGCTCCAGGTCGGCGGCGGTCGCCGGGATGAACTTATGGCCGTCGAATTCGGTCAAAGCACCCATCATCCACTCGTCGATGCGCTCCCAGAGGAGAAGGACTTCGACGCCCTTCTTCTTAAGGCCTTCAAGATAGGGCGAGCCTTCAGCGGCTTCCGGGGTGTTCGCGATGACGTAGTAGATGTTCTTCTGGCCTTCGGGCATGCGGCTCACATAGTCGGCAAGCGACACCGTGATGTCGGAAGCTCCGGCCTTCGTGGTTGCGAATCTGAGGAGCCCGAGAATGGCCTTCTTGTTGTCCGGATCCTCAACAATGCCTTCCTTCAGCACCCGGCCGAACTGCGTCCAGAAGACGCCGTACTTTTCCTTGTCGTCGGCGAGCTTCGCGAACATGTCGAGCGCGCGGCGGGTAAGGGCCTTCTTCAGCTTCGCGGCTACGCGGCTTTCCTGAAGAAGTTCGCGGGAAACGTTGAGCGGAAGATCGTTCGTGTCGACGAGGCCCTTGATGAATCTCAGGTAGTTGGGCAGGAACGCATCCGCGCGGTCCATGATGAAGACGCGCTCGACGAAGAGCTTCAGGCCCTTCTGAAGGTCGCGGTTGTAGAGGTCGTACGGGGCGACGGACGGGCAGTAGAGAAGCGACGTGTATTCAAGGTCGCCTTCAACGCGGTTGTGCGCCCAGCAGAGGGGATCTTCCCAGTCGTGCGTGAGGTGCTTGTAGAACTCCTTGTACTGGTCGTCCGTCACTTCCTTGGGCGGCAGCGTCCAGAGCGCCTTGGCGTCGTTCACCTGCACCCAGTCCTTTTCGGGGGTCTTGCCTTCCTCGGCGGGCTTTTCTTCAAGGAGATAAACCGGCGTCGAGATGTGGTCCGAATACTTCGTGATCGTTTCGCGAAGCGTCCAGGGATCGAGGAAGTTCTTGTCCTCGTCGCGCAGGTGCAGGATCACGTTGGTGCCGCGGGAGGCGCGGGTGGTGAGCTCAGACGTGAAGGTGCCCGAGCCGTCCGACTCCCAGCGCACGGCTTCGTTTTCGCCCGCAGTCGCGGCGCGCGAAACGACGGTCACGCGGTCGGCAACGATGAAGCTCGAATAAAAGCCCACGCCGAACTGACCGATCTGCTGCGCGTTCTTCGCTTCGTCGGCGGAGAGGTGCTCGAGGAAGTCTTCGGTGCCAGACTGCGCGATGGTGCCGAGGTGTTCGTTCGCTTCCTCGAGCGTCATGCCGATGCCGTTGTCGGAAACGGTAAGGGTGCCGGCTTCCTTGTCGGCGCTGATGCGGATCGAGAAGACGGGGTCGCTGCCGAGGAGCTCGGGCTTCGCAATTGCCGCGAAGCGGAGCTTGTCGATGGCGTCGGAGGCGTTCGAGACGAGCTCGCGCAGGAACACTTCCTTATTCGAATAAAGGGAATTGGCGAGGAGCTTCAGGAGCTTGCTCACCTTGGTCTGGAAAACATGAGTTTCAGCAGCCATTTCGACTTTTTCTCCGAAATCTGATAAAGGTCTGACGCATCCTGCACGAAAGCAGAATGCAGATGAAGCCTATATGGGGGCTGAAGCGCGGTTTTCAAGTGGAGCGGCTGCTGAGCTCGCAGACGTCCCGGGCAGACATAAAGAAAGTCCCGGGAGGAGGTGCATCTCCATCCGGGACTTTGCTCTGAAGAAAAGCCTGGTTCAGGATCGCGTGCGGTGAATCAGCCCGCAGCAACCACGCCCATTTCGAGGGCGATGCGGTCGGAGGCGAGGCTCTTCGAGCCAGTGCCGGTAGCCTTTTCAGCGAGGCGCTGATAGGTCTTCGCATCCATCACAACGAGATCGGCGCGGCCGTTTTCAGCAAGAATCTGCGCCTCGCCCGTGCGGGCGCACTGAGCGGCAACAGCGGAATAGTCTTTTTCAAGACGTGCGGCGGAATAAATCTGCATTTGGAACTCTCCACAAGAAGAACCCCCTGGTGGCGGTTCATCTTCAATTCGTGCGTATCGGAGCGCTTTATTGCTGCGCTCTCATTGCCGTAAACGTTAGCACGCTCCTTTCTCTATGATATCGCTTTGATTTCTCTGGTTTATGGTTTACTGTCTAAAGGCACGGGGAGTAGGAGCTTATTCCTAGCGGAATAGGGGTTACTACTGCTTTAAGCTTGTGCACAGATTGAAAGAAGCGCACCATCCGGGCGCAGAAGTGGCCCATCCTGATGCAAATGGGCAAGCGTATGATGGAATCCGCGAAGAAAGGAGGATGGGAGGAGGCGGAGAATGACTCCATCGGGAGCTGCCTCCCCGTATCGGGTAGAGGGCCCCCTTGCAGGGTACCCCCTCCCACACCGCATGGCCCCGTGATCGGGCCCTTTCGGACATGCCGTTCGGCATCCGGCGGTTTTC
>NZ_WEHX01000107.1 GCF_009183815.1 Sutterella seckii | reverse complement strand
TCACGACGGACACCCTTGCCTCTGGCTGTGAGCTTGGCACTACCTCCTGCTCATCGGGACTTTCACCCTATAGAAATCGCCCATGCCGGGCACACGACGCGAAGCGGCGCTCCATCGAAGTGCCGCTTTTGTTCTGACTCTCTTAATGCGCAAAGAAGATCGTTGCGAGACCTAAGAAAATCAGGAAGCCCCCGGAGTCCGTCGTAAAGGTGAGGAGCACCGACCCGCCCATCGCCGGGTCGCGCCCGAGGCGCTTCAGAATGAGCGGCACCGCCATGCCGACGACCGCGCCCTGAAGAATATTGAAGAACATCGCGAGCGCCATCACGCAGCCGAGGAGCCGCCCCTGCGGCGAATCCCAGTAGAGCGCCCAGGCGCAGGCACCGGCAATGCATCCCCAGATGATGCCGTTGATGAAGGCGACGCCGATCTCCTTCTTCCAGATGTCGATGGTGTTGGCGACCGTCACCTGACCCATGGCGAGCGACCGCACGAGGAGCGTGAGCGTCTGATTGCCGGAATTGCCGGCCATGCCGGCCACGATCGGCATCAGGGCGGCGAGCGCCACGACGCGCTCAATGGTGCCGTCGAAAGCGGAAATCACGCGCGAAGCAAAGAAGGCCGTGCAGAGGTTGACGCCGAGCCAGAGCCAGCGGCTCTTGGCCGAAGACCAGACGCTCCCGTAGATATCCTGTTCGTCATCAAGACCGACCGCACCGAAGGCGTCTTCCTCGCTTTCCTCACGGATCACGTCGACCACTTCGTTGACGGTGAGTCGGCCGACCAAGCGGCCCGCTTCATCCACCACCGCCGCGCTCACGAGGTCGTAGCGCTCGAACGCCTGCGCGGCGTCGCTCGCGGAATCGAGCGGATTAAGCGTGAAGGCTTCCGTCTGCATGATGCGCTTCACCTGCTTCGCCGGATCGTTCGTGAGCATCTCAACGAGAGAGAGCGTGCCCTTCAGCCTTCCGAGGCGGTCGACGACGAAGATCTGGTCCATATGGTCGGGAAGCGTCTTAAAGCGCCTCAGATACCGGAGCACCATGTCGACCGTTACTTCCTCACGGATCGAGACCATCTCGAAGTCCATGCGCGCACCGACCGATTCCTCGGGGTACGACATGGCGGCGCGCAACTGTGCGCGCTCTTCGTGCGAAAGCCCTTCCTGAACCTCCGCCATCACGTCGGGCGGGAGGTCGTCCACCAGGTCGGCGATCTGGTCGGTATCGAGCGTTTCGACCGCGTCGACGAGCTCGTCGCGATCCATCGCGTCGATCAGGGTTTCGCGGACGCCCTCGTTGACTTCAAGAAGAATGTCGCCGTCAGATTCGCTCTGAACCTGATTCCAGACGGCCAGTCGGTCATCGAGCGGCAGGGCCTCGAGCACCCAGGCGATGTCGGCAGGATGGAGGGGCTCAAGGATGTCCCTCAGTTCCTGCGCCGCTTCGGGCGTAATGGGACGCGCCTCTTCGTGCTCGCCGCCGCGCGCCTTTGCAAGCGCCTTCGCCTTGTCCTCATCTTCTTCGAGGATCTGCTCGACGCGCGCGAGCGCACGGCTCGCTTCATCCGAATCGAGCGTCGGCGTGCTTTCGTCCTCTTCAATGAGCTTTCCGGCTTCTTCCTCACGGCTCATTGTCAGCTCCCCCTGATTGGGCTTTAAGCGGTTGATTCGGACTGCTGGCGTCGCGCGTGGAGGAAAAAATTTCGGCCGGCACGCACGCCGCAAAAATTCCCCGGCGAAAGGCTCCTCTGAATTGCCTTCAGAAGGAGCCGCTCTGAGGGGTGCAGAAATTCGCTCGAGAGGTTATCACACGGATATGACGCCGGTGAAAGAAATCCTCTCTTTTGGGAAAAGAGGCTTTCCCGTCAGGACTGAGGAGCCTCCGCGGGCTTCTCAGAAGCCTCGGAAGCAGCCGTTTCTGCAGCGTCTTCGGGCGCTTGTTCTGAGAGAGCCTCATCCTGCGCATCATCGAGCGCCTCTTCAAGCGCGCCTTCTTCCTCGGGCGTCAGAGCGTCGTCGAGAATGCGCACGAGCTGAGCATCCATCACGAGATCCACGAGATCGCAGCCGAGGATGCGAAGCTCAACCTTCCGCCCGCGCGGGAGATCCTCGGGGAGCCCCGGCACGCGCTGCATGAAGGGAAGCCGGTCGATGCGCACCAGGTCGCCCTTGACGACGATCGCCTCAATGGTCTTCAGGCCTTCCTGGAGAATCCAGCGCAGCGACCAGTAGCGCTCCATCCGGGTCTGGAAGTCGGAATAGAGCCCGTAGATGTTTTCGAACTGACTCACGATGGCGAAGAGATCGACATCGTTTCTCGCGTAGGCGGGCGGCTCCCCCTTGAGGACCGCAATCATCTGACGCTGGTTGACCATGTCGACGTAGCGGCGCAAGGGAGAAGTGCTCCAGGCATAGCGCAGAACGCCGAGACCGTCGTGCGGTCCGGGAGAAGTGCTCATGCGCACGCGCCCCATTCTCTGGGAGCGGTAGATGCCGGCGGTATCGTGCTCCTCGAGCCAGAGCCCCCAGGTGCTGTTCGCAAAAATCATGAGTTCAGCGACAAGGAGGTCGAGCGGTGCGCCGCGGCGGCGGCCGCGCACGTGAATGACGGCGTCTTCGCCTTCACCCTCGAGCGCAAAGAACCAGTCGACGCGGCCGACGGGTTCGGGGCGGCCCCTCACTTCCTCGCGGCCCTTCTGGAGGTGCTTCGCAAAGTGCCAGAGCCAGATGATGTCGTCCGCAAAGGGAATCTCAAGCTTTCCTTCCTGAATGGCCTCTTCGGTCACAAGGTCGTCGATCTTGTCGTAGCGGAGGTTGGCCTTGAGCGCAATGCGCTCGAGCCGCGTCTCCGTCTTTTCGACGGCGAAGGTATCGTCCTTCACCCAGGCGTAAAGCGAGAGGCACGGAACCATCACGCCTTCATCGAGGGACGCCGCCTTGATCCAGTTTTCCGGAAGCATCGTCGTCTTGAGGCCCGGTGCATAAACGGTGCTCATGCGGGCCTTGGCGACGTCGTCAAGGCGCGAGCCGCGCTCGATCATGAGAGCAGGAGCAGCGATATGAATGCCCACGCGCGTGACGCCGCCCTCGAGGTGCTTCACGCTCGCCGCGTCGTCGACTTCAGTCGTGTCGGAATCGTCGATGGAGAAGGCGTCAACCTCTGCAACGGGAAGATCATCCCAGGCATTTTTCGGGGGTTCGGGGAGGTCCGCCGGGAACCCGCGGCCCCGCGGGAAATTGGCCGCATAGAAGCTGTCGACATGCCAGCGCCAGGGCGAGGCGATGCCGCCCAGAGCCAGCATGAGGCGAAGCGGCGTCTGCCGCGTTTCGGCAGCGGCGTCGGAAAGCGCCTTCCATTCGATCGAATTCCTGTCGGGCGCAACGAGGAGCATGAGCGCCTGGCGTCCGATCGCCTCGGGGAGCTTCCCTTCGACCATCTCCTCGATCCAGGCCTTCTTCTGCTCTTCCTGACGACGACGGCGTTCGAGGGCTTCGAGCGCCTTCTGAAGAATGTCTTCCGGAGCCTTCCGGTAGACGCCGCGGCCCTTCCTGTAGAAATAGACCGGATTCGCATGGAGCGTCGTAATGAGCGCCGCCTTTTCGACAGGACCGGGATTTTCGCCCCAGTATTCCTGAGCGAGGTCGAGGTAGGAAAACTCCTCCTTAGGCGCGGCTTCCCAGAGGAAGGCGGGATCGAGCTCCGCAGCCGCCTCCGGAATCCGGGCAATCAGCTCCGACGCCGAGGGAGACTCAAAGGAGAAAAAGACGTGCGACGCCTTGATCTTGCTGCGGCGGCCGGTAGTGAGCTCCACCTGATAGGCGCTTCCCGCCTGAGAGAGCACCGTACCCGCCTTGAAGGCGCCGTCATCTTCAAAATAGAGATACATAACGATTAAACCTGCATCCCGCGCCCTTATCGCCCGTATCGGAGGTGAACGCCGGAAAACTAAATTCTTTGAAATTTCCTGAGGGCGTTATTGTGCCCGAACTTTTGCCGCCATCCGCCTTTCAAAGAAGGCTCTCACCGCAGGAAGATAGCGCGCGAATCGCTGCATCCGATGATCGTCGCCGACGGAAAGGATCGCGGGCGACTGACTGAGCGCCTTTCTCGCAAGCCGGTAGTCGAGCACTTCGTCGGCGGTTGAGAGAAGCGTCAGCGCATCAGCGGGATCCCGGGGGATTGGCGGAACTTCACGGCTTAAGGCGAGAAGTTCGTCGGCAAACGTTTCCCTGACGAAGACTTTTCTGCCGGTTCCGTAAACCTCCCGCTCTCCCGTCTGCCCGGCAACGAATTCCCAGGGATTGAGACAAGGGTTGACCGTAGCCGCCGTAAGCGCAAAGCGGCGGGCGAGCCTCAGCGCATAAAAGCCCCCGAGGGAGGAGCCGAGAACCAGGGTCCGCCGCCGTCTTTCCTCCGGAACTGAATCCATCAGGCCGATAAGGAGCCGGTCAACTTCCCTAGGGGAGAGATTCAGGTCGGGAGCCAGAAAATCCCAGCCCGAGGAGACGGCTTCCTCATGGAGCTCCCGGCCCTTCGCTGAGCCGGGAGAGGAGAGGAAGCCGTGAAGATAGACGGCAAGAGGCTTGACTTCAGTCATTCCCGGATTCCCTGAAGGCGGACGGCCTTCTCGGCGAGCTTCGCGAGGAGCTTCCCGTGAATGCCGCCGAAGCCGCCGTTGCTCATGCAGAGAATGACGTCGCCGGGCTTCGCTTCCGCCGCGACCGTGTCAACGAGGACATTGAAGTCGTGCGTCACGAAGGCGCGGCTTCCGAGCGCCTCGAGCGCTTCCTCGGGCGACCAGCGCACGCCCGCGCCCGCGAAGCAGAAGATTTCGTCCGCGTCCCTGAGCGCTCCGGCGAGCTCGCCCTTCATGGTGCCGAGCTTCATCGTGTTGCTCCGGGGTTCAAGCACCGCAAGAACGCGTCTGCCGCGGTACTTCGAGCGAACGCCTTCAATCGTCTCGCGAATGGCGGTCGGATGGTGCGCGAAATCGTCGATGACGACGCAGCCGTACTCTTCGCCGCGCACTTCCTGACGGCGGTGAACGCCGGGGAAGCGCTTCAAGGCCTCAATCGCCGCTTCGGGCGAGACGCCTGCGGCATGCGCCGCAGCTACGGCCGCGAGCGCATTCAGTTCGTTGTAGCGCCCCGGCATGGCGATTTCAATGCGCCCGACGGCCTCGCCTTCGAAAGCGGCTTCGCCGCCCTCCGAGAGGGACCACCCGTTCTCAGCGCCGAAATCCGCATTAAAGCGCTCAAGCCGCGACCAGCAGCCGCGCGCGAGAACCCGGTCGAGCGCCGGACTCTTCGCATTCGCGATCACCGTTCCTTCGCCCGGCATGATTCTCACCAGATGATGGAACTGCGTTTCAATGGCCGCGAGATTGGGGAAGATGTCCGCATGATCGTATTCGAGATTATTGAGAATCGCGATCCTTGGACGGTAGTGCACGAATTTGCTCCGCTTGTCGCAGAAGGCCGTGTCGTATTCGTCCGCTTCAATGACGAAGGGAGCGGAAGGGTCTCCGAGTTCGGCCGATTTTTCACCCCAGCAGGGGAGCCCCCCGATGAGGTAGCCCGGGTTCAAGCCCGCTTCCTTCAGAATCCAGGCGAGCATCGACGTGGTCGTGGTCTTCCCGTGCGTGCCGGCAACGGCGAGCACCTCGCGGCCCTGGAGGATGTTTTCGCTCATCCACTGAGGGCCCGAGGTATAGGGGAGCCCCACATTGAGAATGGCTTCGAGGAGCGGATTCCCGCGGGAAATGGCATTTCCCACGACCCAGAGGTCGGGCGAAAGCTCAAGCTGCTCAGCGCCGTAGCCCTGGGTAATTTCGATTCCGTTCGCGGCAAGCGCGTCGCTCATCGGCGGGTAAACATTCTGGTCGCACCCGGTGACGCGGTGGCCTGCTGCGCGCGCGAGCTGCGCGACGCCGCCCATGAAGGTGCCGCAGATGCCGAGAATATGAATATGCATGAATGGCCTCTCACTCAAGAGATTTTTTCTTTGAAGCGCATTTTCGCCCATCCGCCGGAGAGCTGCGTTCTTCCTCGTAGAATGCTTTCCATCCGGGACTCCTTATTTTGACGAAGGTTCGCCATGCCGCAAAATTCTGTTCGCGAAGGCCGCGAAGCCGCCGCGTTCGCCGCCCGCCTCATCTGCGCCGACCTCAGAACCTGGAAGGAAGCCTTCCGCGCCGCCAGGGACTTCTGCGGCGCATCTCCCGACGAAAAGCTGGTCGCAAGCGAAATCCGCCGCTGGCAGGCCTTGTTTGCGCCCGATGCCCACGCGGAAACGCTTCTCCGGAAGCGCCGCGCGGCGCTCTCCCTCATGCGCCGCGTGCCCGAACTCGGGCTCAGGCTCGTCGGCGTCGTGCTCTCGGGCGCTGCCACGGAGAATTCGCTTCCCGAAACCGTCGCCCGGGGCGAAAGCGAAAAGGATGCCGCCATTACGCTCCTCAATGCCGGCCTCATGGCCGAACCCTTTGAAGCGTCCTACCCGACCGCCTTCATGCGCCGGCATAAGGGAGCCTTCACGCTTCTCACCGAAATCGACGGGGAGGAGATCCTCATCCGCGTCGTTCCTTTCGGCACAACGCTTCCCGCGCCCGAGAAGCCCGACGAATGGCAGAGAGAAGCCGAAGCGCTCGGGAGTGCGGGTCCGGAGGAACTCGAAGCCCTCTGCTTCGGAAAAGAGTCCGAATGTCATCCTTCCGGAAGAAAAGGATTAGCTCATTAAGGGCATTCCGGAGAATCGTGCAATCAATAAACTGCAAACGTATTCTGAGCTTCCGGAATTCCCGGAAATATGCCTCTTTCCAAGCCGATAGCGGCAATTTCCCGAAAGAAAGGTCTCGGGGCATATGTAAAAACCTTTGACAAGGTGAATGCCGTTTCCTCAGAATTAGAATAATTTGTCCGCTGATGAGCATTCATTAGAGCGTTTTGAGGCCGCGGACGCGGCCTTTTCCTCTTTTGCGGGTCCGGAATCCGGAAGGTGCGCAGCGCTTCAAAGCTCGCCATCCCCGGCCGCCCCTCAAGGCTCGTCCTCTGCAACCAACCGTCATCAAGAATATGGATCTGCGTAAACTCAAGACACTCATTGACCTCGTGAGCGAAAGCGGCGTGGCCGAACTGGAAATCACGGAAGGCGAGGATCGCGTGCGCATCGTCAATCGTACGAGCGCCCCTGCGCAGCCCGTGCAGAGCACGATTGCCATTGCTCCCCAGCCCCAGGCTGCCGCCCCGGCCGCCGCTG
>NZ_WEHX01000106.1 GCF_009183815.1 Sutterella seckii | reverse complement strand
CCTGTTTTACGAATGAGAGTACCCTCTATGCACAGGCGGCCTGACCCCAAGCGCCACACAGCACCATCCGTCAACTATTAAATACCTTTGTTAATAATTGTATTTCGGGCGTCTCTAATTATTTGATTTTTATTAATTTTTTGTGGATTTTCGCTATTCCGGTAAGGTATAGCGGTTAGGCTTGATTTTTCTCTCTTTTCACGCTGTCTGAAGCTGCTTCTCATTCGCATCGGGCGCTGACGCAGACCTTTTCTAAGCGTAAACACTAAGCCGCTTGAAAACGATGCTGCGGGCAGCCGGAGAAGTCATCCCGATGAGCGCTCAAAACCTTTGCGGCCGAAGATCCTTGCATGGAGCGGGTCTTTTATAATCTAAGGCTATCCCTACTTTTCCTGACGCTCTTTCCCCGCACTCGCGGCTCAAAGCGGACAGGATCCCGATTTTTTCCCTTCCACAGGAATCAGCAGCTATGGCGTCCCTTGCCGGCATCGTTTTTGACCTTGAAGGCCCCCGTGCGCTCTCGGACTTCCGTGAAGAACGTCTTCTTCGCGCGCTTCGTGCCGTTGAGCCGTCCGTTGAAGCGGTTTCGAGCCGCTTCATTCATTTTGTGCATGCCTCGGACGAGCTTACGGATACCGAATCCTCGCGCCTCGCGTCGCTTCTCGACTACGGCCCGGGCCCGGACAAGGCCATTACGGCTTCTCTCGAAGCCCTGGTGGTGCCGCGTCTCGGCACGATTTCGCCCTGGGCTTCGAAAGCTACCGACATCGCCCGCAACTGCGGCATCGAAAAGGTGCTCCGCGTTGAGCGCGGCACGATCTTCACGATCGCGCTCAGGGACGGCGCCGAGCTGTCGGAAGAAAAGCGCGGCGCGCTTCTCGCGCTCCTTCACGACCGCATGACGGAGTCCGTGGTTCCGGTCGACTATCCGCGCGAAAACCTCTTCACGGATCTCGCGGGCAAGCCCATGGAGACCGTTCCGCTGATGGCGGAAGGGAAGAAGGCCCTTGAGGACGCAAATCTTTCGATGGGTCTTGCGCTTTCCGAGGACGAGGTCGACTACCTCGCCGACGCCTTCACGCGCCTGCAGCGCGATCCGACCGACGTCGAACTCATGATGTTCGCGCAGGCCAATTCCGAGCACTGCCGCCACAAGATCTTCAATGCCCGTTGGACCATTGACGGCGAAGCGCGCGAGGAAACGCTCTTCGGCATGATCCGCGATACGCATAAGGCGCAGCCCCTCGGAACCATCACGGCCTATGCAGACAATGCGGCCATTTTCGAAGGCCGCGATGTGGTCCGCCTCTATCCGCGTCCCGACGAAAAGGATCCCTTCGGCGCGACCTTCCGCCGCGAAACCGAACGCGTTCACACCGTGTTCAAGGTTGAAACGCACAACCACCCGACCGCAATTTCCCCGTTCCCGGGCGCATCCACCGGTTCGGGCGGCGAAATCCGCGACGAGGGCGCGACCGGCCGCGGCGCTCGTCCGAAGGCGGGCCTCACGGGCTTCACGACCTCTGCGCTTCATCTTCCTGAAGCGCCGCAAAAGTGGGAAAACGATACGGACTGCGCGACGGGCGAAGCTTCCGCCAAGGCCTACGGCGCGCCCGGCCGCATTGCGACCCCGCTCTCCATCATGACCGAAGGCCCGCTCGGCGGCGCCGCCTTCAACAACGAATTCGGCCGTCCCAATCTCCTCGGCTACTTCCGCGCCTTTGAAGCGAACGTGGGCGGCACCCGCTACGGCTACCACAAGCCCATCATGCTCGCGGGCGGCATCGGCAGCATCCGCGACGATCAGACGAAGAAGCTCGTTCCCCCTGCGGGAAGCCTTCTTATCGTTCTCGGCGGCCCGGGCATGCGCATCGGTCTCGGCGGCGGCGCCGCGAGCTCGATGAATACGGGCGCCAATTCCGAAGCGCTCGACTTCGACAGCGTTCAGCGCGGCAACCCCGAAATGGAGCGCCGTGCGCAGGAAGTGATCGACCGCTGCTGGTCGATGGGCGAAAAGAACCCGATTCTTGCCATTCACGACGTGGGCGCGGGCGGTCTTTCGAACGCCATGCCTGAACTTGCCGACCTTTCAGGGAAGGGCGCGCGCTTCGACCTCTCGAAGGTTCCGGTTGAAGAGACCGGCATGTCGCCCTTGGAAGTCTGGTGCAACGAATCGCAGGAGCGCTACGTGATCGCGCTCGATCCGGCCGGGCTTGACCGCTTCGACGCCTTCTGCCGGCGCGAGCGCTGCCCCTATGCCGTCATCGGCCGCATTACTGAAGAGGCTGATCTTCTCGTCGAGCGTCCGGGCGAAGCCGATGCCGTCAACATGCCGATGGAAGTGCTTCTCGGCAAGGCCCCCCGCATGCACCGCGATGTGAAGCACGAGAAGAAGTTCCTCACGCCCTTTGCCGAGGAAGGCATCGATCTCGAGGACGCGGCCTACGGCGTCATCCGTCATCCGTCGGTGGCGAGCAAGTCCTTCCTCATCACGATCGGCGACCGTTCGGTGGGCGGCCTGGTTGCGCGCGACCAGATGATCGGCCCCTGGCAGGTGCCGGTGGCGGACTGCGCCGTCACGACGCTCGGCTTTGAGACGCTGCGCGGCGAAGCAATGGCCGTGGGCGAGCGCACGCCGCTCGCCGTCATCAATTCGGCCGCCGCCTCCCGCATGGCGATCGGCGAAGCGCTCACGAACCTGGCCGCTGCCGATATTGAACTCCCCCGCGTGAAGCTTTCGGCCAACTGGATGGCCGCCTGCGGCGCTCCGGGCGAAGACGCGCGGCTCTTTGACGCCGTCAAGGCGGCAAGCCGCTTCTGCATCGGTCTCGGCATTTCGATTCCGGTCGGCAAGGACTCGCTCTCCATGCGCACCAACTGGACGGAAGCGGGCGAGAAGAAGACCGTTACGTCTCCGGTCTCCCTCATTGTTTCCGCCGCTGCTCCGGTCACCAACGCGGCGCTTACGCTCACGCCCGAGCTTCGCCGCGGCAAGGGGGTCGACAAGTCCGTTCTTGTTCTCGTTGACCTCGGCCAGGGCAAGAACCGCATGGGCGGCTCGATCCTTGCTCAGACGACGCAGCGCTTCGGCGACGAGGCGCCCGACTGCGAGGATCCGGCGCTTCTCGGCCGCTTCATTACGGCTCTGAGAAAGCTCGAGCTCGCCGGGTGCGTGCTTGCCTATCACGACCGCTCCGACGGCGGCCTCTTTGCCGCCGCGGCGGAAATGAACTTTGCCTCCCGCATCGGCATTCGCCTTGATCTCTCGTCGCTCCTCCAGGAAAAGGGAGCCACGGTGTTGAATACCCTCTTCAACGAGGAACTCGGCGCCCTCATTCAGATCCCGGCGGATCGTACGGAAGAAGTGGTCGCGCAGATGCGCGCCTTCGGCCTTTCGCACTGCTGCCACTTCGTGGGCGAGCTCCTCGAGGAAGACAAGCTCGAAATCGTCCGCGAGGGCGAAGTCCTCGCAAGCTTCCCGCGCGCTGAGCTCCAGAGCGCCTGGACCGAGGTCTCGCATGAAATTGCCCGCGGCCGCGACAACCCCGAATGCGCGGATCAGGAATTCGCCGCTGTTGCCGACGAGTTGAACAAGGGTCTTTTTGCAAAGACCACGTTCGACGTCGACGAAGACGTTGCGCTCCCGATGATCAACACGGGCGTTCGTCCGAAGATCGCGATCCTGCGCGAGGAAGGCGTCAACTCCCAGACCGAAATGGCAGCCGCCTTCACGCGTGCGGGCTTTGAAGCCTGGGACGTCCATATGACGGACCTTCTCTCGGGCCGACTCAATCTTGCCGACTTCAAGGGACTTGCCGCCTGCGGCGGCTTCTCCTACGGCGACGTGCTCGGCGCCGGCGGCGGCTGGGCGAAGACGATCCTCAACAACGACCGTCTCGTTGAAGAGTTCTCGGCCTTCTTCTCCCGTCCCGACACCTTCGGTCTCGGCGTCTGCAACGGCTGCCAGATGATGAGCCGTCTGCGCGGCCTCATCCCGGGCGCGAAGCACTGGCCTAACTTCGTGAGAAACCGCTCCGAACAGTTCGAAGCGCGCCTCGCGGCGGTTGAGCTCCTCGAATCGCCCTCCATCCTCTTCTCCGGCATGGCGGGTTCCGTCCTTCCGATCGTCGTGAGCCACGGCGAGGGCAGGGTGGAATACCTCAATCCCGACGATGCGGTGCTTGCGCGCGCGGCAGCGCGCTACGTGGACGGCGCCGGGAAGCCTGCGGAAGCCTATCCCGCCAACCCCAACGGTTCGAAGGGCGGCCTCACCGCCTTCACGACGGATGACGGACGCTTCACGATCATGATGCCGCACCCCGAACGCAGCCACCGCGCGATCGAGCTCTCCTGGCATCCGGATGACTGGACCGACGCCTCGGGCTGGATGCGGATCTTCCGCAACGCGAGGAAGTGGGTCGGCTGAGTCCCCGAATAACCTGCTCCCTCCCATAGACGAGAGGGAGCAGGGAAGAGCTCAGCGAGAAACAAGAAGACCGTCGGCCGGGATTCCCGGAAGACGGTCTTCTTCTCTTTTCGGCGCTCCTCAATGCCGCTATCGGCGACAATAGAAAATGGGCGCCCGTCGCCGATATACTTCGCATTTTTCTGCTTCCCCTCTTTGGAGAAACAGGCCCCCGGATCTTTTTTCACTACCCATCAGCGCTTGATTTGAAGCGCGCCATTCTTCCCAAAGGACTTCAGGACATGCAGAAGCTTGCAATTGCAGTGAGTGACAATGTTTCCTTCAAGGACTTTCCCAAGGATCGTCAGGTTGTAAGGCTCTCCGAAGCGGAGATGACGGAGACCGGCGTCGTTCTGATGTCCGTCGAGGACGCGGAGAACGGCGAGCTCGACCGCGTTGAGGGTTATGGATTCGGCATTCCGATCTTCATCTTCGTCGAGCGCGGGCGCTACGTGCCCGACGAATGGATCGGCCGCTGCATGGGCGTCGTCAACGACGATCCGGTGGAGGAGCCTTTCTTCGTGCGTCAGCTGATTGATGCGGCTTCTGGCTATGAAGAGAAGATCCTTCCGCCCTTCTTCCGGAGCTTGAGGCGCTACGTGGGCACGGCAAACGAGCAGTTCGACTGCCCGGGCCACCAGGGCGGCGCCTTCTTCCGCCGCCACCCGGCCGGCCGCGAGTTCGCCAACTTCTTCGGCGAAACGATCTTCCGCGCCGACCTCTGCAACGCCGACGTCGACATGGGGGACCTCCTCATTCACGAGGGTGCGGCCTATGCGGCTGAAGCACATGCCGCGAAGGTCTTCAATGCCGACAAGACCTACTTCGTCCTGAACGGCACGTCGACCTCGAACAAGGTTGTTCTCTCGGCGCTTCTGACGCCGGGCGATCTCGTGCTCTTCGACCGCAACAACCACAAATCCTGCCACCAGGGCGCGCTCGTTCTCGCAGGCGCCCGTCCGGTCTACCTCGAAACCGCCCGCAACCCGTACGGCTTCATCGGCGGCATCGACAATCACTGCTTCGACGAAGCGGAACTGAGAAAGCTCGCCGCAGAAGTGGATCCGAAGCGCGCGGAGGCGCCGCGTCCCTTCCGCTGCGCCGTGATTCAGCTCGGCACCTATGACGGCACGATCTACAACGCCCGCCAGGTGCTCGACCGCATTGGTCACCTCTGCGACTACATCCTCTTCGACTCGGCCTGGGTGGGGTACGAGCAGTTCATCCCGATGATGAAGGACTGCTCGCCGCTGCTCCTTGATCTGAAGCCCGAGGATCCGGGCATCTTCGTCACTCAGTCGGTGCATAAGCAGCAGGCAGGGTTCTCCCAGACCTCGCAGATTCACAAGAAGGACGCTCATGTGCGCGGTCAGGCGCGCTACGTCTCGCACAAGCAGGTGAACAACGCCTTCATGCTTCACGCCTCGACGAGCCCCTTCTATCCGCTTTTTGCGTCGATCGACATCAATGCCAAGATGCACTCGGGCGTCTCGGGGCTCCGCATCTGGGACGAGTGCGTGAAGATCGGCATTGAGGCAAGAAAGCAGATCAAGCGCACCTGCAGCTACATTCAGCCCTTCGTGCCCCCGCTCGTGGCGGGCCGCCCCTGGGAGAGCTATCCGACTGAGACGATTGCGAAGGACCAGCGCTTCTTCCAGTTCAAGCCCGGCGAACGCTGGCATGCCTTTGAGGGATACGGCGCCAATCAGTATTTCGTGGATCCGTGCAAGTTCCTTCTCACGACGCCCGGCATCGATACTGAAACGGGCGAATATGAGGACTTCGGCGTTCCGGCGACGATTCTCGCCAACTATCTGCGCGCCCACGGCGTCGTGCCCGAGAAGTGCGATCTGAACTCCATTCTCTTCCTGCTCACGCCCTCGCAGACGACGGCGAAGATTTCGTCCCTCACGACGCAGATTGCGCGCTTTGAGAAGCTTCTTGAAGCCGACGCGCTCATGAAGGACGTGATTCCGCAGGTCTATTCCGCGCATGAAAACCGCTACGAAGGGTACCGTATCCGCGAAATCTGCCAGGAAATGCACGACTACTGCCGCGAATACAACATCAAGGACCTGCAGAAGGCGATGTTCCGCCGGGCGCATTTCCCGAAGATCGCGCTTGACGCTCAGACCGCGCACTTTGAATTCATGCGCGGGAATGCCGAATACGTGCCGCTCGAGGAGGCGGAAGGCCGCATTGCGCTCGAGGGAGCACTCCCGTACCCGCCCGGAGTCATCTGCTGCGTCCCGGGAGAAGTCTGGGGCGGTCCGGTGCTCGAATACTTCCTTGCGCTCGCGGAGGGCATCAACCGGTTCCCGGGCTTCAGCCCCGAGCTCCAGGGTGTCTACCTTGAAGAGGACAGCACCGGCAGAAGTCATGTCTGGGTGAATGTCCTCAAGGAATCCCGCAGAAAGGAGCTTGAGGCAGAAGGAAAGATCGCGCCGCTCGGCTGATCGATCCGAATGTGATGCTCTGAAGCCGTCCTCCCGCATCGGGACCGGACGGCTTTTCCATATTCAGGGGTTCAAAAATTATTTTTTCGGAACTCTTGACAAAGCGAATTCTCTTCTCCATAATTCGCATCCTGCTTCGGAAACGAGGCAGCAAAAACAAGCAGCTTCGAATCGAAATTAAAAATTCTTTTCACGAGCTCTTGACAAAAGGAAACGACTTCTATATAATCTCAATCTTTCGCTGATCAAACAGCGAAAAGTTCTTTAAAAATCAGATTCAACGAACCGATAAGTGTGAACATCGGAAAGCTTGAGGAGCTCCTGAGGAGCATCGGA
>NZ_WEHX01000105.1 GCF_009183815.1 Sutterella seckii | reverse complement strand
CCTTCCTCATCGGCTTCCTCGCGGGCTTCCGACTGTTCGGCGGCCTTGTCGCCCTCAACGATGCCTTCGTCGAGCGAAATCACTTCGGCGAGTGCGGGCTGAGGCGCGGCGGCGCCTTCCTGGGTCTCTTCCGCTTCAGGGATGCGGTCGGCCTGGGCTTCGTCTTCCTGAGGACGACGGCGCGAACGACGGCGGCGCGAACGACGCTCCTCGTCGCCCGATTCCGCCTCGACCGTAAAGACCGGCGCTTCGACTTCCGTCTGGCTCGCGGCATCGGGGAGGCTTTCGGCCGTCATGGTCGCGATGTCCTCATTGGGACGTGCGGCCTCTTCCTCGGTGCGGCGCTGCTGACGGCGATCGTCGCGGTCGCTCCTCTCAGCGCGCTCGGTGCGGGGCGTGCGTTCGGCGCGCTCAGTGCGTTCCGTACGATCGGCACGTTCGGTGCGCGTTCTGCGGGTGCGGCCTTCGGTCTTTTCCGTGCGCTCGGCGCGTTCCGTGCGTTCCGCACGTTCGGATCTCTCGGACCTTTCCGTTTTTTCAGAACGGTCGCCGCGTTCCGCGCGTTCAAGACGATCGGTGCGCTCCGTGCGGGTGCGGCCCGAACGCGTGCGGCGGTCGTTCCTGCCTCCGCGCGTGCGGCGCTTCTCTTCCGTCTTTTCAGCGGGCTTCTGCTGAGGCTTCTCCTCGGTCTTCTTTTCCGCGTCGTCGCCGCCCGTGAAGAAAGCGATGATGCGCTGGAAGAGAGACTTCTGAGGCGTGACCGGGGTCATCTGCTTCATCTTCCCGGCTTCGGGCTTCTCGCTCTTTTCTTCCTTCGGCGCTTCAGCCTGATGGACCGGAGCAGGATCGCGCTCGATCAGGTTCTTGATGACGGGAACCTGCTTGGGACGCTGGGGCTTCTCTTCCTGAGACTTCTGAGCGTACGGGTCGTCGGCCGTCGTTTCGATTTCCTCGGCGAGGTCGAAGCTCGGGACGTGCGTGTCGAGGCGCTCGTCGTCCTGACGGATGCGCTCGATGTGATAGTGCGGCGTCTCAAGGTAGGTGTTGGGAATGAGCACGATCGGCACGCGGTGGCGCGCTTCGAGCTTCGTGATGTCGTTTCTCTTCTCGTTGAGAAGGAACGTAGCAACATCGACGGGCACCTGGGCCTGAACGGCGCCGGTGCCTTCCTTCATCGCCTCTTCCTGGAGGATGCGCAGCACCTGGATCGCGCAGGACTCGGTGTCGCGGATCACGCCCACGCCGTTGCAGCGCGGGCAGGTGATGTGGCTGCCTTCGGAGAGCGCCGGGCGCAGACGCTGGCGCGAGAGCTCCATCAGGCCGAAGCGGCTGATCTTGGCCGTCTGGACGCGGGCGCGGTCGTAGCGGATGGCGTCCTTGAGGCGCTGCTCAACCGCGCGCTGGTTCTTCGATTCGGCCATATCGATGAAGTCGATCACGATGAGGCCGCCGAGGTCTCTGAGGCGCATCTGGCGGGCGACTTCGTCCGCGGCTTCGCAGTTCGTGCGGAAGGCCGTGTCCTCAATGTCGGCGCCGCGCGTGGCGCGTGCGGAGTTGACGTCGATCGCAACGAGCGCTTCCGTGTGGTCGATCACGATGGCGCCGCCCGAGGGGAGCGGAACGGTGCGCGAGTAGGCGGTTTCGATCTGCTGCTCGATCTGGAAGCGCGTGAAGAGCGGAATGTCGTCGCGGTAGCGCTTCACGCGGTCGACCATGTCGGGCATGACGTTCGCCATGAACTGGCGCGCCTGCTCGTAGATTTCATCCGTGTCGACGAGGATTTCGCCGATCTCGGGCTGGAAGTAGTCGCGGATCGCGCGCACGACGAGGTTCGATTCCTCAACGATGAGGAAGGGAGCCGGATTGAGGCGCTTGCCGCTGCGGCCGTTCTTCGTGGGTTCGGACGAGACCGTGCGGACCTTGCGGCCGTTTTCTTCCGTTACGTATTCGTACTGCGGACGCGCGGCGTCGACGATCGCATTCCAGAGCTTCAGGAGGTAGTTGAGGTCCCACTGAAGCTCTTCGGTCGTGCGGCCGATGCCGGCAGTGCGGGCGATGGTCGACATGCCGCCCGGGATGTCGAGCTTGTCCATCGCTTCGCGAAGCTCCTGACGCTCCTCGCCCTCAATGCGGCGCGAGACGCCGCCCGCGCGGGGGTTGTTGGGCATCAGAACGAGGTAGCGGCCGGCGAGGCTGATGAAGGTCGTGAGCGCGGCGCCCTTGTTGCCGCGCTCTTCCTTCTCAACCTGGACGATGAGCTCCTGGCCCTCGCGGATGGCTTCCTTGATGGTCGCCATGCGAACGTCGACGCCTTCGGCGAAGTAGCTTCGCGAGATTTCCTTGAAGGGCAGGAAGCCGTGGCGTTCCTCGCCGTAGTCGACGAAGCAGGCTTCAAGCGAGGGCTCGATACGGGTGACGACGCCCTTGTAGATGTTCGACTTGCGGGCTTCGCGGCCGGCAGTCTCAATGTCGATGTCGATCAGCTTCTGGCCGTCGACAATGCCAACGCGCGTTTCCTCGGGATGCGTGGCATTGAAAAGCATGCGCTTCATTTGGGATTTCACTCCTCGCCGCCCATTGGCCGCGGGCGGACTGTGGCGTGCCGCAGCGGAAGGCAGGAGTTTTGCCCTGAAGCTTCAGGGATATTCGTCTCGTGAGGGTGCCTGACGGTATTCCTGCGGAAACGATTCTTTCTCTCCTCTGCGGAGAAAAAACCGCAGGGAGCTTCCCTCAAGCTGAAGCTCCCGCAGCGGCGCCCGAGGAGAATCTTCTCCGTAAGGGCATTGCCGCGCCGCTATCCGGCTGATGTGTTGCGCTCGTCTTCCATCCGGTCCCGAAGCAGCGGGTGCTGGACGGGAAGGAAAAGAACGATTTGGGGAGAGTCACATCCGTCCGGAAGAACCTTCACCGCCTCATCTTCAGAAGATTTCTTAAAAGGAGAAAAGCTTCGGAGGCGAGCGGGAAATTCTTCGGGAAGGGGCTCAATCCCTCACGATCTGCCGGCAAAACTCACGAAAAGCCAGGCGCCTTCTTCATGCATTCAAAAGGGCCGGAAAAGACGAACGAAGCCCGCGTCATGCCCTGGCGAGGCCCGGCTTGAAATGGGACGGACGAAGGAAGAAAGCGGCATGCATTCTGCGCGGGAGGATTCCCCTGCCGAAAGAAATCCGGGCGTTCGGATAAAGATCCTGCAGGGCTTTCCCGCTTCAGAAAATGAAGGGCGCACGCGAAGCGCTTCATCGAACCCGAGGCAGTGCATGAAGGAATTCACGGACCGGCATCAATCGTCCTCGCGCCTCAGGGCCGGAAAAGGGCCTCAGATGATTTCGCAGGAGCGTCCTGCGGCTGAGCTCGACCAAAAGTCCGGCGAAGCATCACTATCAGGCTTCGCCCTCGGGAGCACGCAAAAGCCGCAATCGGGCCCGCGAAGAAGCGGTTGAGGGGATTGAATTGTCGGAAAAGAAATCCTTCATCTGCCATGGGGCTCGGAGCGTTCCGGCGCTTTTCTTCCATGAAGGGAAAAACCAGGAGGAACCTTCCGGACGTCCGTCTCTTTCCTAAAGAAGAATCCGCAGGCGCGAAAGCTTCCGGGCTTTCAGCTCTCCCGAACCCGATTTCCGAAGAACGGACCTCAAGGGCGTGGGTGCCTTGCGTTCTCTCTCCGGCGCTCTTTTGAGGAGCGCATGTCAAGAGCGGATGGCGAACGAAAAAAACTTTGCCTGTTGCGGCATCAGCCCGAAAGGCCTCCTGCCTGAGCACTCGTTGCCCAAGGCAGAAATCCTCACGGACCGAGCCTGCGGCGCCGCATTCCTCATAAAGGCACTGCGCCGCCGCGTCAAAAAAAACTCTGCCTCCTTCGATCACGGGAATCCTCGACGCCTTTCTTAGGCGGAAATCGTTCCGGGCGACCGAAGGAACAAATCCTTTGTGAGGCGTGAGAAAATGAACCTTCGCGCCGGCTGGAGCTTTTGCGCTTCAGCCCTCTGCGCGTGCGGATCCATCCGCTCATGCACTCGATCGCTTCGAAGCGGAAAAGCCGACTTCGAACGACAGCCCCTAAGTATAAGCACTACAGGATATGACAGACACAACCAAGGCCGAAATTAAGCCGCTCGCCTCATCAAAGGTGCGTGCGCTCCCGTCGGATCGGGTGAGCTACATCGAGATCGGCGAGGATTCGGACGGCCAGCGGCTCGACAACTTCCTCATGCGTCTTGCGCGCGGGGTGCCCAAGGGTCATATCTATCGCGTCATTCGGGCGGGTGAAGTCCGGGTGAGCAAAAGCCGCGCGAAGGCAGAAACGAAATTAAAGCTCGGAGACGTCGTCCGCGTGCCTCCGATGCGCGTTGCGGAGCGCTCCCCGGCGGCTGAGGCCCCTGCGGCGCCCCTTGCGAAGGGCCAGCTTGAAGTCCTCCACGAAGACCGGCATCTTCTGATCGTCATGAAGCCCTCGGGCCTTGCGGCTCATGGGGGCTCAGGAATTGCGCACGGCCTGATCGAGCGCCTGAGGGCCACGCGCCCCGAGGAGCCCTTCCTCGAGCTCTGCCACCGTCTCGACAAGGAAACGAGCGGCGCCATCGTGATTGCCAAGACTCGGAAAGCGCTCGTGCGCATGCACGACCTCATGAAGGAAGGCGGCATCGAAAAGCACTACAAGCTCCTCGTGAAGGGAGACTGGGTGAATGAACGACGCCACGTGAAGGCGCCGCTTGAGCGTTATCTCCTTCCCTCGGGCGAGAGGCGCGTCCGCGTGTCCCCGCTCGGCATGAGCGCGCACACAATCTTCACGGTACTGAAGCGCTTCGGAGTCGTTACCTATCTCGACGCTGAACTCAAAACCGGCCGCACGCACCAGATCCGAGTTCATGCGCTCTCGGAAGGGTTCCCGCTCGCTGGCGACGACAAGTACGGCGACTTCGCCTTCAATAAGGAGCTTGCCGCGGGGCTCCTCGGAGCACCCTTGAAGCGGATGTTCCTTCATGCCTGGAAGCTCAAATTCATTCATCCCGTTACGGGCGAGGCGCTCGACATTGAGGCGCCTCTCCCCGAAGAACTCGCCCAGGTAATCAGTGCACTGGAGAAGCAGCATGATTGACGAAATGAATTCCGCAGCAAAAGTGCCGCCGGCCGGTTCCTATAAGCTTGTTGTCTTTGACTGGGACGGCACGATTCTCGATACGACAGCCGCCATCGCGATCAGCATTCAGTACGCGGCGGAAAAGATGGGGCTTCCGGTGCCGTCCGCCACAAAGGCGCGCTCGGTGATCGGCCTCGGCTGGCGCGACGCCATGAAGATCATTGCGCCCACCTGTCCCGAGGAAGAGTTCCCGCAGTTCGGCGCCTATTACGTTGAGCGCTATCGTCCTGAGGAAGGAAAGGTCCATCTCTTTCCCGGCATCGAGAACGTCATCCGCACGCTTCATGAGAGGGGCGTCACGCTCGCGATTGCCACCGGCAAAAGCCGGCGGGGCCTCAATCGGGTTCTGGAAGCAACGGGACTCGGAAAATACTTTACTGATACGGAAACGGCCGACGAAAACCCGTCGAAGCCCGATCCGGGAATGCTCGAAGCCATCGGCATTGCGACCGGGATTGAACCCGCCGACACGATCATGGTGGGCGACACAACGCACGACCTCGGCATGGCCAATGCCTGGGGCTGCCGCTCGATCGGCATGACCTACGGCGCCATGACGGCTGAGATGCTCGAAGCCGAGAAGCCCGTTGCCCTCTGCCGCGATGCAGAGGAGCTCGCCCGCGTTCTCGGGCTGCATTGAAGCCGAATGAAGGCGGGTTTTTCTCAGAAATTGAGAAGAAGACCTTTGCGCTCCCGGCATCGATTCCCCGATCGTAATCTGGCAGAACGTAATCTGCCAGATTACGATCTGTGACAAAAAGGAGCGCTCTTCGATGAACCGGCTTGAATGTTTTGGGCGTACCGAAGAGCTCGAGGCGCTCGAAGGCGTTTGCGGGAGCCGTCGCACGGCAATGGTGATCGTCTACGGCCGGAGACGAGTGGGAAAGACAGCGCTCATTCAGAAAGTCTGCGAAGAAAGAGAGACCTTCTGGTACACGGCAAAAGCGTGGAAGGATGAGTTCCAGCTCGAGCTTTTTTCCGAGGCTTTAAGTGCACGGCTCGGCAAATCCGGCGTGCGCTATGAGAGCTGGACCGCGGCTTTTAAGGCTTACGCAGCCGCGCCCGGTGAGGGACGCCGCATTCTCGTCATCGACGAGTTCCAGCACATTGCTCAGAAACACTTGGGCTTTCTCTCGGAACTCCGTGTCGTCTGGGATGACGTGCTTTCACAGAAGAATTTTCTTCTGATTCTCTTGAGCAGCGCCGTTTCCTACGTGGAGAAGGACGTGCTCGGCGACCGGAGTCCTTTGTCCGGCCGGGCGGGAATTGTCCTGAAAGTCCCGCCGCTTTCGTTTCAAACCGTGTCGGACTTTGCGCCGGAATATGCCGCCGACGATCTCGTCAGGGGCTACGCCGCATTGGGCGGGATTCCCTACTACTGGCAGTTCCTCGATGCCCGCCAGTCGATGGAAGAGAATCTGGCGCTCAACCTGCTTCGCGCCAATGGTTTTCTCCATGACGAACCGCAGTCTCTTTTGCGGCAGGAATTCCGGGATCCTTCAACCTACAACGCGATTCTGAGGTCGATTGCCATGGGCGCTTCAACCAGAAGCGAAATTGCTGAGCAGAGTCATGTGGACAACCGGACGCTCACGAAGTATCTGACTGTGCTCGGGGATATGGATCTGATAGAGCAGGAATTTCCTGTCTTTTCGGGACCGAACGAACCGGGAAGCGCTTCGCTGGGTCGCTATAGACTCAATGATTCCCTGCAGAAATTCTGGTTCCGGTTCCTCGCCGATGAGCCGGATCTCATTCGGTCGCAGGAAGAGGCACAGCTCAAGTGGAAGGAGAAGGTCGAGCCGTATTTTGCTGAATTCGCTCATGAAGCATTTGCGGCGGCATGCAGGGAGTATCTGTTTCGATGGCGCCTCGAAGGACTGATCCCGGAAGCATTGACGCACTTCGGACGCTGGTGGTCGGGAGACGCTGAGATCGATATTGTCGGCGCCGATAAAAGGCGGCAGCACTGCATCGCCGCAGCGTGCAGATATCGGCGGGAGGCGGCAGACCTCAAGGTGCTCCGGTCGCTGCAGAAAAAATGCGCGCTGCTCCCGGTGGCGGACGATGCCGTCTTTTCCTATTGGATTTTTTCCCGGAGCGGCTTTGATGAGGCGCTGAAAAACGAAGCCGAAGCGCATTTAAACATCCATCTCGTTCCGATGAAAGCGCTCCTCGATTGAGGATTTATTAACATAGGCACAAAATAGTTGACAAGCGGCTACGGTTATGTTATAATTGATAAATGAGTTATGAAGATAAAACCACCACAACCCTCGACGGCCG
>NZ_WEHX01000104.1 GCF_009183815.1 Sutterella seckii | reverse complement strand
CACGACGGACACCCTTGCCTCTGGCTGTGAGCTTGGCACTACCTCCTGCTCATCGGGACTTTCACCCTATAGAAATCGCCCATGCCGGGCACACGACGACTTCGCCCGGCCCGGCAATCACTGCCGGACCGGGCGAATTTTTATTGGAGAAAATTCAGGCACTCACCTCTCAGGGGAGTGCTCTTCTTCTCTCAGCGCGCAACGCGGGAAGCAACGAAGTCAGCCGCTTCCTCAACATTCACCATCGTCTTTTCGGCGAGGTTCGTGCGGTCGGCGTATTCAACTTCACCCGTCTTGAGGCCGCGGTCGCCGATCACGACGCGGTGCGGCACGCCGATCAGCTCCCACTCGGCAAACATCACGCCGGGGCGCATGTCGCGGTCGTCAAGGATCACGTCGACGCCCTTCGCGAGGAGCTCCTCATAGAGCTTGTCGGCCGCGGCGCGGACGGCTTCGCTCTTCGCGTAGTTCATCGGGCAGATCACCACTTCGAAGGGGGCAATGGCGTCGGGCCACATGATGCCCTTGTCGTCGTGACGCTGCTCGATCGCGGCGCCCGCCACGCGGGTGACGCCGATGCCGTAGCAGCCCATCTGCATGGGCTGGGGCTTGCCGTTTTCGTCGAGGAAGTTGGCCTGCATCGGAGCCGAATAGCGGGTGCCCAGGAAGAAGACGTGGCCCACTTCAATGCCGCGCTGCAGACGGAGTACGCCCTTGCCGTCGGGCGACTGGTCGCCCTCGACGACGTTGCGCAGATCCATCACGACGGGTTCCGGCAGGTCGCGCCCGAAGTTGACGCCCGTGTAGTGGTAGCCCTCTTCGTTGGCGCCGCAGCAGAAGTCGCTCATGTCGGCCGCGGTCTTGTCGGCATACACCGCCACGTCGCCCTTGAGGCCGATGGGGCCGAGGTAGCCCGGCTTCGAGCTGAAGGCGGCAAGGATTTCCTGGTCGGTCGCGAAGCGGAAGCCTTCCTTCAGTTCAGGAATATGGCCCGCCTTCACTTCGTTCAATTCATGGTCGGCGCGAAGGAGCACAAGGACGATCTTCGCCGGGAGCGGCTCGCCCTTTTCGTTCGTGCGGTCGGCGGCAAGTACGACGCTCTTGATCGAGGAAAGGAACGGGATGCCGAGATATTCGGTCACGAGCTCGCACTTTTCCTGACCCGGAGTCGCGCGCTTTTCCATCTTTTCCTTCGGTTCCGCACGGCCCGGGAGCACGGAGGAAGCTTCCGCAAGCTCAATATTGGCCGCGTAGTCGGAATCGGGGCAGTAGGCGATGACGTCTTCGCCCGCGTTCGCGATCACCTGGAACTCGTGCGAGCGGGAGCCGCCGATCGAGCCCGTGTCGGCGCGCACGGCGCGGAAGACGAGGCCGATGCGGTTGAAGATCCTCTGATAGGCCTCGTACATCCTGTCGTAGGACTTCCCGGCGCCTTCCTCGTCGCGGTCGAACGAGTACGCGTCCTTCATCGTGAATTCGCGGCCGCGCATCACGCCGAAGCGCGGACGGCGCTCGTCGCGGAACTTCGTCTGAATGTGGAAGAAGTTGACGGGGAGCTGACGCCAGCTCTTGATTTCCTGACGCGCCACATCCGTGATCACCTCTTCGGAAGTCGGCTGAATCACGAAGTCGCGCATGTGGCGGTCCTTGATGCGCAGAAGCTCAGGACCGTACTTTTCCCAGCGGCCGGTTTCCTGCCAGAGTTCCGCCGGCTGAACCATCGGCATGAGGAGCTCAATCGAGCCCGCGCGGACCATTTCCTCGCGGATGATCTTCTCGATCTTGCGGATGACGCGCAGACCAAGAGGCATGTAGGTGTAGACGCCCGCGGCAAGCTTCTTGATCATGCCGGAGCGGATCATGTACTGCTGGCTGATGACGTCGGCATCGGCGGGGGCTTCTTTGAGAGTCGAAATAAAGAATGAACGGGCTCGCATAGGATTCAATTCCGGCTTCCTCAAGGAGCTTCAGGGGCAACCTGCCCTCTCGTGCTCCTGCGGGAAGCGTTTGGGAGTGTTGAAGCCGCTTTCGCGAGCGCTGATTGGCAGTCATGCGGAAGCGGCAAAAAAAGCGGGAGATATTTTAAATTCAGAGCACGACAAGATTGTCGCGATGGATCATCTCGGGCGCATCGCAGGCGCCGAGAATGCGGCTGATGTCCTCCGTGTGCGCGCGGCAGATGCGGCGGGCGTCATCGCTCGCGTAGCTCACGAGCCCGCGGGCGACCTCATGGCCTTCCTCGTCGACGCAGACCACCATTTCGCCTCTCACGAAGTCGCCTTCAACGGCCTTGACGCCGACAGGGAGAAGCGACGTGTGGCTCTCGCGGAGCGCGCGCACGGCGCCCGGATCGAGCACGAGCCGGCCGGCGGAGCGCAGATGATCCGCAATCCACTGCTTTCTCGCGTGAAGCACCGAGGACGCGGGCTTCAGATGCGTGCCGATCAGCTCGCCCTCGGCCAGACGCACGAGCACGTTTTCCTCCCGGCCCGAGGCAATGATGGTGCCGGCGCCGGAACGCGCGGCGCGCTTTGCGGCGAGGATCTTCGTGATCATGCCGCCCTTTGAGAGCTGGCTCGCGGCGCCCCCTGCCATTTTCTCGAGCTTCGGGTCGCCGGCAGTGGCTTCCGCGACGAATTCCGCATCCGGGTTCGAGCGAGGATCCGCCGTATAGAGCCCCTTCTGATCCGTGAGGATCACGAGCACATCGGCTTCAACAAGGTTCGTGACGAGGGCGCCCAGCGTATCGTTGTCGCCCACCTTGATTTCCTCAGTCACCACGGTGTCGTTCTCGTTGATGACGGGAACGATCCCGAGGGAAAGAAGCTCAATCAGGGTCATGCGGGCATTGAGATACTGCTCGCGGTCGGCCAAGTTCGCATGTGTGAGGAGAATCTGCGCCGTCCCGATGCCGTGCGCGGCGAAATGCTCCTCATAGGCCTGCACGAGACCCATCTGTCCAACGGCGGCGGCCGCCTGAAGCTCGCACACGCGCGAGGGGCGCGTGGTCCAGCCGAGGCGCTTCATGCCTTCCACAATGGCGCCGGAACTCACGAGCACAACTTCGCGCCCCATGGCGCGCAGCTCAGCAATCTGATGCGCCCAGCGCTCGATCGCCTCGATGTCGACGCCTCGTCCCTCGTTGGTGACGAGCGCGCTGCCGACCTTGACGACGATGCGGCGGGCATTCTCTAAGAGTGAAGTCATGTTGCGACCTTCGAAGAATTCGGGCGGCGCATGCTTCCCTGAAGAAAAGCTCCGCCCGGGGGAAAGAGGATCTCGTCAGGCGTCTTTAATTGGCAGCCGGATCAAAGGGAGTATTGCGCGCTTCGTCGAAGCGCTCGTCGTCCAAGAACTGCTGCTCGGCTCGGCGATCCTCGTCGATCTTCTGAGCGAGCTTGTTCACAAGCTCCGGGAGCCCCTCGCGGGTGGCAGCGGAGACGGCGAATACCGGCTCATGCTCGCGGGCGAAGGCGTCGCGGAACTTCTTGATGAGCGCCTCGCGATCCTCTTCGGGGACGAGGTCCATCTTGTTGAGGACCACCCAGCGGGGCTTGGCGGCAAGCTCCGGATCGTACTTTTCGAGTTCGTCCACAAGCGCGTGCGCCTGCTCGAAGGGATCGACAGATTCGTCGATCGGGCAGGCATCGATCACATGGAGCAACACCTTCGTGCGCGAAAGATGACGGAGGAACAGGTGTCCGAGGCCGGCGCCTTCCGCAGCGCCTTCAATGAGGCCGGGAACGTCGGCAAGAACGAAGCTCTGCTCAGGCCCCACGCGCACCACGCCGAGATGCGGATGAAGCGTCGTAAAGGGATAGTCCGCAATCTTCGGGCGGGCATTGGACACCGCCGAAATGAGGGTGGACTTGCCGGCATTGGGCATCCCGAGAAGGCCCACATCCGCGAGCACCTTGAGTTCGAGCTCGAGCGAGCGGTACTGACCGGGTTCGCCCGGCGTGAACTGGCGCGGAGCGCGGTTGACGGAGCTCTTGAAGTGAAGGTTCCCGAGACCGCCCTTGCCGCCGGCGGCAAGAAGCGCGCGGGCGCCGTGTTCAGCGAGGTCGGCGACCGTTTCGCCCGTATCCGTGTCGCGGATGATCGTGCCCACGGGCATGCGCAGGACGATGTCCTTGCCGCCCGCGCCGTAGCAGTCTGCACCGCGCCCGTTTTCGCCGCGGGAGCGAAGAACTTTCTCGTGTACTGATAGTCGACGAGCGTATTGATGTTGCGGTCAGCCTCAGCCCACACGGAGCCGCCGCGGCCGCCGTCGCCGCCGTCAGGGCCGCCCTTCGGAATGAACTTCTCGCGGCGGAAGCTCGCGGCGCCGTTGCCGCCCTTGCCGCCCTGAACCTCGATTCTGGCTTCGTCGACGAATTTCACAATAGGCCTCGATAAAAATGTCGGGGAATAAAAAAAGATTGAGGATGCTTATAACGCAAAAGCCCAGCCGGGAGATCCGCACTGGGCTTTTTTTCGATCCGGAACGGACCTCCGCTTCATAAGGAGCAGAAGTCCGCTTTCGTCCGGCCGGCTGATCTCAAATACAGAGGAGATCAGAGGGCCGTCGGTTCGACGTGAACGTAGTGGCGATGGAACGCACCCTTCACTTCGAACTTGACGACGCCGTCGACAAGCGCGTAGAGGGTGTAGTCCTTGCCCGTGCCGACATTGTCGCCGGCATGGAACTGCGTGCCGCGCTGACGGACGATGATGCCGCCGGCGTTGATGGCCGCATTGCCGAAAACCTTCACGCCAAGGCGCTTCGCCTTGGAATCACGACCGTTGCGGGTAGAGCCGCCGCCTTTCTTATGTGCCATTTTCTTTTACTCAAAGAGAGGAATTAAGAACCAATCAAGCATTGATCGCGTCGATGCGAACTTCAGCGAAGTGCTGGCGATGGCCGCCAGACTTCATGGAGTGCTTACGACGGCGGAACTTGAAGATGCGAACCTTGTCGGTACGGCCGAGCTTGGTGATGGTGCCCGTAACAGTGGCGCCCTCAACAACGGGCTTGCCAACCTTGAGGCCGTCCTCGCCGGAAACAGCGAGAACTTCGGTGAAGGTAACCTGGGAGCCGGCGTCCTGGCCGAGAAGCTCGACCTGAACAGAATCGCCGACGCTGACGCGGTACTGCTTACCGCCGGTCTTGATGATCGCGTACATGTAAATAAACCTCGCCGCCCCGCTTCAACCCGAAAATCCAGGTTTATGCGAAGCCTTTTTGTACTCGACGTGCCTGTGCGGCCGGAGGGAATCCCCGGCAGACACACTCTGGGCGCGTCCATTGCGTGGAAAGAGGCGCATTATTTCACCCGCACGAAGGGCGCGTCAAGCGAAATTCCCATTTTTCCGCACGACTATCCGAGATCATGCAGAGGGCGGGCGCAATGCCCTTGGTTATACTTTGTTTCTCTCTTTCCGGCTTCATCTTCGGATGATTGCCGGACACATGAAAACAGGCAGCAACCAAGCACTATGACTCAAACCACTTCTGCCGAAGACCCGAAGGCGCTCGTGCGCCGGCTTCTCGCCCCCATTGCGTCCGACATGAAAGCGGTCGACGACGTGATCCGCAGCGAACTCGCGAGCGACGTGAGCCGCATGCATGAGATCAGCGACTACATCACGAGCGCGGGCGGCAAGCGCATGCGCCCGGCGCTCCTGATCCTCATCTGCCGCGCGCTCGGCTACAAGGGCGATCTCTGCTGCTACCTCGGCGCCACGATTGAGCTTCTGCATACCGCAACCCTCATGCACGACGACGTGGTCGACGAAAGCGCCATGCGCCGCGGCCGTCCGACGGCCAATGCCCGCTGGGGCAACGGCGCGGCGGTGCTCGTGGGCGACTTTCTCTACACGCGCTCCTTCCAGATGATGGTCCGAGCAGGGAACCTCCGCGTCATGGAGGCGCTCTCAAACGCCGCCAACCGCCTCGCTGAAGGCGAAGTCATTCAGATGGTGAACGCGCACGACCCCTCGGTCGATGAGACGCGCTACTTCCGGGTGATTGAGCGGAAGACCGCCTGCCTCTTCGAGGCCGGCGCCCGCATGGCGGCCGCCATTGCCGAATGCTCGCCTGAAGCGGAGGAAGCCGTCGCCGAATACGCGCTCGCGCTCGGCAACGCCTTCCAGATCGCCGACGACATTCTCGACTACACCGGCGTTGCCAAGGACATCGGCAAAAACCTCGGCGCCGACCTGAGAGAAGGCAAGATGACGCTTCCGCTCATCTATGCCAGGGCCTCCGCCACGCCCGAGGAACAGGCGCTCATCGACGAGGCTGTCCGAAAAGGCGACGGAGACTTTGACAAAATCACTTCCATCGTGATAAGATCCGGCACTCTTGATCGTTGCAAGACGCGAGCGGAACAGGAACTCGAAAGAGGCCGCAAGGCACTTTCTCAAATTCCCCCTTCCATTTTTAATTCAAGTCTGCTAGAATTACTGTCCTTCACTGTTAGACGTGATCGATAAGCGTTCAAACGATGAAGATCTCGGGGTGTAGCTCAGCCTGGTAGAGTACTACGTTCGGGACGTAGGAGTCGGAGGTTCGAATCCTCTCACCCCGACCAGGTTTCAAAGGCGCTGTTTCGCAAGGAACAGCGCCTTTTCTCTTATCTGCATCGGGGGATTTTCATGGGCTGGATTCTGGGACTTACCGGAGGCGCCGGATCAGGCAAAAGCACCGCCGCGGCAATTTTGGCCGAGATGGGCTACCCCGTTGTGGATGCCGACCAGGTTTCCCGCGCGCTCACTGCTGCGGGCGGCGAGGCCATGCCCGAAATCATCCGGGTGTTCGGAAGCGCCATGGCAGCGCCCGACGGCGCGCTCGACCGTCCGAAGATGCGCGAGCTTGTCTTTCGCGACAAGGACGCCCGAAGAAAGCTTGAAGCCATCGTGCACACGAAGCTCGCCGTCAGGGTGGACCGCCTGCTCTACGAAGTGCACAAGGACGCCCCCGTCGTCATTTACGACTGCCCGCTTCTGATTGAAAGCCCTGCCGCACGGGAGCGCGCCGACCGCATTCTGGTGATTGATGCGCCGGAAGCGCTTCAGATTGAAAGGCTTCGGACGCGTTCCGGGCTTTCCCCGGAAGCCGCAAAGCGCCTTCTGGCCGCTCAGGCGTCGCGCCGGGAAAGGCTTCTCGCGGCAGACGACGTCATCATGAATGACTGCACGAAGGAACGCTTCGAAGGACGCGTGCGCTCTTGGGCAGAAGCGGTTCTTCCTCAGATTCGCGCGTGACTACTCCCCGTCCAATTCTTCGAATTGGGCGAGGCTTCTCGCTTCTTTGGTCACAACCCGGATGTCTCCGGGATTTACACGACCTCAGCGAGCATTGGGAGAGGATGTTTCTCTCCGCAGGACGGGCAGCCCCTCCGCCCTCAATTTTCTAATGCCTTCTGCCCGGATGTTGGCTGCAGCGTTGACGTCGCGATCGTGATGACTACCGCAGTGCGGGCAAGTCCAT
>NZ_WEHX01000103.1 GCF_009183815.1 Sutterella seckii | reverse complement strand
GCCTGTTTTACGAATGAGAGTACCCTCTATGCACAGGCGGCCTGACCCCAAGCGCCACACAGCACCATCCGTCAACTATTAAATACCTTTGTTAATAACCGAATTCAAGCCGCGGGCTTTTGACGGAAGTTTTTTCCGCTTCCTTCCTTAAACTTCATACTCTTTAAAAGGACCTCTTCGCCCCATGGCAGAAGACTTCCGATAATAAAAAAATACTGACACCGCCCGGCGAGGTTCCCCCATCCGCTTCCCCCGCGGCTTCATCGCACCCTAAAGGAATACCCATGGAATCCGCGCTGACGTCGCCGTCCTCAATCGCGCACATTCTGCTCGTCTACGCCTTTGTCATTTCCCTCGGACTTGCGCTCGGCCGCATCCGGATATTCGGCGTGTCATTGGGCGTCACGTTCGTTCTCTTCGTCGGCCTTGCCGTCGGACATTTCGGTATCGCGGTCGAACCCCATGTGCTCGGGTTCCTGCGCGACTTCGGCCTCATTCTCTTCATCTTCTTCATCGGCCTTCAGGTCGGTCCCTCGTTCTTCTCGAGCTTCCGCTCGGGCGGCATCGTGATGAACGGCCTCACCGTCGCCGCGATCTTTCTCTCGATCCTGGTGACGCTCCTCCTCTGGGCCTTTTTCGGGGGCTCGATCGACCTCCCTGCCTTCTTAGGCGTTCACTATGGCGCCGTCACTAATACGCCGGGTCTCGGCGCTACGCAGGAGGCGCTCGCCGTCATGGGGTACAAGGGCGAGGACATTACCGTCGCCTATGCCTGCGCTTATCCGCTGGGCGTCGTCGGCATCATTCTCTCGGCAATTCTCATCCGCGTGCTCTTTCGCATCAACCTTGCCGATGAGGACAAGGCCTGGGAGGCGGACGAAGCCGACAAGAGCGATGCGCCGATCTGCTTTCACGTTGAGGTGGTGAACGCCTTCCTCAACGGACAGACCCTCGAATCCATCCGCAAATTCATCGGCCGCCCCTTCGTCTGCTCGCGAAGGAAGATTGCCGATTCGGACGAAATCACGAGCCCGGGTCCTCAGACCCAGGTGAAGACGGGCGACGTCCTGCGCATTGTTTCCCAGAGTGAAAACAAGGACGGCATCGTCGCCTTCTTCGGGAAGGAAGTGAACGACGTCGACCTCGCGATGCCGCATTCCCCGGTTCATGCGGAAACGGTCATTGTGACGGATCCGGCGGTTAACGGCCTTCGCGTGAAGGACCTTCACCTCTCCCACTACGACGGTCTCAACATCACCCGCATCTACCGCGCGGGGATGGAAGTCTTCCCCTACCGAAGCCTTCACCTGCAGCTGGGCGACCGCCTCAAGATCGTGGGTCCGGAGCGCGCCATCACGCGCTTCTCCTCCCGCGTCGGGAACCAGCAGGGGAAGCTCGACCATCCGAACATCATCTCGATCTTCGTCGGCATCGCGCTCGGCATTCTCGCCGGCATCCTGCCGATTGCCATTCCGGGCGTTCCCGTTCCGGTGAAGCTTGGTCTCGCGGGCGGCCCCCTCGTCGTTGCAATTCTCCTCGGCCGCTACGGGCCGTCGCTCAAGCTCGCCACCTATACGACCAACTCCGCGAGCCTGATGCTGCGCGAGCTCGGGATCGCCTTCTTCCTCGCAAGCGTGGGTCTCGCTGCGGGCGGCGGCTTTGCGGACGCCTTCATTTCCGGCAACGGCTTCCTCTACATGTTCTTCGGCGTCATCATCACGATGGTGCCGCTCCTCATCGTTGGCTGGGCCGCGCGGAAGATCTTCCGCATCAACTACCACTCGATCGTCGGCATGATGGCGGGTGCGACGACGGATCCCCCGACTCTTGCCTACGCGGCGACGCTCTCGGAAAAGAACAGCTCTGCGGTTGCCTATTCCACGGTCTATCCGCTCGCCATGTTCCTGCGCATCATCACGGGCCAGATCCTGCTTCTCATCTTCTGGTCAGCAGCTGCCTGACGACGACTCACGGCGATTAAAAGCAGCAAATCAGACTCGTCTTTCTTCCAAAACACAGGGGCCGGCAATTTGCCGGCCCCTGCTCTTTTGATGTCAGACTCTCTTCAATCCTGAGAACACTCAGAGATTCGCGCCTTCAGCGGCATTTCCCTTCTTCGCTCCCAGAGTCTTCGCGAACCACGCGACGACGCGGTCGATCACGGGCTTCTGGTACCAGGGGAGATCGCCGTGACCGGCATTCTCAACGAGGAGATAGTCGGCAGGCACGTTCTTCTCGCGGAGCGCCCGGTAGAGCTTCGCGCTCTGCATGGGAGAAACAAGCTTGTCCTCTGCGCCGTGGAGGATGAAGAAAGGCGGCTCAGAGCCGTCAATGTGGCCGAGCGGGCTCGCGGCCATGGCCTTCTTCGGATCCGCCATGATGGAAGCCCCGGCATAGTTGCGGAAGGCCGGGCCGTTGACGAGAAGCGCTTCCGTCACGGCGGGCGATTCGTGAACCTTCTGCGTCGCCGCGTCAAAGCCTTCGCCGATCGTCATGAGGTCCGAGATGCCGTAGATCGAAACGACGGCCTGCACGTCTGAAGAGACATCCGTCCAATCGCCCTTGTCGAAGGTCTTTTCGCCGTTGGTTGCGCCCGCCATCTCCACAAGATAGCCGCCCGCGGAGTCGCCGAGGATGCCGATGCGGTTCGGATCCACGCCGTACTCATCGGCATGCGCGCGGATGTAGCGGACCGCCGCCTTTGCATCCTCGAGGAGCGCCGGGAATTTGGCCGGAACCGGACGGTATTCGGCTGCCGCAACGACGAAGCCCGCTTCCGCGAGCGCGCGTCGCATTTCGGAAAACTTCTCATGGTCGGCAGAAGTGAAGCCGCCGCCCGGAAAATAGATGACTGCGGGCTTCTTTTCCTTCGTGCGCGGAATTTCAAGCGTCATGCGAAGCTGCTTCACGGCGCGCGTGCTCTTAAGTTGGCTAAAGATCACGCCCGAAATCATGTCGATCTGGGGACGCACGGCATCAACGCGAATGACTTCCGCGCCTTCGGTCCAGCCGGGAAGCGACGCGTGCGAGGCCGATGCGCCTTCAGCAGCGGCGATCGATGAAGCAAAGAGAAGCGAAACGAAAAGCGCGAGTACGGGCTTTTGGAGCATGAGAGCAATTCCTTTTTGTCAGTGGGCGTCAGACGGACGATCCGGCTTCCGGCATGGGAATCCTGAAGCGCCCGCACGTTTTAGTAGGTATGGGTCGCCCCAAAGAATACCGGTTTGAAAGCGCCGCAAACATACAAGCACTTGGGTGCTGTCTCTATGCCGGAAATGAAAAAGCGAGGCCTGACCCGGCTTCCCAGGGCCTCGCTCTTCATTCACGCTTCGCCGGCCGGGCGCATCAGGGCATCGGCACGAGGTGCGTCGTTTCCGGAATCGGCAGCGCCGCAGACGCAGCAATAAGCGCCCTGTAGGTTCTGCCGCCGAGCTTCACTTCCTCGCCCTCGGCAAAGGTCTTCCCGCGCGTAATCTGCATCATGGCGGCATCCACCATGAGCGCACGGATTTCGAGGGGCTTGAGAAGGCTCCCCTGAATCTCCACTTCGCGCACGCCGAAGCGGTCGAGCCCGACGGTGTAGCCTGAGAGCCCCTCGACATCGTTCTGCTGCCAGAGACCGAAGTAGATGAGGTTGAAGATCGGAAAGGCCTTCTCGGAATCCTGCATCGCAAGCGCGGCCTTGCGGTAGACATCGGGCGCAAAGAGCCTCGAAGCCGCATTGACGGCGCGGGCATTGGGCTGCTCGCAGAGGGACGCAAGCACCTTCATCGCCGTGCGGGCATTTTCGATAAGAGACGCGCTTTCCGCGATCACAGCCACCGCAAGGTACGCCTGGTGAGCATGGGCGACATCCGCGGCTTCGGGCCAGTCGTGGCAGTTCTTTGCCTGTTCGTCGGCCGCATGGTCGGGAACCGGCCGGGGCTCAAGGCCCACCACGACGAGCGACCCGTTGACGCGGAAGATCCACGGTTCGCGCGGCGTCTGCGGGGGTTCGCCCGCATTGATCTGCCAGTCAAGAAGAAGAGACTGCCTCAGATGAGAAGGCTCCCAGGCAGGTACCGAGAGCAGCACCAGTCCGGTCATCGGGTAGTCGGAAGCCCTCAGGGGCGTCTCAGTGTTGGAGCCGGCATGGGCCTCAAGCTGCGTGTCTGTCATTTCTCTTCAAAAAGCGGGAAAAAGAGAAAGATTAGCCCGAATTGAGATGGTTCGCAAAGAAAATTGCTTTTCGAGATTTGTCCTTTCGCTCTTCAGGCCCTGCTGAAAGTGTAGGATTGAGAAAATTCCTTTGCCGCGGCTTTTTTGGGGATCCTTCCCTGCCGCATCCTGAGTCGCTGACATGCGGGGCCGTCTCTTAAAGAAAAGAGGCAGGCCGCCCCCGAATATTAATAATCGGCATAGTTTGCCGGACTCAGGAGAAACTCATTTCCTTGAAAAGAACTCAGCAGCTGATGAACACAAAATCGGGGACCCAGAACGAAGAGGAAAAGGCCTTTCTCTCCGCAACGCCTGAAACCATCTACTTCGGCCGTCATGAAGTAAAGCTCTCCCGGGCGGCGCGCCTCATGCGCTCGCTTAATCTCCTTCCGATTCAGCACCGGCAGGCCTGCGCGAGCAAACTCGGCATCACGCCCGCCATTGCGCTCGAGGGCGAGGATGAACTCGCCGGAGAAACCGCGCGCACGATGAATGCGGCGGCACTGCGGCCGCTCAAATTTCCTGAAAGCTTCTCCCATGCGTTTGAAGCGTTCGGGCCTTCGGAACCGGATGATGCTTCCCACGCGGACGGAGAAAAGCCTCAGAAACTCAAGAAGCCCTTCAAGCCCCTGACCGGCACGACCTTTGCGGTCTCGGGGAATATTTCCCTCGAAGGGGCGCGGTCCTTCACCTGCGGCGACCTTCGGGACGAAAAGCTCCTCCATACGGCTCGCCCCGTCCTCTCGCTCGAAGAGGCCGGGGCATCGCTTGCCATGGTCGCCAACTGCGGCGAAATGCTCGGCCTTCTCTCGCCCGATTATCTGGGGTTCACGGTCCGTTCCGGATCTCCCGTCAATCCCTGCTACCCGGAAACATCGCCGCACGTCATGTCGCCCTTTGACGCTTCCGCCTCTCTTGTCGCCGTCGGTGCCGTGAGCGCGGCGCTCGTTCTTGGGCGCGGCTCGGACATGGCCTCTGCCGCCATCCGCTCCGGAATGACGGGCTACCGCCCGAGCCTCGGGGTCTTTACGTCCACGGAAGGGTTCGTGCATTCCTGGCGCTATGCCGGCTGGGGAGCGATCGGGAGGGACGCCGTATCGGCGGCAGGCCTCATCAATGTTGCCGCGCTTAATGAAGGCGTCTCTGATCAGCCGGGGTGCGGCCCCTGGGAATTCCCGGGCTACCGTCCGATGCTGATGGGTACCGAAGGCGTTCAGGCCTGGCGTCATGAATTCATTACGCCCGTATCCCCGAAGCACGTCGCCTTTGCGGTCGGCGAATCCTGGAAGACGCCCGAGCGCGAAAAGGAAATCGAACGCCTCGCAAAGGCCTTTGCCGATGCGGGGGTCAGGGTCGACTTCATCGACGAGCTCCCAAAGGAAGCTTCTGAAATCGAGTGGCTCTCCTGGGCCGAATTCGGTCCCGTTCTTGAAACCTACTTTGAAGAGGCGTTCCCGCTCACCCCCGTCATCCGCACGGACCGCTTCCTCATGCTCCTCACCCTGAGCGAGCGCGTGAAGACGGCGGGCTTTGCCGCCAAGAACCCGCTTCAGAGCAAGCGCTTCGTCGAACTTGTTCGCCGCGAGCCCGAGCTCCTCTCCCCCTGGGCCGGCCCCATCATCCGGAATCGCGTGATGCCGCTCAAAACCCGCTTTGAAGCGCTCTTTCGCGGCAAGGACCGCCCCGATGCCGTCATCTGGTTCGGAGGCTCCCCCGCCGTCGACGCCGCAGAAGGCGCGATCTTCGGCCTTCCGATTCTTGACGACAAGGAGAAGAAGGAGTTCGCGGGCGCTTATGTCTTCGGCGCTCCCCGCGAAGACTGCAAGACGCTCGGCGCTGCCGTCATGCTCGAAAACCTGAGAAGCCCGGAACTTGAAGAGGAGATCCGGCGCATCGGGCTGAACCGCCCCGACGTCGTCCTCGAAAGGGATTCAGCTGAGGAATCTGCCGATTCTGCAGCGAATGAGAGCGAGGTTGCGGAACCTTCGGATGCAGAGCTCATGAAGAGCCTTTCGGAAATTGCTTCCGACTCAGCCGTCATTCTGCCGGCGGGCACGATCCCCGAAGTGGAGGCGGAAGCGGAAAACGCTCCCGCGGACGCGGATGCTCACGAGGATGAGGAAGGGAATCCGATGGATTCCGACGAATTCTCGCGGCAGCTCAAAAAACTCGTCGGTGAATTCCACCAGGCGCTCACCGAAGCCGCCGAGGACGACAAGGACCTCGCGGATACCGCAGCAGCCTCCTCCATTCTCGTCAAGTCCCTCATGAACGGCGAGGAGATTGAGGTATCGGATAAGGACGAGGAAGCGAAGCCCGAACCCGCGCCACAGCCCGAGATTCCGCCGGAGGATGCCGCATGGCTCGCGAAGTTCATGCCGGACTCCAGAAAGCGCTGCCCTGAAATTGCAGAGGAAAAGTTCCTCCGCGAGATCTTTACGGACCCGATGCCCGAAGAACCCACCGTCGAGGACTCGGACTACATCCTCCAGTTCGCGAAATACTGGCTTCTGCGCCATGAGCGCCATAAGGCGCAGAAGGTCCTCGAGCGCATCCCGGAAGCCAACCGCACCTTCGCCGTTGACGAAAACCTCGTGATGGCGCTCTTCCTCGGCCCTGACCTTGAACGCTCGACGAAAGCGGCCGAAGCGCTTCAACCCACGACCGATTCGGAGCGCGCGAGAAAGGAATGGATTCTCGGCCTCAATGCCCAGCGCATGGACGACAAGGATGCAGCCATTGCGCACTTCCGCGCGTCGCACAACTATGCGCCTGCGAATTCGCCTGCGAACTTCCCGCTGGCGCTCCTCATTCTTCAGCACGAGGGCGTCGATTCCGAGGAATACAAGGCGCTCAAGGAAGCCGTGAAGAAGGATCAGCCTTCGGCCTACAAGCTCCTTCTTTCAGACGAAGAGCGCCTTGAGAAAGAGCAGAACTTCGAGCGGGAGCTTCTCCCCGAACTCCCCGCCGGCATCTTTACGGCCACGCTTCTGATGCCCCGCGAGAGACTCCGGCTCAACAAAGACCGGTTCCTCAAGGACCTCTGGACCAACTGGAACCTTGCCATTGTCGACAGGACCCCCGATGATCCGGACACGTTCACCTTCCGGATCGGCTACCTCTCGGGATCCCTCAAATGCGAATCCGGGAAGGTTCCCGACACGTCGCTCGAACAGGCGGCGAGAAAGAACATCTATACGCGGGACGCCGAAGCGCTTCTTCTGAACCACGCAGGACGCATCAATCTGCGCCTTGAAGCCGGCACAACGCCCTTGAAGGACGCGGCCTCGCTCTTCGCGCAATTGCTTGCTTCCGCCTGCCGTTCGGCCGAGCCGCTCGGGGTTTACCTCGCCGGGGTGCTCCAGCCCGCCAATTACTGCATCGACGCCGCAAGGCCCGTCTCTGCCGGCGCATTCCCGACGCTCTCGGTCGTGAGCATCTTTACGCTCGAGGATTTCGGCATGCCCTACATCTCGACCTACGGTCTCACGACGATCGGCCACCCGGAAATCGAGGTGGATCTCGACGGACTTCCCTTTGAGTCGGCAAGCATGCTCGTTTATTCCCTCCTCGAGCGGATCGTGAACGATCAGTTTGAAGAGGAAGCCCAGACGATCCGCTTCGGGCTTGACCCCGAGAACCTCACGGAACTCGAGATCCGCCGCTCTCCGGGGCGCAATGTCGCGACCGAGGTGCTTCTCTTCACGAGGAAGGGCGATGAGGAGGTGATGCCTCAGGCGTGATTTTTGTCTGCCGCTTTAAGCCCTGTTGCTTATTGAATACGTGAATTCCCAGGAATCCGTTAACAGAGTCTGAAAGAAATTCATATCCCGGCTTAGTTTTGATTTAAGGCAACTAACTGAAATCTAAAGGTTAG
>NZ_WEHX01000102.1 GCF_009183815.1 Sutterella seckii | reverse complement strand
CGCCTCACGACGGACACCCTTGCCTCTGGCTGTGAGCTTGGCACTACCTCCTGCTCATCGGGACTTTCACCCTATAGAAATCGCCCATGCCGGGCACACCACGACGAAAGGCATCCAGGAAACCCGGATGCCTTTCTTTTCGCTTGTCTTCCGAGGAGTCGTCGGAAGAGAACGCTTACTTCTGCTCGGCAAGAATTCGTTCAAACTGCGAAGCGGGAACAGCGCCCGTCATGCGGTCGCCCGTCGGGAAGAAGAACGTGGGTGCGCCCGTCACGTTGTAGCGGCCGGCAAGCGACAGGTTGCGGCGCATTACGGAAGCGTCGCAGTCGGGGCTCGCGCTCTCGGGCGCAATGCCCTTTCGCATCCAGTCGGCCCAGGCCTTCGACGGATTCTTGCTGCAGACGATCTCGCGGTTATTCTGTTCGCCCCGAATCATCGGCGTAATGAAGGTGTAGACCGTCAGGTTCCCGACCTCTTCAAAAACCCGCTCCATCGAGCGGCAGTAGGTGCAGTTGGCGTCCGAGAAGACGATCACCTCGCGCGAGCCGTCGCCGAATACCTGCTTCACGGCATCCTCGCGCGGCCACTTGTTCCAGCTTTCGCGCGCCCATTCGCGCAGACGCTCCTGCGTCTGATTGGTCTGCGTCTTGGTGTCGATGATGGAGCCCGAAAAAACGTAGTCCACCTTGTCGTCGACATAAAAGAGCCGGTCCTGAATGAAGACTTCCCAGAGGCCGGGAATCGGTGCCGGACGGACGCTGTCGGCCTTGAGCCCCGTATTCTTCATGAGCTGGTCGCGCACCGACTGCTCGTCGGCCTGGGCGGCACCGGAAAGAAGCGTGAGGGCGGCAAGGGCCGCAGCGGCAAAATGCTTGAATGACGCGGTCATGACGAAGAGGGGCGCTCCACTTAGGGATAAGGACAAAGATTTTTTGCGAAGGATTATCGCCAATCTCTCCTTCGTTGAATCTGAAAGCGCGCAGGAATCCATGACTTCGGTCCTCGCGCATTTACGGTATTTTTCTGCCGCACCCTCCCCCGCCGCACACGTCGTCTTGCAAATTCCTGCCGCCATTCATATAATTGCACCCTTGACATTTTTTACGGCTAGGTAGCTCAGTTGGTAGAGCAGCGGATTGAAAATCCGCGTGTCGGCGGTTCGATTCCGTCCCTAGCCACCATTCATCTTCCCTTCGTGGAAGACGGATGGGGCTCCGGCGAAAGACAAACCGAAGAAAAAATGTTGCGCGTGGCTAGGTAGCTCAGTTGGTAGAGCAGCGGATTGAAAATCCGCGTGTCGGCGGTTCGATTCCGTCCCTAGCCACCAGAAATACAGGAAGCCCGCAGCGCCGAATGGTTCTGCGGGCTTTTTCATGTCGTCAGAAGCGCTTGCTGCCCGACCACTCTTCCCAGCCCTTTTCGCGCAGGCGGCAGGCGGGGCACTCGCCGCATCCCCAGCCCCATGCGTGATGGTGCTCATGGTCCCCCATGTAGCAGGTGTGGGTTTCATCGCGCACGAGCTTCACGAATTCATCGCTGCCCGTCCGCTCGGCAAGCTCCCAGGTTTCCGCCTTGGTGAGGCGCATCAAGGGGGTCTCCAGGATGATCGGAGCGTCAAGCCCCAGAGAGAGCGTTACCTGAAGGGACTTGAGCGTATTGTCGCGGCAGTCCGGATACCCCGAATAGTCCGTTTCGCACATGCCGCCCACGAGCACCCGCGCACCCCGGCGATAGGCAATAGCCGCGGCGAGCGTGAAGAAGAGGAGATTTCTCCCCGGCACGAAGGTATTGGGAAGCCCCGACGACTCGAAGGCGATCCGACGCTCATCCGTGAGCGCGCAGTCGGCGACTTCGCCGAGTACGGGAAGGCTCAGCATATGGTCTTCCCCGAGTCTTTCGGCCCAGGAGGGCTTCATCGCCCGCATTTTTTCAAGCACTTTTCCGCGGCAGACGAGCTCGGCCTGATGGCGCTGGCCGTAATCGACGCCCACGGTTTCGACGCGCCCGAAGCGCTCAAGCGCCCAGCCGAGGCACGTCGTGGAATCCTGACCGCCCGAAAAGAGAACAAGTGCGGCCATGTCGCGGCCGGCGGAAGCGATGTCGGAAAATTCTGTCATGGAAAATCCATTCAAAAAACAAAAGGTCAGGCGCCCGGAGCAGCATTGGTAGCTTTGGGCGCCGCGAGGAGCGCCCGGACGCGGTCTCTCACGCGCAGGCACTCGGCAATGTGCGCGTCGCCGAGCTTCACGACCGTCCAGTAGGAAAGCGCAGCCGCCGCACCCTGACCGGCGATGGGCACCCATTTTGCAGCCTTTCCGGTCATCCAGCGCGATCCCACCTGCTTCACGACCGTGAGAACCGCCGCACTCGTCACGTAGCGGCCGGCAAAGACCGCGCTCACCTGCGAGAGGGCCGTAAGCACCGCGAGCCGCTCGTCGGTATGGAGCCTCTCGATCTGCTCGGGCGACAACTGGAATGCCCGGTTGATTCTCATCAGCATGTCGGCAAAGGTTGCAGCATCCACCGCAATGTCGATTCCCGGCACGGGAAGCACGGCGGCAGCGGCAGAGAGCGCGCCGCGCTTTCTCACGAGCGCGCGCATTTCCCGGGCAGTCTCATGAAGCGCATCGGACGAATCCCGCACTTCTTCCGGCCCCGATTCGGCATCCATTCCGCGAAAATCTGTTTTCACCATCAAAAAGCCTTAGAGATCAATCGGCTCTGCACCTTAAGGCTTGCGAAACATTTAGCAACCTATAATGCGCAGACTTCTTCAAAGAATAACCTTTTCGCCGTTTCAGGCTCCGGCCGGCCCCGTCGTCCGGAATGCTCACTGCGGCAGCACCTCGAAATGCAGCTTCTCGCTTTAGGCCTCAACCATACGACCGCTCCGCTTTCCGTCCGCGAACGCGTCGCCTTCGGACCGGATGAAATTGCCGAGACGATCGCGCATATGCTCGAGCGCTTCAGCGGCACGCCCCAGGGCGGCATTCATGAAGCCGCTGTGCTTTCCACCTGCAACCGCACGGAACTTTACGTCGCCTGCGAGGATACGGGCGCCGCGAAGGAGAGCATTCTTTCCTTCATCGCCAACAAGAAGGGCGTGCAGCGCTCCGAGCTCGAACCCCACATCTACACCTTCGAGCAGGAGGAAGCCGCGCACCATACGTTCCGCGTGGCCTCGGGCCTCGACTCAATGGTTTTGGGCGAAACGCAGATCGTCGGCCAGATGAAGAAGGCCGAGAAGATTGCGCGCGAATGCCACGGCCTCGGCGTGATGTTGAATCACCTCTTCCAGACCACCTTCACGGTGGCAAAGGAAGTCCGCACGGCGACCGCCATCGGCGCCAACTCCGTGAGCCTTGCGGCTGCCGCCGTCCGCCTTGCGCTTCGTCTTTTCGGGAATCTTTCGAAGGAACGGATCCTCTTCGTGGGCGCGGGCGAAATGATTGAGCTCTGCGCGGCGCACTTCGCCGCCCAGAACCCGCAGTCGATCACGATCGCGAACCGCACGGTCGAGCGCGGCCAGACGCTCGCGCGCACGGTGCATGCCGATGCAATTCCGCTCTCCGAGCTCCCCGAAACGATCGGCAACTACGACATCGTCATTTCCTGCACGGCCTCGGCGCTTCCCATCATCGGCCTCGGCATGATCGAGCGCGCGATTTCCGAGCGCCGCCATCGTCCGATGTTCATCGTCGACCTCGCGGTGCCACGCGACGTGGAGCCTGAGGTTGAGCGTCTCGACGACGTCTACGTCTACACGGTCGACGACCTCGGAAAGGTCGTGAGCGAAGGCAAGCAGTCCCGCCAAGCCGCAATCTCGCAGGCGGAAACGATCATTGGTCTGCGCGTGGCGGACTTTGTTGAGTGGCTGAAGCTCCGCTCCGCCGTCCCCACCATTCAGTCGCTTCGCGACCGCGCGAACTACCTGAGGGACGAAGAGCTCTCCCGGGCGCTCCGCCACCTTCATCACGGCGACAAGCCCGAAGAGGTGCTTGAAATGCTCGCCCATGGTCTCACCAACAAGCTCCTTCACGATCCGACGATTCTCCTCAGAAACGGCGAAGGCCTCACCTCCGACGACCGCGATCTGATGGAGCGCATGCTCGACCGCTTCTACCGCCGTCACGACCGGTAAATAAGGAAGCGCGAAGCATTCAACAGAACGGGACCTCTTGCGGGTCCCGTTTTGTTATGGATCTTTCTGAAAGACCAAGCCCGTCCTTTCCGAAACCGCTATCCTTCTCATCGGTTTGACAACAAAAGCTTCTGAATCCTTTCGCACCAAAGAAATGCTTAACGACACCGTCCGCTCGAAACTCTCCGCGCTCTCCCGGCGGCTTGAGGAAATCGACCGCATGCTTGCGGCTCCGGAAACCGCAGCCGACATGAATAAGTTCCGCGACCTCTCGCGCGAGCGCACCGAAATCGAACCGGTCGCGGTAAAGCTCGCCCAGTACGAAAGCGCGGAAGCGGACCTCAAAACAGCTGAAGAACTCGCTGAAGACCCCGAGATGCGCGAGTTCGCTGAGGAAGAGACTGCCAAGGCGAAGGCGGAGCTTGAACGTCTTGAGGAAGCGCTCCGGCTCGAGCTCATTCCGAAGGACCCCAACGACGAAAGGAACATCTTCCTTGAAGTCCGCGCGGGCACCGGGGGCGATGAAGCGGCGCTCTTTGCGGGCGACATTCTCCGCATGTATCTCCGCTACGCGGAGAGCCAGGGGTGGAAGACCGAAATTGTTTCGCGCAACGAAAGCGAACTCGGGGGCTACAAGGAAGCGATCGTCCGCATCATCGGTCGCGGCGCCTATTCGAAGCTCAAGTTCGAATCGGGCGGACACCGCGTGCAGCGCGTTCCCGTCACGGAAACACAGGGCCGCATTCACACCTCGGCCTGCACGGTGGCTGTTCTCCCGGAGCTCGACGAAATTGAGGAAGTGAAGCTTGATCCCTCGGAACTCCGCATCGACGTCTTCCGCGCGTCGGGCGCGGGCGGACAGCACATCCAGAAGACGGACTCGGCCGTTCGCATCACGCACCTTCCTACGGGGCTCGTTGTTGAATGCCAGGACGAACGCAGCCAGATTCAGAATAAGGCGCGCGCCATGCAGATTCTCGCCTCCCGCATCTATGCGGCCCAGGTCGAGGCGCAGCATGCAAAGGAAGCGTCTGAACGCAAATCCCTCATCGGATCGGGCGACCGGTCGGAGCGCATCCGCACCTACAACTATCCGCAGGGGCGCGTGACCGACCACCGCATCAACCTCACGCTCTATAAGCTTGATGCCATCATGAACGGCGACCTTGAGGAAATCATCACGGCGCTCACCACGCAGCACCAGGCGGAAGCCCTGGCTCAGCTCGCTTAAAAAGGGAAGGAGACGAGAGAATGGCAGAGGAAACGCAGATCGGACCTTCCATCCGGGCTCAGCTCGCCAAGGCGAGCCCGGTGATCGGACGCTTTGAAGCGATGATTCTGCTCGGCTTCGTGACGGGGCGCTCGCGCGAGAATCTGATCGCGCACGACGAAGAGGAAATTTCCGAAGAGGAGATCATGCGCTTCGACCTCCTCGTTGCCATGCGCTCCGCCGGCACCCCGATCCCCTACCTCACCGGAAGCCAGGAGTTCTACGGGCGCCACTTCCATGTGACGGACGCGGTGCTCATTCCCCGCCCCGACACCGAAGTCCTGATCGAGCAGGCGCTCCTTGTGGCGGCGCCCAAACCCCGGATCATCGACCTCGGCACCGGAAGCGGCTGCATTGCCGCCACCCTGGCGCTGGAACTCCCGGGGTCTGCCGTAACGGCGACCGACGCCTCCTCGGACGCCCTTGAAATCGCGAAGGGAAATGCCGAGGCGCTCCACGCTCCCATTACCTTTGCCGAAGGCTTCTGGTGGGATGCCGTGGCGGCCGATGCCGTCTACGACCTGATCGTCAGCAACCCGCCCTACATCCGGCCCGATGACGAGCACCTGAGAAACCTCGAGTGCGAGCCGATCGGCGCCCTCACGGACGGCATCGACGGGCTCGAGTGCCTCCGCACCATCGTTGCGGGCGCCATGGCGCATCTCGCGCCCGGCGGCTGGATTCTTCTCGAGCACGGCTACGACCAGGGCGACGACGTGCGGCAGATGCTTGAAGAGGCCGGGTTTGCCGCCGTACGGACGCGCAAGGACTATGGCGGCAACGACCGCGTGACGATGGGGCGTCGGGCGGACTAATGAGGGAAAGAAACGGTCGATCCGCCTGATCGATCGGCTTCGGGTTCTTAGAGATCGGGGCGTGCTTATCCGGCACGCCCCGAATTATTATTGAATGGTTGATCAGGAGATTGATATGGGGAGACCCATCGCGCTTCGGAATTTCGCCTTCAGTGCATTCAGGGGCAGCTTCGCGAAAGTTGCCGGATCCTGAAGCGCGGCGAGCATTTCCGACGGCTTGAAATCCCCCCGGGTAGGAACCTGGAGCCCCAGAAACGTTTCAAGGCAGTCGGGCAGCATGACGGGATCGGCGCAGCTCACCTCCTTCAAGCCCTCGCGGCCGCACATTTCCTTGATCACCGTGTTGAGCGCCTGGTGCGAAATGCCTTTGGACGTCGTCCTGCCATTGTCGTCGTCGATCATGATGCCGAACTTGATGCCGAAGGCGTGCATGAGATGCATGAAGCGGGGAATGTTGAATTTGCCGCTGCAGTCGAGAATCGCGAAATTTCCGAGCTCCTGCAGCTGATCCGCCCAATCTTGGGAGAGCAGATATTCAAAGAGTGCTTTTTCCGTCGGACCTTCCACGAGGAAGACTTTGTTGGCAAAGAAGACGCCGGCGCGCTCAGCATCGAGCCAGAGCGAGAAGAAATATTCGTCGCGGTTCTGGAGCTGGCTCGGGCTCCCGCTCGCCGTGCCTGCGACTCTTACCCGCCCCTCAAATTCCTCTGCGGCTTCTGCAAGTTTCCGTCGAATCTTCCCCAGCCCCGGCTGATAGACGTGAGACCGGCCATTCACGCGTTCAAACCGGACCATCTGATGAAGGTCATCCACCTTTCGGCTTGCGAACACGCTGGAGTGTGAGGAAGCAATGACCTGGCGATCGGGCTGCGCGCCGAGATCATGGAGCTTTCTTGCGAGGAGAATCTGCTGGGAGGGATGGAGGAACGCCTCCGGTTCTTCATACAGAATCAACAGGAAATCTGCAGAAAAATCCTTCATCTCCGAATCCTTCCCTGCCTTAGTCTTCACGGCATTCTGCGTCTGGAATGTCGGCAACAGTTCAATCAGCAGATTAATGACGGAGCGCTGCATCCCTTGTCCGAAACGGCTGAACTCGATCTCGGCGTTATTGAGCGCCTGATCCGAGAAAGACGCCGACAGCATCGTCTTCAGAATGTCCTCGGTTTTGGGGAGCCGGACCTGCAGCCCCATATTCACGCCCCAGTCCGCCTGAAGCCGCGTGTTCATCGGAGCCGTAAAAGCCGAGAAGAAGCCGTTGGCTTGATTGCCTGCCTGATTGAGGCTCTCAATAGCGGCGGCAACGTTATGGAATTCAGTGCTCGCCATCATCCGCCCTTCAACCAGGAGCTTCATGAGCTCCCTGAAGGGGCTCGGTCCCGAGAGCTTCATCTGCTCGTTCTGAGTCACGATGGCGGGAATATAGATGAGCGTCCCGAGTTTTCCTACACCGACGCTTTTCGCACCATAAAAGAGTGTCTCCGAAACCTCTTCGCCCATGAGTGCGTAAACGTTGTCGTTTCTGGGCTTCACTTTATCGGGCGACTTGAAATACCGGCGAAGCGTGAGCTTCTGATTCGGGTTCTCTTTGTACTTGTCGGCCAGGTTCTCCCACTCGACGTTATTGAGGCGAAATTCGATCTCGACCCAGGCCTCGTCGTCCTCGTTCCCTTTGCAGGGGAAGTCGTCATCCTCCCACTTGATATCGCCGTAGAAGAGCCTGATGGCATTGAGGAAAGTCGTCTTTCCGGCGTTGTTGGCGCCGACAAGAAGCAGGTAGTCATCGACCTGAACTTCAGCTTCGATGATCGATCGGTAGTTGTGCACATGCACGCGTTCAATCTTCATTCTTATTAACAAAGGTATTTAATAGTTGACGGATGGTGCTGTGTGGCGCTTGGGGTCAGGCCGCCTGTGCATAGAGGGTACTCTCATTCGTAAAACAGG
>NZ_WEHX01000101.1 GCF_009183815.1 Sutterella seckii | reverse complement strand
AGCCTCTCGCAAATCTATTCATGATAGATATATTCTATCATATATTTGATATTTATACAATTAATGCATTATCTTTCGATTTGCTCAGAGCATCCTTAACAATCCGAGCGAACTTGTTCGTTTTCATCATTCGGGGTGACAACTTGCTGTCATAGATGTTTTTTTTGCTCCCGTTTGACTCAGAGTGCGCTGGTGAAGGCGTGGACGCGCACCGTCATGGACCCATTGGATCTGCCTTTCCCGCCGCGATTCGAGCGGCTCTCGCAGGTGGTCGACTATATGCTCGCCGTCGGCAAAACGCGCCCGATCAACATCTGCATCGACGAGTGTCAGGGAATAAATGTCTGCGAACCTTCCTTCTAGTCGGAATTCGAGCGTGCGTGGAACGTTCACCGAATTCTTCAGGCGCTTGCATCGGGCAAAACGAAGCGCGAAGAACTGCAGGAAGAGTTTGGTTCCGTTGCTGCGAGCAGCTTCCTTTCCCGGTTGGAAAAGAACTGCGGGTTGATTGCGCCGCTGCGTCCGGTGCTCTCGCCCGACTATCGCCGGGTTCGTTAGGAGCTTTCGGACCGGTATCTGGCGTGGTGGCTTGCCTTCATTCAGGGCGCAGAGTTCGAGCTTTCGCAAAGCCGATACGCAGAAATGCGCGATGCGTTCCTTGCGGGCTATGACGCCTTCTCCCGGCGTGCCCTCAGGGAGTGCTTTACGTCCATACTTCTTGAAATAATCCTGAGTGCGGCAAACACGCTTTCCAGCACTTCCGGTGCCATAACTTTGCGCCGGTATTCTTTGCGCCGGTATTTCGTTGTGAAGCTCAAATGCACGTGGAGCTTCGTCACGCTGTGACGCGCTCTTTCATAGTCGTCGGACATCGGAATCTCATTGACCGCCACATGCTCGCGCGCCGCGAAATTCCGCATCTACCCGACTGCCGCACAGGAAGCTTTTCTCTGGGCGCAGTGGGGTGCTGTCCGCAAGTGCTGGATCATGGCGCCGTTTCTCAAGAAACATTACTACCGTACGCGGGGCGTATCGCTTGACCTCATTCACGAGATCAAGCCGCTCATCGCCTGAGCCAAGAAGTCGAAAAAGTACGCATGGCTCAGGGAATACGATTCCATGGCGCTTCAGGAATCGGTGCGGAATCTCAGGGCTACCGCGCTTTCTTTGAGAGAAGAGCGGGCTTTCCTCACTACAAATCCCGCAGAGGTCCGCAGTCGAGTTATCACTGCACCAACGTCTCCGTCGGGCCAACTACGTGCGGGTGCCGAAAATGGAGCCGATCAAGGCCCGCATCCACCGCGAGGTCGCAGGCAAGGCGAAGAGCATCACGCTTGAAGCCGATGCCGCCGGCGACTATTACGCCGTCGTGCTCTGGGAGGATGGTCTTGCTGAAAAGGAACCTCTGAAGGAGATCTATGAGGATCAGGTCATCGGCATTGATGTCGGCATCAAGGATCTTCTTACGGTATCAAACGGCCGTAAGGAACCGAACCCGAAGCATCTGAAACATGCCCGCAAGACGCTGCGCCGCAGAAGCCGGCAGTTTTCAAGAACAAAGAAGGGCAACCGCCGGCGCGAGAAGGCGCGCCGCAGGCTCGCACGCGCGCATAAGCGCGTGGCGAATGCCCGCACCGACAACCTTCACAAGGTCTCTTCGCGACTCGTGAACGAAAGCCAAGCGCTGGCTGCGGAGAGTTTAAGAATCATCAACATGATGAAGAACCACCACCTGGCGGAATCGATTGCTGATGCCGCCTGGGGCGAGCTCTTACGAATGATTGCCTACAAAATGAAGCGGGAAGGAAAGTACTTCATACAGATCGATACTTTCTATCCCTCTTCAAAGACGTGCTCCTGCTGCGGCTTCAAGCTTGAGAAGCTTGATCTTGCTACGCGCGAATGGACGTGCCCGCACTGCGGCGCTCACCATGACCGCGACGGCAACGCTGCAGCCAACATCCGGGTTGAAGGCATCAGAATACTGAGGGCGCAGGGGCTACCCGTCCTGCGGAGAGAAACATCCTCTCCCAATGCGCGCTGAGGTCGTGTAAATCCCGGTGAGATCCGGGTTGTGACCGAAGAAGCGAGAAGCCTCGCCCAATTCAAAGAATTGGACGGGGAGTAGTCACGTTTCCCATATGAGCCTCGATAAGACGGGTGCGCAGGCAGTCCCGGCAGAGGAAATGGATTCCGTCTGCCGGGTGAGGTTTCGTCAAAGGGATTGAAGCTCCCCCGTTTAAAAACGGAGGATTCACTATGACACTCTCAAGGCTTTTTCAGGGGGCAATGCCGCCTGAACGTCACCTATTGAACAAAGTGTTTGCGGCAGACCTCTTTCCCGTTCCTCCTTGCTCGCGCAATTCGGCTTCGTGAGTCTCGAAGAACCTTGCGGCTCTCCTTGATCGCTACGAGGTTGTTGACGACACAGACCGCTGCCGCGCAACAGTGCTTCCGCAGTCGTCCACTTCTGCAAGAGAAGGGCTCGGTCGTGTCCTTTTTTAGTTGCATGACATGCGAGGGATGCACTCATGACATCTCGTTGCACGAGCGTGTCTGAGTTCCCCCAGCGATGCCACCTTTCCTTCAGCGGCTTTTTTCGGTACGAATCCGTTGCCGGGTCGTACTGCGACATCTTCAGCTTGTATGCGTCGAGTTCAATGACCTCGCAGCCGGCGCTTTCAGCCTTGCGCTTGAGGTGTGCAACAAACTCGCCCATACCGGTCCGATTGGTCGATCTTCCGAAATTGCGTTGATAGGATCGGTAACTGTTTTTCTCTATCTTGATCGTGCCGCCGATTTGGAGCAGATCGTTCACCAGCTTGCCGTGGTCGCGCTTTCTGGTCGCTGCCAACCGCCTGTGGTGTTCAGCAAGTTTTGCCAACAGCTTGCGTCCGCGATTGCTTGTGATCCATTTGAGGGAACCTTTTATGACGGTTCCGTCAGGATTGAAGTTGTCGGGATTGTTCGCCCTTTTGGATCGGTCGATCCTGCGCTGAAGCAGTCGAATCTTCGATTCCTGTAAATCGACGTTTGGAGCTACTTCAACAATGGCCGCATGGTGCTCATGAAAGTACGCAATGCGGCTCGGACCCGGGTCAATGCCGACCACTTCGCATTTGGGCGCATAGACCTTGCGAACGGGAGGCACACCCTCGACAACGAGCTGAACAAACCAGCGTTTTTTGCCGTTGAGCGTTCGACGCACTATGCGGCAATATTTCACGCGACGGTCCGAGGCAAGCGCCTCCTTCATGTAGTCCGTGTCGGGCTTCATGTACTTAATGCCGTTCCTGCGCCAGACAATGGCTTTCTGCTCGGGCTTGTACATGATTTCGTGATTGTCTGTACCTTCAATGGAGTTCAGTCCGCGCTTGAAGGACTTGAATCGCGGCTTGCCGCCTTGCTGGAACATGTAGCGCTTCAAAGCCCGCCAGACGGTCTTGCCGATGCTTTGGGCTTCATGTGAGCCAATGTCGTTTCGACCGCTGGCCTTGCGATGATCGTTGGCAATAGTTACCAAGCCGAATTCATTCAAGCCGAAAGCATTGTGAACCGCAGTAAAGGCCTTGGTGCGGGCTCTGCCTTTCGGCATGTCCCGTGCTTCCCGCCACTCCTTCGTTTCACGCATGCGCTGAAGACGCCCGAGAGCCGTCCCGAGCGTCGCGTTGTAGAGCATGCGGCCGAACTCGAATGCCTTTTCGAGAAAACGATTTTGCTGATCGTTTACACGAAGCGGGAGTTCGACGATGTAGGAAGAAGTAGTAGATCGCATATGGCTATGTTACTTCACGTTCCAAAAATGGGTACGCCTTGTCCCCTCTTTGAAAAGAGAGGTTTGCGGCGTACTGTTTCTATCAATCAATCCCGGTCACCTTGAAGCCGGCGCCTTCAACGGTGGCTTTAAGCATTTCATCGGTCACGAAGAGATCGGCCTCAACGACGGCGCTCTTCTTCTCAAGACTCACTTCAACTGCGTCGATGCCGGGAAGCGCGCGAAGCGCTTTTTCAACGGCCGAGGTGCAGTGGCTGCAGTGCATGCCTTCGATATGAATGGTCTTCTGAGACATTTTCTTTTCCTTTGCCGCAGGCGCGGCGGACTGGGGTTCTGAAAGGAGAGCAGCATCGCTGCCCGCAAGCTTCGGCCGGAAGAAGCGCAGCCTCAGCGCATTCGTGACGACCGAGAAGGAGGAGAGGCTCATCGCGAGGGCGCCGAGCATCGGGGAGAGGGTCAGGCCCTGAGAGGCGAAGACCCCGGCTGCGATCGGGATGCCGACGGCGTTGTAGATGAATGCCCAGAAGAGATTCTCGCGGATATTGCGCAAGGTTGCGCGCGAGAGCTCAATGGCTTCCACAACGTCGGAGAGCCGGCTCTTCATGAGAACGACGCCCGCGGAAGCAATCGCAACATCGGTGCCCGCGCCGATCGCGGCGCCCACATCGGCCGCGGCAAGTGCCGGCGCGTCGTTGACGCCGTCGCCCACCATAAGGACGCGCGCGCCGGTATTTTTGAGCTTTTCGACTTCCTCGGCCTTACTGGCAGGCAGAACGCCGGCAATCACGTTCTCAATCCCGGTGCGTGCGGCAATGGCCTTTGCCGTCACAGGGTTGTCGCCGGTGAGCATCGTAACGGCGACGCCCAGCTGCTTCAGGGCCTTGACGGCTGCCGCAGAGTCGGGCTTCACCTGGTCGGCAACGCGGATGAGGCCGAGAAGCGCCCCGGACGCGTCGGCCGTCGGTTCAGAACCGATAAAGAGCGGGGTTTCGCCGTCTTCGGCAGCTTTTTTCGCGGCGGCTTCGAGCGTACCAGGGAGCGTGAAGCCGAAGGCCTCCGTCATGCGGGCGTTTCCGGCAAACCAGCGGCGCTTGCCGATCCGGGCGGAGATGCCCTGACCCGCGGTCTGACGGAAGTCGTCGACGGGCTGCACGGGAAGGCTCCTTTCTTTGGCTGCCCGCACGATGGCGGCGCCCAACGGATGTTCTGAAGCCGACTCGAGCGACGCTGCGGTGATGAGGAGCGGCGTTTCAAGACCGGGAGCTGTGGGCAAAATCCCCGTGACCTCGGGCTTCCCCGTCGTAACGGTGCCCGTTTTGTCGAGCACTGCGGCGTTGACGCGGCCGAGAAGTTCAAGTGCGGATGCGGATTTGAAGAGAATGCCGCGCTTCGCGCCCTGGCCCGTGCCCACCATGATGGCGGTCGGCGTCGCAAGGCCGAGCGCGCAGGGGCAGGAAATGACGAGAACGGAAATGGCGGACGTGAGCGCGAATCCGAAGGATTCTCCGAGAAGGAGCCAGACGATGAGCGTGAGAAGTGCGATGCCGATGACGACGGGAACGAAGATCCCGGCCACGCGGTCAGCAAGCCTCGCGACCGGGGCCTTGCTCGAAGTCGCCTCGTCGACGAGCCGGATGATCTGCGCGAGCGCGGTGTCTTCCCCCACGCGCTCGGCGCGCATGACGAAGCGTCCGGAGGAAACAAGAGTGGCGCCCATCAGGGTGTCTCCCGTCTTCTTTTCGACCGGAATGCTTTCGCCCGTCATGGCGGATTCGTCTACGGTTCCCGAACCCTCGAGCACCGTGCCGTCGACCGGAATTGTGCTTCCCGTGAGGAGAATCACCGTGTCGCCCTTCTGAACGCTCTCCGCAGGAATGGTGGATTCCTTCCCGTCGCGGAGCACCACCGCGGTCTTGGGGGCGAGCGCGGCAAGACGTACGATGGCGTCCGTGGTCTTCCCCTTCGCGCGGGCTTCGAGCCACTTCCCGACCGTGATGAGCGTCACGATCATGGCGGCGGATTCAAAGTAAAGACCGTGCGCGAGGTGAAGCGCGTGATCGGTTCCCCCCAGCCCGGCATAGTAGGCGGCTTCAAGCAGCACCCAGGCGCCGTATAGAAATGCCGCCCCTGCACCCACAGCGATCAGGGAATCCATGTTGGGCGCGCGCATCACGAGGGCCTTGAGGCCCCTCGTAAAGAACACCCGGTTGAGGAAGAGGGGCGGGAGCGACAGAAGAAGCTGCAGAATGCCGCGCATCAAGCCCGAAGCATCGGACCCCAGCCAATCGGGGGCGGGGAGCCCCATCATGGTTCCCATGCTCACATACATGAGAAGAACGAGGGAGACGATCGACCAGGTGAGGCGAGTGCGGATGGCGCGGGCCTCGGCTTCAGCTTCGGCCGAGCGGCTCGCGCGCTCTTTTTCGGGAGAAGCCTTCCGGCCGTCCGTGCGCTCGGCGCCGTAGCCCGCCTCGGATACGGCGGCTTCGATGAGGTTCGTGAGCGCATCCTTTTCTTCGGGCGACGCGCAGTGCGAGGTCACCTCCATCGAGTTCTTAAGCAGGTTGACGGCAACCGAATCGACGCCATCGACCTTGGAGACAACTTTTTCAACCCTCGCCTGGCACGCAGCGCAGCTCATGCCCGTGACGGCAAAGCGCAGACGGCAGGAGGGTGTATTACGGGGAGAATCTGGCATTCCTGGGAATGAGAATGAATTACGGGTAGCGCAACTATAGACTATGCAATCGATACAGGGTCAATACGCCTCCCGAGCGATCCTGAAAGAGAAGCCGGGAGGGGAGTGACGCGGGAAGAGCGGTGCGATCCCCGGGTTGAGGTTCCCGGGCATCGCGCCGGGAACTATCCGTTCGTTATTCTCACGGAGAGGCGGCAGCAGCGCTCTTTGCGGCAATGCGCCCGTAGACGATGCAGTCCGTAATGGCGCAGGAGCCGAGACGAACGGCGCCGTGCACGCCGCCCGTGGCTTCGCCGGCGGCGAAGAGCCCGGGGATCGGTTCGTTCGCGGTGCAGTCCATCGGCCGGGCGGCCATGTCGGTCAAAATTCCGCCCATGCAGTGGTGGACCTTGGGGACCATCTGCGACACGTACCAGGGACCCTGCGACATGGGCTTCGCGAGCTTGTTGACGTAGCGTCCGTAGTGCGCGTCCTTTCCTTCTTCCACGGCCTTGTTCCACTCGGCAATGCTTGCCCTGAGGCCTTCGAGATTGATTGTTTCGCCGTCAGCGAGCGCCTCGAGCGTCTCGTACTTCCTCACGCACCCGCGCTCGAGCATCTTTGCGAGACTTCCATCGGCGCGGTGCCGAGCGAATCCGCCACGGCATAGCACTTCGTGCCTTTGTTGAGAAGCGTCATGATGGCGTCGGCGCGGACCTTGCGGTTGGCGAGTTCATTGATGAAGCGCGTGCCGCCTTTGTCCTCAACCCAGACGCCGAACATCGCTGCCGCGCCCTGAGCAAAGAAGAGCACAATGCCCATGCCTTTTTCGGTGGGCGAGGTCTACGGCGCGCACTGAATCCAGTCGGTCTGAATCATCTGGCAGCCGATGCGGTCCGCTTCGCGCCAGGCTTCGGAGGTTGCCCCCGGCTGGCAGGTCGTGCCGATCTCGGCCGTGAGCTTCGGGTCGAAGATCGTGCGGTAGGGAATGTCGGCGCCGAAGCCGCCGTGCGCGAGAACGAGTCCGCGCTTAGCCTTGAGGAATTTAGTCTTCCCGGAATCCTTATTGGGGAACCGGTAGCCTTCCCGGACCATGACGCCTTTGACGCGGCCGTCCGCGTCGCGGATGATGCGCTCCATCAGGACGCGGGTGCGGATCGGGACGCCAAGCGTTTTGAGCTTTTCGATTTCCTTCAGAACAATGCCAGAACCCGAACCATTTTTGATGATCGAGCAGCGCGGCACCGAGTGGCCGCCTCCCTGGGAGACGCGGTCTCTGTTCCATTCGACGCCGAGCTCGTCGATCGTCCACTGCCACGTGGGAAGCGCCTCTTCGCAGAGCTTTCGCACCTTGTCCGGGTGGTTGAGGCCGAGTCCCTCGCGGAGCATGTCTTCCATCATGAGTTCGGGAGAGTCGTCGATCCCTTCCTTCTTCTGCATGGGTGTGCCGGGAACGCCCGGGATGCCGCCGTTGATGATGGAGTTTCCTCCCGGGTTGCGCATCTTTTCAAAGACGGCAACGCTTTTGCCGGCAAGCTTCGCTTCAATCGCAGCGGCAAGCCCGACAAATCCAGAGCCGATCACGACGACATCAAATTCCTCGTCCCATTTTTCCGGCATCGGTTCTATGGGTTGGGTTGCGGCATTAGATGTCATACTAACTTTCGCCACCCTTTCAACCTTTCATGGAGTGGCAAAACATGCGATATTCGCAGGAGTTCAAAGACAACGTCGCAGCGCGCCTGCTGAGCAAGGAGCTCAGCATCTCTGAAGCCGTGGAGCAGTACTCGATCGGCAAATCAACGATCTCGTACTGGCTCAAGATTGCCAGAGA
>NZ_WEHX01000100.1 GCF_009183815.1 Sutterella seckii | reverse complement strand
AGGACTCTACGATTCTCCTGAAGCCGCTCTCAAGCCCTTGATGAGGCTGGCTTGACCCCTGGTTGGGGAGTTATACCCCAACCAAGCCGAGATTTTCCGATTGATGCTGAGAAACACCCCCGCCGAGGCGGGGAAGACTTTCTCCGCATTCAAAACTCGTTGAAGAAGCTGGAAACACCCCCGCCGAGGCGGGGAAGACTTGTTCAAGTAAAAGCTAAAGTAATGCATGAAAGAAACACCCCCGCCGAGGCGGGGAAGACGTCTACATGCGCGCCTCGACGTTCTTCGCCCTGGAAACACCCCCGCCGAGGCGGGGAAGACCAAACCAATCCTTATTTCTTTCGCTAATTTTCAGAAACACCCCCGCCGAGGCGGGGAAGACGCATCGCCGGGCCCGTGTCTTTGACTTGAGCGGGAAACACCCCCGCCGAGGCGGGGAAGACCGAAGGACGCGTCGAAGTACACGCCGTTATGAGAAACACCCCCGCCGAGGCGGGGAAGACCGACGTACCTTCGTACCGCCGAGCTCTTTGAGAGAAACACCCCCGCCGAGGCGGGGAAGACTGCTCTTTTTATGCCCGAACATCAGTGGCTACAGAACCCCCCCCGCCGAGGCGGGGAAGACTTAGGTGTTTCGTCAAGGAACCAGATTCAATTCGAAACACCCCCGCCGAGGCGGGGAAGACCTCAAGTGACAGAAAGGAGAAAAAAATGCTGAAGAAACACCCCCGCCGAGGCGGGGAAGACAGAGTGGGCGAAGGGCCTCGCCAGTGCGATCGAGAAACACCCCCGCCGAGGCGGGGAAGACTTTATGACGGTTCACTTTCGATCAAAGCGTCCGGAAACACCCCCGCCGAGGCGGGGAAGACGAATCCACCCAACTCAAAAGCCGGTCGGCCTTAGAAACACCCCCGCCGAGGCGGGGAAGACGAATCCACCCAACTCAAAAGCCGGTCGGCCTTAGAAACACCCCCGCCGAGGCGGGGAAGACAGCAACATATGGTAGCTGTTTGTTAAAATAATACTATAAATTGTTAAAGAACAAGATATTAGGGTAAACCCTAAATGAGGGACACTACTTTCACTCTGCGCGTGGTGTATTGCTTAGTTGGCCCAAAGCAGATTGGCACATCAGGAACGCTTTCGCCCAAAGGATCCGACTCAGAGGTCTCCTGCTGTACCTCAAGCACTGCCCATGGGGCGCTTTCACCATCATCAGCTCGCTGCGCAAGTTCCCGCTCCAAGGCCTGTTTTGCAGATGACTCATCTGCAAAAAGTCCTCCAAAAACTGGGACTGCCGGTGCACAAGATTTTCTGCCGAGATAGATATCCCAGACCGGCGATTCAAGTCCTTCCCGGACTTTTTCTTTCCAACTAGAAGGTATGGTCAGCAAAACTGCGAATCGCCCATCCTGTAGATATTCTCGTCGTGTAAGGCGAGTGCCTCCACCGACGGCCTTTTTCCCTTCAGATGTCTTCGGGATGCACTCGAGCTGCCATGGATCCGACTCGTCATAGTGCGCACCCACCATATGGAAATCCATCAGGACGGGAGGGCGGTTCTTGCCTTTAGGTCCGATACGGTAAGCAGCCATAGGCAAAGGCGCGAACTCCGCAAGTTCACTTTGACGAGCGCCGCCAAGCCCCATCGCACAGAAGAGCAGACCCAGGACGCCCGACTTTGTCGGGAAAAAGGACGTCTGGCGGGACCAGAAAGCAGACCGGTCCCCCCAGCTCTGCAGAGGTCCTTCCAGACGGAGGTAAAGGACTGCAGTATCCATATCATTCACCAAGGTGGCTCTGAACTTTTTCGATGAGCTCATCGATGGTCATTTTCTCGTCCCCGCCGAACTCAAAAGCTGCAATTTTGCCGAAAAGCGATCCCGCCTGCATTTCTTTTTTGTCAAGCTCTGACTTCAAAGCCTCAATGCTCGGCGCGAGGTAGCCTCCTTCCCGAGGCGCACGGACAGGACGCTCAAAAGTACACTGCTGACGCTGGCCAGTGCGCAAATAAACTTTCGCGTAATCCCAGCTGTTAGTGGCCGACATTGTCGCCTGTCTGGCAGAAGGAACTGCCAGATAAAGCGCCTTAATGAAAGCAGCGACAGGCTCGCGCAAATCCTTGGGATCGTCAATTCCTAAAGTATCGGCCAGCTGCTTGAGATTCAAAGACACATACCGATAATAGGTTGCGGAATTGAATTCCAGCGTTCCCATATGTCCGGCACCAGTTGCAGTTTCATGATCAGTAAGATCGTCAAGTGCAGTGAAAAAGTCTACTTCTGTCGAACTGGAGTGCGTTGAAATAGCATGACTAAAAGCAACCGAGGCTTCAACATTCATCGTTGTAGCTTTAGCAACCATGCGTCCAAAAAGTGCGATATCCAGGCCATCATAGGCAGAAATCTTTGCTTTTTTAAGAAGCTTGTAGACTTCCTTATCCTTTACATCTCCTGCTTCAAATTTTTTGCTCTGTGCATAGTCAGCCAAAGTCTGATATTCAAGATCACTCAGGAAAAGCAGCGAATCATCAGAAAGACATTTTGCAATAGCTTCAGCGCATTTTTCGGCAGCGTCCGGATTCTCACTCAGCAAAGAAATGGCTTTAACCATCTCTTCTTTTACTTTTTTCGTGCGGATGCCAAGTCGAACCCCTGATTCGTGAAGTGCCATGCGGACCGCGCGCTTCCAGCACTGAGAGCTGACGCGTGCACGCTCAACGCCACCAATAATGGCGGACTTAGGCGAACCCAAATCATCGCGATTCAAGCAAGAAACAGGAAAAGACTGAAGAATGTGAAATTCAATAATAGGAAGCTTTTTCATCATGCGTCTCCTAAATTAAATAATTTTGAGTTGAAGAAAACCAAAACCAAATGCTCGCCCCTTACCGATGCCTTTAGAAAAGGTATCTATAAAAGCGGGCCTATTTAAAACATTAAGAACCCCACTGATTCGTGCGCGCGCATAAACCACACGATGAGAGTCCTTCCAGAAAACATCACGTCCTCTTTGATCCACTTGCAGTTGAGCGCATGCAGCTCCACCATGACGGAGTTTTGAGGCAAACCAGGTTAAAATCTCTTCCTCATCCGTAATAGCGACTCTATGCTTCATCCGCATATAAATCGGATTTACAACAATTTGGAACTGATAAAACTGATGCTCAAGAAAATGCTTGGGCAGCTCTCGGCATAAGAGCGTTATATCTGACGGTAAGGAAGGCAGTCTGATCGGGCGCGTGGTCAAAAAATCAATCACTCTTCCCTCCAGCCTTTCGCCCCTGTCGACCCACTGCAGCCCCAGAGGATTTCGAGTACGGATTTCCGGAGCGACCAGCTCATCTTCTCCAGACTCCACAAGCTGCAGCATGAGCCGATGGATCGCATATTGATCCGTCACTTTTAGGCGATACACGGCTTCCGGTTTTAAAACGACTCTTCCAGCAACAAAAGACGACATAATCAGCCCTCTGTTTTTTCTGATGGTTTAGCGTAAAACTCAGAGATCCATCTAGACTTAACAGCATCCGGATCACGATCAAAATACAAAATATCTTTTAAAAGCCGTGCATAGTCGAGGTCATGAATTCCTTTGCTACGAATCAGACTCAAAAGAGGCCTGAGCTGGAGACAAAGGCCGAGCGCATCAGTTGACGCCACCAGCTTCCTGAGCCTCACTACTGCCGGCGACGCGAGATCATCCAAATTCCTCTCCTGATCACTCCAGACTTTCCTTAAAGCCCTGCCTATGCCGCACGAACCATTGACTTCGGCATCCTCCAAGCAGATTGACGCCCCAATCAGCACATATGCCGATCGAACGATTTCGCGCTGAATATCTGCAAAAGGCACAATATAGGGCCACGCACGGGAAGCCTGAGCAGGACTCTGGGCATGACGAAAATCTGCGCGAAAGCCTTTGTCTTCCAATTTCTTCCGGAAGACAAAATCAACAAAATTATCCGCGCTGCTTTTCTTTTTAATGTTTTCCATGTCTATTCTCACTTTTCAAAATTCATCCATTTCCACAAAACCGGGCGACACTTTATATATGCCATTAGTTGTCTGCCCCTCGCTTTAGGGCAAACATTTTCATATGCCTCTTCTGCAAATTTCGCGAAACTCGAAACAAACTGACTCACGGTTCCATCCGAGCATGCCTTGACAAAAGCACTCCCATATGGATCACAGGCAGACCAAAAAGACTGTTGGGCAGAAATGGCCATCTTTTTTCCAATATCTGCAGCCTTCATTTCATCATAATATTTAGAAACACAGCCATACAAAGTCTTGGAAATCTGGTCGACTTCTTTTAAAGAATGCAGATATCGATTATTGAAGCCGCTTTCTTCCAGGTTTTCATCAAGACGATAAAACTCTTCGACGTAACCGTCCGCTCCAGAAAAATACTGCTCGCCTGCCTGCTCGCTTATCTTTATTCCAAAGCACCAGACCCCGCAGAAACCGTCATCTGCCGCGCGCAGCTTCAGGATCCGGCATCCTTCCTGTGAATCTGCAAAGCCAAAAAGAGCATTAACCTGTCGCCAGGGACGCCGGCTGGTATCCGCATACACAGCGGAAAACTTCTTGCCCTTATCAACCAGACGAACCGATACACTCGGATCCGAGGCGCCATGCTCGATCGTCGGATAGGCAATTCCGGAAGTCATATGCATCTGGCCATTAACGATGTGGCAGAAGCGGGATAAAGGAATAAGTCTTCCGAAAAGGCTCGCCGCATATGCCTCCGCCTCGGGCCCAATCTCACTCTCGGGCTTTTTTTCCCAGGGGGCAACTCCCAGTCCGTTCGAAAGATAGCCAAAGAGATCTTCTCCCAGTTCCTCTTCCGAAATAAGATTCAGCCGCAAAGTCTCAAAAATGTTCTCACCGATCGGCATGCTGTGAAGCCAGCCGCGTCCAAGAGACGGAGATGCCGGAGATGAAGCTTTTTTAGATAATCCCGGTGCCAGAACAATCTTGGCATCCGGCTTTTTTCCCGAAAGCCCCAGGATTAAAACCTGAAGGAGCAGATAAACCTCATCTGCCGCTTCCAACGGTTTCGTCTTGTTACCATCAAAAAGCAGAGTGGCATTGCCTGTACATACACCGAAACAAAGATCCCCCGTCGGAATGAACTTGTCTTCGGACACTACCTGCGGATACTGAAGAAAAGGATGCTCCGGATCATAAAGATCAAAGCAAGTGACATGATCGGCAAGATACTCGAGGACTTTAGCCTTCAACTCATCAGCCGTCAGCTCTTCAAGGTCTGAGCTGTCCTGTGGAGCTGCGGCAGCCTGGGTAATAGCAAGAAGCAGCCTAAAGGCCAGGAAACGCTCTGCGGGTGTGCCGCCAAGCACCGGCGGCTCCCCAGCACTGAAAAAATCCTGGAGGCTCAAGCGTGGGGAACTTTCCACCTTGATCCAGGGGGCCGTGACTAAAGAAAAACTGTCTGCCATAAATAATCCTGTCTCTAACGCTTCGGTTGCATTGGTTTGCGCAGTACTTTATCTCATCTTGCGTCAAAAAATGTCAAAGAGAATTTGATACGATGGGTACAACACCATAATCCTTTGAGTATTTGATTTTTATACATATTTCTCCAGTAAGATTGACCAAACTGCCATCATTGCGCAAAATCAGAATAGGCATACCCGCAAAACGCCTCATCTTTCGAAGCGCTTTCAGAACGGGCGCTTCGCTATAGAGGCCGCTCAAAGAAATGGACTCATCTTTCAGTAGATACGCCGGAGTACGCACGCACCTGGCATCTGCCCAGATGGCTAAGCCTGCAGCATCATCAGGTCCAGAGGTCACCTCTCCTTCCTCAAGGATCAGTACTTTTCTTTGCGCCACGTCGATGTAACGCGTACAGGGATCATCATCTTCATCATCGAGACGTACTCCCGTCATAGACATGACGCCTGTTGCGTGCGATGAAAGCTCTTTAATATGCTGAAGCAGCTCTTCACGCATTTTCAAAATAACATCATCCAGAGCTTCCTCAGGCATCGGTGCAGACAAGTCATACGTCTCTTCGATCAGGCTTCTGACGCACGCAGGGAACTCCAGACAGCATCCCTTTAGAAGACGAGCTGCAAGAATCTCCTTTGTGCGATAAAGAAGATAAGGCTGATAAACTCGTGCACTCGCGCCGAAAAGAGCTTCCGCACCAGTCAATTGACTTTTAGCCCTCCCGTCAGCAAAAGCAAGTACAAGCATCTCAGCAGACCTGCAGGATTCGGGTCTGACTGTTCCCACATGACGCCAGAGTCGACCTGCACGCTGAATAAGCAGATCCATAGGGGCTAGCCGCGTGATCAGAAAGTCCGCATCGAGATCAAGACTCTGCTCAAGAACCTGGGTTCCCACCAAGATGCACCCGGAGGTTGAACGAAGTTCATTGCCTTCGGGACTGAATCGCGGTATCCAATGGTCTTCAATCGCTTCGCGATCCGTCATCCGGAACTGCGAATGGAGAAGTCCTACAGGAAGTGTTCCATCCGCTTCCTGAAGCCGCCGGGCAATTTCCTGAGCCGTGTGCACGGTATTTTCTATCCACAGAACCTGCATGCCGTCACGGGCTTTTCGAAGCGCCTCTTCGAGAGCCTGATCAAGCGTCCCGGCGTCAAGCAGCCGAACATCAATCTGCCGCGACTCGGAGCTCTCGAGCGATCGAGTAGTGATCGCATCTCCCTTTTTTACTGTTAGCTGGATCGGTGAGGTATTTGGTGAAACCTTGTCTTCATCAAGCCCAAGGAGATCCTGCCTTGCCCTGGAGGTCAAAGTTGCACTAAGAATAATGCACGTACCCCCTATTCTCTCTATCGTCTTGATGAGCCTTCGTATGAGGACGCTGGTATATGCATCGTACGAGTGAATCTCATCCAGAATCACGACCTTTCCGAGCAGACCCGCACGCCGGAGATCCGCAAACCGAAGCTTTAGGAACGCCAGTAGCGCCTGATCAACAGTGCCAACGCCGAAAGGCGCAAGCATTGCCCTGCGTGAAGTCGTGAACCAGGATCCGCCGACATCGCCTTCCTTGCCCAGCCGCAGGCGGATCGACTTGGCGCCGCTATGAATGAGCTGCACCCTATCACCTGCGATTTTTTCTACAGTCCGCTGCACGCGGTCGTGCAGTCTGTCGCTGGTTAGCATGGTTGGAAGCGCAAAATAAATACCGCCTGCATCGCCGTGACGAAGCGCTTCATAGGCAAGCCCAAGCGCAGCTTCAGTCTTCCCGCAGCCGGTCGGCGCTTCGAGCACATAAACCCCGGGGCCTTGATAGAGGCCGACAAAAGCCTCCTGAACCGGCCGCGGATGAAAACCAAACAAATCCTCAAAGGACAGATCCGTCCTCAGATGGGGATGTGAAAACCCGGCTTCAGCCAGAAGTCTCGAAGCTACTTCAGCCTCTTCACCGACGGGAACGCTTTTTTCCTGACGGGACGAGATCCAGTCGGACAAAATCACCAGCCCCGTCCATAAAGGCAGCTGCTCATCCCTCACATCACGAGAAGCGCGCGAGCGCTGAGGCCACTCTTCAATACCGACTTCAGCCATCATGCTTCGGGCAAGGTTCGCCCTGGCCTCTTCCCAGTCTTTACCACCCAGAGCGGGCGACACTATAAGCTTGGAGTTAATCGCCCCTTCCGCGACTCCATGATGAGCAGCCACGACTTTGGCACAGTCTGTGGGGGCAGATAAAGCCTTAAGGACGATAGCGCTCACCTGTGCGTGATAAACCTCCGCAAGCCCCGCGGCGACTTTCGCCAGCGCCGCCCATCGGCTGATGCTTTCATCAAAACGGACAGCGCCGAGCAGTTTTTGCAGGAAAAGAGGATTGAGTTTGCCAATATCATGAAGCAGACTAAGCACTGCAACCGCTTTTGGAACCAACTCTTCCTTAATGGGACAAGCTATTAGTTCCAGCAAGTCCCTCATAACATACGCGGTAATCAACCCATGCTGACGAACGCTGATGCCCAGATGGGAAACGCCACCTTCTTCGACAGTTTTCGCCGGAAATTCACGAGCATCTTCATCTGTAAGTCGAGACATCCTAATCGTCCTTTATTTGTTGGTCATTATTTAATAGTCTAGATTATTAATTTTTGAAGTCAACCTGCTATCTCACACACAAGCGTGAAGCTACCCACCTGCAGCTATCCACCCCCTCCGGTCAAATAACCTCAGAGCATTGATTTATCAAAATTATTATCCTAGGTTCTCGGGTTGATTTTGGGGCTACGCGAATCTGAAATTTGAAAAACTACCGCCAAAGCCGCTAAGCCAAAGGGAAAATTGCTACCAGGGCG